>CAVTDA010000057.1:0-44710 GCA_963733285.1 uncultured Acidobacteriota bacterium
ATGGTGGGGACGGAGAAATCGCGGGGGTTATTGCTCAAATGATTGTGTGGATTTTCTCGCGGGGCGGGGAGAGGAGTAGTCGCCGGAAGAAATCCTGATGGTCATTCACCGTCTCGTGCACCTGCTGCCGAGGGAGTATCAGGAAAATCTTGCCGGCCAAGGCGGGGGAAGGGAATTGGAGGCGGCGGGAAAATGCTGAAGAAAGTGCAGCGGATCAAGCTGGGCAAGCAGATTTACCGGCGATTGATGAAGCGGGTGCTCGAGCGCGATGAATGGAGATGCCAGAAGTGCGGATCGCTGGAGAACCTGCAGGTCCATCACAAGATCAAACGGAGCCAACTCGGCAACGACTCCCTCGATAATCCCGTAACGCTTTGCGCGCGCTGCCATATGGGGGAGCATGGGCAGCTTTTCTATTCAGTCCCAGCGGTCAGGGTGTGCAACAAGCCAAAACCACGAAGGAAGTGAAGATCCTTTCCGTAGTAAGATCCCGAATTGACAATCATCGTCGGCATCGATTTTGGTCATCATTAGGCCCATGGAAGAGCGTTTGTAGCGTCGCTGCATGACACCCTAATCGAGGCAGTTTCTTTTAAGCAGGTGGGCGAAAGGCATGGGAAGCAGTGGGGCTAGGCAGCTAAGTCGTTGGCAAGAGCCGAGACCTAGCAGTGCCTCTTGAAGTTGGGGGTTTCGCCGTAGACCATGTCCCGCAGAAACGTTGTATAGTCGATTTCAAAACGAGCATCGGTTGCGAGTCCACCGACCGCCCGCAAAGTTTCAGCAATCGGATTTTCGCGGTATGCGGGAAACTGATGGCCGTAAGCCTCGACATCGGCCCCCATGATCTCCCTCGCCAACGCTATAACCTCGGCCGGATCTAATGGGGTCAAACTGCATGCAGATCGTACACATGGCGCACAAGAGATTTGTCTCGCGGGCCATCAGGGTTTAAAGTTCGGCTCCCGCGCGCCTAGTTAACGCTACAAAATTTCTCCGCAATCGTCTACATCGAGCGCCACGCAAGGAATCGATGGCACTTCTGCTGGCTGCTCAAAAGCCTCCGCCCAAAAAGAAGTCACGCTCCGGTCGACGGAGGGCAGGCGCAAGGGCCAAACGGCTGTCTCGATCTTGATCTCCGGTCGCAATGCGCCCTCGCCGGACACCTCCGGCGTATAGGGCAGGCGATAAATCGTATAGCGGCTCGCGTTGGCAGAATCGCGGTGTGCCGCGTTCTCCGGATCAACTGAAAACCGGCATGCAACAGGGCGCCGGTAACGTCGTCGCGCAATTTACGCAGCTCCCCACGTGAGTGCGGTTCATCCGATACGATTTTAAGTCGATGTCTTCCGACATGCGCCGGGTAAGACGGTGGGCCCGGCTCAAAGCCGTGCCGCCGCTGAAAACCAGACGGAACGGCTTCACGTCAGCGCTGTTGATCGCCGCAAGCGCCCTCGCGACATACCAGTCCTTCTCAACCAGGACTGGACTTGGCAGATCGAAGTTGCTTTTGAACTTCGAGAAGATCCTGTAGAGACGGTTTATCGCGCAAGCACTAGCTCCTGCTTGCCGTCGCGGAGTCGGCGAGAAAATCTCCCCGTTTACCCGCACAACCGGATTAAGCGGAATCTGGGTTGAACGACCTTCGTTGTAGTCACTTTCGGCTTCGGAAGGTTCCCATTTCACCCCAAGCTTGGTAAGGGCTTGGCGTGCCGCGCCTAGAAATCCGCTCTGGCTGTAAAGGATTGGGTCGCCGGAAAGACGTGAGACAACGGCGCGGCCATAGACCCCATAGCCGAGGCGCACAAGTCGTTTTTCCCGCACGAGAATACGCAGTACGCGCAGAACCTGATCCTCGCCGCCGAGATCCCTGAACTCCCGCGGCAAGAACACGTCTTCTCCGCGCTTGCGGGCGATCCGACTTTCAATTCTTTCGCGCAATGTCTTCGAGCCGACGCATGGGACACCTGCAAAAACCCGACACTCATTATAGACAAAAACCCGACATCGATCAAGCGCAAATCATTACTTTTCAATCGCTCATGGGACACTGACGCAGGGCCCATGGTTACCAATTACCTCGTCCACTTTGGTGTGGATCTCCGAATTTTATCGCGCAAGTCGACAGCCTGTACATGTTTAGAACTTCTCAGACTGGCGTTGCCTTTGGCCATCGTATAGCAAGAGTCCGCATGTTCGCCGTGGAGATCCCACCCGGACGCCACCATTGATGGGGCGACAGACGAGGTTGGCCCGCAGTCGCTGGCGGAGCGCTTTCTTTGCCGAACATGAGCAGTCTTCCTTGGCCGCAGCCCAGATCCGGAGAGTCAATCCTGTGGAATGCGATAGCACCGACCGAAGAGCCTGACGCGGAAAAACCGCCTGCCGTATGCTTGACGTACTGCGTATTTTCTGCCAAACTGGCATGTGATCCGAAGCTACCGGGACAGGAAGACCGAGCGATTTTCTGAGGGCGAAAGGGTGCCTCGTTTTGAGGGCTGCCGCCACCAGGCCGAAAAGCGGCTGCGGGTTCTGGAGGCGGCAGTCAGCTTACAGGATTTGGCCCGACTGCCCAGCAACCGGCTGGAGGCCCTGGCTGGCGACAGGCGAGGCCAGTACAGCATCCGAATCAATCAGCCGTGGCGCATCTGCTTCGAGTGGCCGCAAGGAGCTGACGGACCCGAGAATGTTGAGATCGTGGATTACCATTAAGGAGTCTTGAATTATGGCGCGCACTCCCATTCACCCCGGTGAAATTCTCGCCGACGAACTGAAGGAGATCGGTATTTCCGCGGCCGAGCTGGCGCGTATGCTCGCGGTGCCGGCTAACCGTATTTCGCAGATCGTTGCGAGGAAGCGGGCCATCTCTGCCGACACCGCCCTGCGCTTGGCCCGCTACTTTGGGACCACCCCGGATCTCTGGATGAATCTGCAGAAAACTTACGAACTCGATCTTGCTCGGCAGCAACTCGGCGAAGACCATCAGCCATATTCCCCAAAGGCGAGCCGCGTTCGCACCGTCCGCGGCGCAAAGTTAGGTGGTTAGCTCAGGTTTGAATCGGAGCCTCCAGCCTGCAGTTACCGCGGGCGCGGATTGCGGGGCAGAGCGGTCAGGATTCGGAATCATCCCGGTCAGACTTCTGGAATCAACCCGAGATGGATTCCGGATTGATGCGGGTCAGGCATGCCAATCCTATGCCGTCAAGTTGTTGATCCCGGGGCATGATCGTGCCTTGAGAATAGACTCTCCCCCAATACCAATACTGAAATTCCGGCTACTTCCCACCGAGTTTGGCAAAGAATCGTCAATATTTTTTCCGGCGACCCCTCGAGATACGGGTATTTCAGCGCGAGCGGAAGACCAGTGAGCAGACCCTCGACCCGCTGGACGGCGAGCCGGCAGGGGAGAACTCCTGCTCTCGACTGGGGATCGGCGGCCCAATGAGTTCGCTTCTGAATTCTGCCTTCGCTGCCCATTCTCCAACCTGATTCATTTTTTTCCGCCAATCTGCCCGAAACCCGCAGATTTTCCGTCGAGTTGCAATTCCTCTAGGTATATTGTGGATGGGAGGCATCCTTTTCAAAAAAGCTCTCCCAAACCTTGTCGAATCCGCTGAAAGGTGGAAAGGAGCGATCACGGGTTCCACCCCAGGCTTTTGCGCTTGGAGGCGGAGCTTTGAATGTTTCCCGCGGTGAGCACATGGAATCAAGGCGCGGAGACGGTGTGATCCTGAGGACGGCACAATGCCCTGCGGCCCAGAGGGGTCCCCATTTGAAAGGTTGTTGAGGAGTCCGTGTGGCCTGCCTTCTTTTGAGTTTTGTAGTAGAAAATTTGACTGGGCTGCGAGGGCGGCTTGACCGGGCCCTGTCGCTGGACTTTAATCACCGGACAGTAAAGGACGACGAGATTGCGCAGCTCAGGATCTTAGCAGGAACGGCTAACATAGGGAATTGTGCCGTAAGTACCAATTCGCCTGTGACACGATTCATCGACTCCTCCTTCCTGACTCTCGGGGGGTTCCAGACGCTTCGCATAAGCTTAAATTCGATAAAACCAACTCACTCAAGAGAGATATTTGCATATGATTGACATGCAAGGCCTGGGATGATATTTTGTTCATCGAAACCCCCTAAAACATGGGGTTTTGTGAGTAGGAATATTATGGATTTCACCGTCCGGACCTTATCGTCGCAGGAGAGCATGGTGGTGCTTGCCCTCGCCGAACAAAAACGGCGCGAGGTGGGCCGGCCGGAGATTATCCAACTGCTCGGCGGCAGCGCCAAGGCGGCAGACAAAGTGATCGAATCGCTGCGCCGGAAAGGCTGGCTCGAACGGGCTAGCTGGGGAGAGTACCTCCTCATCCCGCCCGATCAGGGGCCCGCTGCCCTGGGCGAAAGCAATCTCCTCGCGTTGGCAAGCCGCATCGCCGATCCCTACTACATCGGATACGGCAGCGCCGCCGAGCACTATGGGCTAACAACACAGCATCGCCGGTTGATCGTTCTCGTCACGCCGACGCGGCTGCGGGGGCGGCAGGTCGGGGAGGGAAGGGTGCGGATCGTCAATCCCAAGCCTGGGAAATTTTTCGGATTCGCTCCTGTTGACGTCCTCGGCTACAAAGTCATGATGTCCGATCGAGAAAAGACGGCCATCGACTGCATCGACCGCCCGGCGCTGGCCGGGGGCGTGGGAGAGGCCGCCTCCATTCTGGCGGCGGCCAGTCGCCGTTTCGATTGGCCGAAGGCGGCAGACTATCTCGAACGGATCGATTCGATTGCGCTGGTCCGCAGATTCGGCTGGGTGATGGATCACGTCAAGGCGGACATGCCCGCCGCCGTCCGCGAAAGGCTGCTTGACCTCGCCGCCCGCGGCCCCCGGACATGGATGGGATCGAATCCCGCACACAAAGTTCCCGGCGCCATCGGCTATGACAAGACATGGCATCTATTCGTCAACGTGTCAGGCGAAGAACTGCATGAGAGCGCCGGGCTAGGCCGGGGAAAAGCGCTCAAGAAGGACGGGTAGGCATGCTCGACGCAACCCGAGGTGCGGCGCTACTCCACCCAATCCGGTCTTCGCGACATGATGATCGCGGAAAAGGAAATCGTCCTGACCTTCCTGCTTCAGCTTCTCTCGGAGCGTCGCATTCTGGACAGACTGGCCTTCAAGGGCGGCACATGTCTGCGGAAAATGTTCATCGGAAGCCATGCCCGGTTCTCCACTGATCTGGATTTCACCGCGCTTGGGGAGCACGATCACGAGGATAAAAGCCACGGGCGGGCCGATGGTGTCGTAGTGGTCATCATAGACAGCATTGCGAAGGATTCCGTAAAATGGGATAACGCCATGGATATGGACACGCCTCGCGGGACCTTTGTGAAAACTAAGACCTGAAAACTCGGTTTGCCTGGACCGGATTTCTTCTGAGGGGAGGATACTGTCCATGGCAAAGAGAACGACCCGCAAGCAGTTGGTCCTGCAAGAAAGAGCCGAAGAGTTCAATTACGAAGAACGCATGCGCGGCAACCCCATGGGCCTGCGCAGCGGCGGTTACGACATGTATCAACAGCAGGAGGAGGAAGCTGAACGCGATTGCCTCCGCTATGCCCTCAGATCGGGCGGTGTGTTGCTCCCGGCAACACCTGCCCTGGACGATGCTTCCTTCCAGTTCCCGTCCCGGTCAGATCAATCTTCGGTAGTGCCGCAGCTCTGCACCTGGATTAGCCCTTGTGTTTCGTGGGATAATTGAAAGGTAGGGCAAGCGTATGCGCAAGCGGATAATTAACGAGGGTGCTGACGGGGTTTCGACCGCGGACAAAAACTGGCTAGACCTGGAAGGTCTTACCCAGGCAGAAGTCTCGTCCGAGGACGCGGCACACCCCATCGAATCGGCATTGATCCCGAACACCGGATCGGGATGGCGGGCGGCACAAGCCGGGAAGCAGACGGTCCGCCTCGTATTTGACAAGCCGCAGGATATTCGGAGCATTCATTTGGTATTTCAGGAAAATGAGCACAGGCGCACGCACGAGTTTTTGCTGCGCTGGTCTTCTGATAGGGGTCAGTCTTATCGGGAAATTGCCCGTCAGCAGTATAACTTCAGCCCTCCCGGCACAACCCGAGAACTTGAAGACTATACCGTTGAGTTCCACGGGCTGACGACACTGGAACTGACAATTGTTCCGGACATCAGCGGGGGAGCCGCTCGCGCCTCCATTGCAGAGTTACGTCTGGCATAAGCGCTCGATTGCTCTCAAAAGGATGGCGGGATTACGCCCCTTGGCACCTCAAGAAAGAAAGACTAACCATCGGAATTGTGTTCCCCCAAGGAGTTTTGCAGATTTCCACAGGACATATTCACAGGCTGTCAGGTATTTGCCCGAGGGCGTCGATAGTCCGGGCGTCGTCCGACACCTCGCGAAGCGAATTCGAGCTTTGCGAAATGGGAAGCGTTTTGGACTCAATCGGAGATGGCTGCGCATTTTGGTCTGAGTCGGGGCACCTCTCTGGTCTTGAACGCGTGGCGGTGCCTTGCCAGCCGCAACATCTTCAATGATTGCCAAGTGCGTGAAATCAAAAAATGTTCCCCTCGATCTTGCCCGGTGAAATATTGGTCCCATGATCCCACCTTTCCCCAACAGGTGCCAGAGTTGAGACCCTGGGTTCGGCGCCCGGCCTCTTGCGCGTTGCCTTCAGACGAGTACGAGATCGGTACAACCTGAGCATTCCGAACAACTGTGCCGCAAAATCAATCCGCCGTCATGCGAAGTGACCAGGCCCAATCGGGGCTTGAAATTCTGCTGATACACGGCGAACACACACAAGGTTCCCGCCGTATCGACGGCAAGCGTGGGATCCCATGATGCCTTCCGGGCCATAACACACCTCCCGCCCGGAGGCGACCACATGGGTCGAACGTCTGCGAGGTGTTGATCACGCTCCGCAAGCTTCGGAGGGAAGCTCGCCGTGCGCTAGCAGGAGCCGTCCAACATGTTTTGTCGGGAGAGCTGTGAGGGGAGGCTATGTGACGGGCCGTCAATAATCAATTCTCGAAGTCGGTATCGCAGGTCTCCGAGATATTCCAGGCGCGAGCTGAAATCCAGGTGACGCTCATGTATGGGAGGTGGTACATTTCTAGAGTAGACTCGAATTCGGCCCCTGAGGCCCTGTAGAGGCAGTTAGCTATGACCCTGATTCTAAACCCCCCTGATCAGAGAATAACGCTGCGTAACTTGTCCTGGGAGACTTACCGACGCCTGCTTTCAGAACACGGTGAGGTCAGTTCACCTCGCTTCACTTTTGACCGTGGAGTTTTAGAAATCATGAGCCCATCCGCTGAACACGAACGTCACAACCTAAGGATCGCCGATTTGATCGGGGTAATAGCGGATGCAATGAATCTTGAAGCGGAGGGGCTGGGGGCGTCTACGTTTACACGGGAAGATCTGGAGCGCGGGTTCGAAGCCGATTCGTGTTTCTACGTGCAGAATGTTGACAAGATCCGCAACAAGGAGCGGGTTGATCTCAGCCCTGACCCCCCTCCTGACTTGGTGGTTGAAATCGATATCACAAATCCCTCGATTAACAAACTCGTGCTGTTTAAAGAATTCGGCGTTCCGGAGGTCTGGCGCTACGATGGCCAGCAGTTGGAGATCTTTCGATTGCAGGGTAATGGGTACGAAGCAAGCGAGGAGAGCGTCGCGTTTCCTGGAGTTTCTGCAACGGCGGTGACACGATTACTTCGAGAAGGAAGGGTGCTCGGGAGAACAGGCTGGTTGAGAATGACCAGAGCTTGGGCGCACGAGCGATATGAGAGACACGAAGACCCCATCTCCGGGTAGTGTCCATTACGCGTCTCGCCAGACTAGCGCGTTTTTCTCATTCTTGTGGATCGCCCGCCCCTTCTGAAATTTCCGGCTAACTGTTAACGGTTGCCATGAGGATTTAGTGCCGCCGCCCGCGGCGCCTTGCGGCGCATGCGCCGTCGGCCGACTCTCGTCGCCGCATTCTGGAAACAAGCGGAACTGTTTTAGGTGTCACCATATTATGTAATACTCTTTAGGTGGATTTCCGTCTGGTTTTCTTCGGAGATACCCTCTGCGATGGTGGGTAGAATCGTTCGACTTCTCGATATTCCTTAAAGCTATAGATGAAACACTCGACTTTTTCCGTCTCTGCGATCTCCCTACCCAGGCGTTTGGCCTCTGCAAGATCGTTCAGGCCGGCGCGGTACATCGGCCCCTTTTCGTCCTGGATGAACAGCATGAATGTTTCCAGCATGGGTTCTGCCATCCCAATAAATTTTGCCGTCACTGGAGCTGCTGGCTGTCGAATTAGCAGCGAAGGCGATATTTCGCGCGCTTGGTGATTTGCGGGCTGGGCTTTCTTGCGCAGGGCGATTGGACGGAGGCCAACCGCAGCACCGCTCCAGATCGTCTCCTGTTTCTCCTGGTCGAAAACTGCAAATTCATCGATCAGGCGCTGTTTGGCAGAAGTTGGAACTCGCGAGGCACTACAACAGGCCCAGGTCTCCGTTAAACTCTTGAATGACGCGGTAGCACTCACAGGCGCAACTCTCTAGACGCTTGCGGTCCAGGATCTCCACAACGCCGCGACTATACCGGATCACCTTTTTCTTCTGCAGGGCGCCGGGCGGCGCGAGTCTCACGCTCGGGCGGTCCGTGCCCAGCATACCGTGAAGAATTTGTGCGTTAATGGCAGCATGCCATCGTCCACCCGATCCTGAAACGCCACCAGAATCAGCGGTGAACCGTCGCCGGAATTCATGAAGCGATTGCAAGCTGCCGTCTGCGCCGCTTGCATTCCTTGCAGAACCGCGTAACGGCTTAACCGCATCGAAAGTTCGGGGCAGCGTTCGAAAAACGTAAAGCCTGACAGGGCTGGGCCATTAATCCTAAACCCATCTCCGCCGATTTGCATGACCGCGCGCAGGGGGCTTCTCAGCAGGCTCACTGCGAGGGCGGTACCCACGATGCCTTCAATCCAACCACGCCCGCCTCAACTGCTTTTCCTTCGCGCATCATGGCCAAAAGCGATGCCAATCCGGAGTTGAGAAAGTAGGCAAAGCACAATTTCTCGCCGGGTTCGTGGAGGACGCGGTAAGGCTCCAACTTCACAAATTCGAGATGGGCGCGGATTTGTCGGTATTCTACGTCCGGCAACGAAAGAAGGATCCTGTTGCTCACGGGCTTTCCACCGGAATCGCCTCGGCGCATCACCGTTCGAGACTCCACGAAAGCCTCCTTTTGGTTTATCATACGCCTCAGGGCGGCCGGCATCGGCCGTCCAACGCCGATGTTCTCTATCATCATCTCTCATCCCCAAAGCAGCCGGCGTTCCATCACGCCTACCGCCGAACCCAATCGAAACAAGGAGACTTACTGTATTGGTGAAGTTCCGCTATGTCTGTAGTAGGCGCCACCAAGGCGAAAAAAAGCGAAGCAGGATTCCGCTTTCTGATTCTCATCGCGAGCGCCCTCGCAAACGTCCTGGAGCCTGATCTCTGGTGGGGGTGACTTGTTTCATGCGTAGGCTCTTGCGCCAGGAGGAGGGTGACACGATGGCAGAATTATCGACTGCCGCTGTGCAGGGCCAGCGCCTGGAATGAAATCAAAAGGACTGAATTTCGCTTTAGATGTAGAATTTCTTGGAGACTATTGTCGAGGGTCTGACTAAGTTCAGGGTCGTTCACATCCCGTCTGGAAAAGTCCTGATCCGAGCGCGCGGAGCCGGAGAGATGGTTTGCGAGAACGTCAAATACTTCAAGCCCTCTGCGACGAGGCCTCAGCATTCCTCGAGCCACGAATGTGCTGCTGAAACGGCGAATAGGTGTGTGCTCGGAACTTGAATATCGTGCATTAAGCCGTGACGTGGATCGGGCTCAGAACAACCTAAGCGCGAGGCGTCGAGCACTTCACGACCACACTGGAGTCACGATGCCGCGGGGCGTAACCGCGCCAGCGTCCAGGTTAAATCCTGCTGCCATCTCACAATAAAAGGAAAACCCAATAACTATTGGTAAAACTAGAAAAGTAGCGTACATTATTTACAAGAACGGCCGGATGCGTCAGCTCGGGGAGTAGTAATACGCCCCTCGGGGAAGGCCATTTTGGGCCCGCCACTTCCATCCGTCCCGATTCCCCCGTTTGCCCGTAATTCGATAGCAATCCAGCCCGGACGAGCTTCATGTTGCCGGCCTTTTCGCAGTGCCACTCCATCAAGCGTGCCCACCTCAACCGCCACTTGTGTTCCCCTTAGGGGGTCATATATTCCAGGACTGGAAATTTTTACCTTTGACAACGAACATCTGAAGCCCCCCTATCATTAACCTTAAATGCTGAATCAAAACGAGTTGTTTTGTTTTTCATAGATACGGCAGATCACCTGCAAGGATAGCTGATTGAAAAACAGTTTTCAGATTGCTGACAACAGAAGGGAGATAACCATGGTACAACTATTGCAACTGTATTTGTGGTCCTTGCGCTGACCGGACCCGCTTTTGCGAAGGAAACCCAGTTGGAAAAGGCGACGAATGTACTCAATGAGATCATGGCCGCGCCTGACAAAGGCATTCCTCACGATTTGCTGGAAAGCGCCTTCTGTGTGGGCATCGTTCCTTCCGAGCTAAAAGGCGCGTTCATATTCGGGGGCGCCTATGGGCGTGGAGTCCTGGTGTGTCGACGGCACAGGAACAGTACATGGGGAGCGCCCTCAATGTTTACGATCGGCGGCGCAAGCTTCGGGTTTCAAATCGGGGGTGAGGCAACGGACGTGGTATTCATCGTGAAGGGAGCCCGAGGGGCGCGAAAGCTCATTCAGGACAATGTTAAGCTGGGCGGTGATCTATCGGCAACGGCTGGACCCATGGGCCGTACAGCGGAAGGCGCAACAGATGCCCAATTGCACGCTGAAATCCTAAGCTACTCGCGGACGCGGGGCTTATTTGCCGGGATTTCTCTGATGGTGCGGTGGTGAAACAGGATAATGCCGATAATCGAAAGCTCTATGGGCGCAGGGTCACGGCCAGGGACATCCTGTTTGAAGGAGAAGTGTTAGTTCCTCCGCCGGCAAAGCCTCTCGATCTTGCGCTGGCGAGATATTCATCACCTGGGACCCGTACAATGGCAAGCTTGCACTAGTGTTCCGTCCCGGTGTTCACACAGTCTTTGAACCTTGGAGAAGATCGAATCCGCCGTGGCCGTCCACACAAAGGGTCTGGCGTTGGCGTTGAGTTCTGAACGAACCCATCGATTTTCGCCACGAGTTCCTTCACGCTGCGAAACGTTCCGCGGCGGATGGCCTGCTGGGTGATCCGGTTGAACCAAATTTCCACCTGATTGAGCCACAAGGCGTAGGTGGGTGTGAAGTGCACATGAAAGCGCGGCCGCGCCGCCAGCCACCTCTTGACGCGCGGATGCTTGTGCGTCGCATAGTTATCGACGATGACATGCACCTCCAGGTCGGGGGGCACGTTTTTCTCAATCTGCCGCAGAAATTCCAAGTATTCCTGATGCCGGTGATGCTGCCGCCACTGGGTGATCACCCTGCCCTTCGCGGTATCCAGTGCCGCAAACAGCGTCGTGGTCCCGTGGCGCCGATAATCGTGCGTCACCCCTTCGACGTACCCGAGTCCCATCGGCAGCATCGGCTGCGTCCGTTCCAAAGCTTGAATCTGGCTCTTTTCATCCACGCACAGAACCACGGTGTTTTCTGGCGGATCCAAATACAAACCCACAATGTCACGCACTTTCTCGACAAAAAACGGATCCGTCGAAAGCTTGAAATGCCGCTGCCGGTGCGGCTCCAGCCCGAATGCTTGCCAGATACGGTGTACCGTCGATTTCGACAACCGCGTCTGGCGCGCCATCTGTCGGAGGCTCCACTGCGTACCCTCTTTCGGCTTCGTCTCCAGCGTCTTGCGAACCAACTGCGCGACGCGCTCGTCACTGATCGGACGCGGGCGGCCTGGACGCAATTCGTCGTGCAGCCCGGTCACATCCCGCTCCAGGAATCGGCGCCGCCACTTGCCCACTGTCGCCTTCGCCATTCCCAGCTAGCGGGCGATCTGCCGGTCGGTTCAAGGGATACGATTAATCGGGCGAGCGGCTCGTTCTCCTGGCGACCGTTCATCATACCTCCTGCTGAATCGAAGGGGCCAGGATCCGCTTCCAGATTTGGTCGGCTTGTTCCTTACCCCTAGCGGGATGGTTTGATACGTCCAGCCATACCTGCAGAATATCCGATACGGGTGCTCCCTGGTGTTGCGCCACCGCACGAAACACTGTCTCTTTGTTTTGGGGAACTCGAACGTAGGCATCTGGCTGGCCCTTCACGTCTTCAACCGATAAACCGAGTTGCTCCAAGGCGGGCACGCTCAGATGTTCCAGGTAAAGGTAAGGAACGGCCCCATGGACGAATCCCACGCCCAGCAAATCGGCCGCTCCGAAGAGGCCGATCGCGACGCGAGGGGCAGGCTCGGCCGTTCGGCCTGCGCGTGGTTTCTGCTGTCGCAAGCGATTTGCATCCCGCCACGAGCAGTATGACCTTACAGCAGACAGAAGCTGCTCCAGACCGCCGCGAATGATCCAGCGCACGGGGATCTCCCGCGCGGCCCTCTGGCTTGCGCCCTGCCACCGGCGCATGAGTTCTTCCCTTCTGACGAGGCGCAGCAACCCCTTTCGCTGGTCAAGGAAGCCCTCGCCCAATAGCTCGCGCACAAAGCGCGAGGCGCTCATCGGAGAAACGCCCGCTGCCTGAGCCAGCATCCGGCCATTCCGGTATTGACCGCGCGGAATGGTTAGCAGAGATTCATGGATATCTTGTCCCAATAGAATTTTGAGCATCCATTGGTTTAAGTCTGAGAACAGGTAAGTGGAAGGAGGGCGCTCGACGGGCAAGTGGATTCGCGAACGACTTGAGCGTTCCGAATTGAGTTTCTCCAAGCCGAACCCATGAAAGACCCGTAGTCCTTCCGAATCGATGACGCCGATCCCAACCTCTGGGGCGTGGGTCAGCGCGAATTCTTTGACCTGGGCGGCCACGAAATCGGAAATGTGTGGGGAGGCAACGACAGCCACCGGGATGGCAGATTTCGAATAGAGCCGGGCTGCCGCTTGCGCTTGGAGAATGGCTTGCGATAGCAGGGGGACTAACCGGTCACGCCGGCCCTCGGACGACCGTTTGATTTCGACCACATATTTCTTGCCTGCGGACTCTATCACGAGATTGGCTTGGCCGCCGGCGCTCGGTCGTGAGTGTATGCTCCACCCGCCTCGGCGAAAAAGGCCGACGAGAAGAACTTGGAATTCTTTGCCCCGAGGATGTTCGCGACCACGGATTCGGGGAGGCATTTCTTGTACCTCGGCCATGATTTATACCACGGCCATGATATACTCATTGAGGTGCTCTGTCAAGCCGCCGCCCAAAGTCGGGTCGCTACAGAGAAGCACAGGCCACACGCGCTGGCCGGCCACGGCCGATGGGCCATGCGGATACGTGATTTTTCTGGTATGCTGGCCGATAGTTGTACCGGTAAAATTCATCTGGGGTGGCCAAGGCCGATAATCCCGCACCATCTCATCATCCCATCAGTGTCCGATTGTGGTGCATTGACAATTTACTCTTTCCCCATATCTTCTTCCCATTAAGATTGACACATAGTCCAGCCGCCCGCTCAAGCCGAGCAACCCATATTATGATTGGGGCCAACTTTATTTCAGCATCCACCAACGCCAAGCAACACATCTCGAGCCATGCTTGCGGGAGCCGGGGATGGGGTCAGGCGCCAATGCCGATGGCCCAGTGCCAGCCAATATGGGCCTGAGAGCCACAAGGCCGAGACTTCCCCAACTACCAATACTCTGTCCAATGATAATTTTATGATTTTTTATCAATTCAGACATTTCACCCGATAACCATCGCTAACCGCATAAGAATCAACCTCAATCAACCATCGGCGCAAGCATCGGCTTCCAATGAGATCGAAACCTGCGCGCGGGTTTCCACCGCGGTGGTTCTCGATGCAGCGCGTTGTGGGCTCCGGCTCATGACCCCAGAGTGGAGGGGGGGCAGGCGGCTTTGGGGTCAGGGAGGGCAGGCAGGCACTGGCCGTCAAAGAGGCCCTGCGTTAAGAATAGACCCACCTCATATTTGATTTTAAGTTTATGTAACTGCCTTCCGACCGCAGATGTATAAGCCTGGCTAATAAAACAAAGCCCTTATTTAAGAATAGGTTAGCTCCTCGAAGCAAGTTGCCGGTTGGCATGAAGCTATAAGAATCTCCTTTGAGTCGAAGATTTTTTTCCAACCAATTCTGAAAATCGGGTATTAGCCATCGAACGCATTTTCTGAACAGCGGGTCAGGACTGGGAGCGATGGCGTGAGTGGTCATGTGGAGCTCCGAGGCAGCAAGGCGAATGGCAAAGAAGAAGCTCGTTCCCCGGCAGGACCAGAAAGGAAGGCCGCTGGGTATCAGCCCAGCCCAAAGTATTCTGACTTTCAGATCCATTGTACAGAAAGCGCTCTCTAGGGCGAGGAAAACTTAACCCCGCTTAGAGATTACAAACGAGGAGGCACGGAATATGAGCAGTAATCATGAGCCTGGTAGCAACACGAACATCGTTGGGATACCTGTGGAAGAAAATAGCATCGTTGAGCGGCCGGAGGAGAAAATAAAGACCTTCTGCACACCTTGGGGCGAGACATTCCTTACCGATGCGGAGCTGGATGAACGTCTCAGGCAGGAGGGAAATTATCTTCAGAAACGCAGCCGCAATGTTCGCCCATACAGCAAGAGGTCTTATGAGCAACACTCTCGCGCATGTTTGGCGAAGGCGGCGAAGGTGCCCGAGGTTGGAATCTTCTTCGTCGTGAACGGGGAGCCTCTGGTGCGCGGGATTCCCTGGACAGAGAACCCGAGCTATGCGGGCTATCGCACGTATCCCATGAACCATCCTGATTTCTGGGATTACATGCAAAAAAGAAAAGCCCGGGCCTGGTCCTGGAAATGGCGATACGAAGAGGTCGCTCGGGGACGCGTGAATTACCATGAAGAGAGCGGCAAGTTCAATCTTTTCGCCGACCGTTGCATCATCAAGAAAAAGCGGCTCGTCCGAGCCATTCTGACCGCGTTCAACTTGCCACGGGACACCAACGTCGTCGTATCCGACCACTACCAGTGCCTGGGATGTCTGCCGAGAAGGCCGCCCGATTTATGGCTGGACACGGAATGGTAGTGGTAAGAGTCATGCGCCGCAAATAAGTCAGGATCATCTGAACCCCAACGGCTCAAGGTCCGCAAAGCCTTAACCGCGGTGCGTGTCAATTCTACTCCCCCCGGCCTGTTCGGCAATGCGGGGTCGGCGCGGATCTCGACCGGCCATGCCAGTGCTGGTCGCGAAACCCACGGATGCCGAATGCCATTCGCGGTGCAGAAGGGTCCCCTCGCGCGACGTGGTCGTGGCCGAAACATCGTCCCGATCGCCGGATGGAATCGGCAGGGAAAACCGCAGAGGAACGCCCGGTGGTCATGTTAGTGGTTTGCGCCGGAGTGCCTCGAGAAAAGTCAGGCAAGGCGATCGGGAGCCCTTACAGGGTAAAGGGTTCTCTTGCATGCCGGGCGAAGTTTCTCGACTATCGAAATCACTATTAGAGGGCTGCTTGCCCGATGGTTAGCTGCCTTTTGATTCAAGTAAACCCAATTCTCATTCTGGAGGTATGTAATGGAAGATAATTTAGCGGCTGTAGACGAGAGGCAACTTACAGGAGGATGGCGGTTCACGCTTGGACTCGGAACTGATGGTTGTCGCGGAGGATGAAACCGAACCCCTGGCGATTGCCGAAACCACGGAAATTGCACCGGCAAGCGGTAACGGCGCGGATGAATTACGCAGAGAATGACGCGCGCCAGACCGAAACGTCGCTGCAAGGGCCACGGGCCCCAGGACGTTGGCAGGTAAGAAGAAGTCGCGGGTGAATGCCATCAAACACGGGATCTTTGCCGCTGGTATCATTCCGTCCCGGGAATCGGAATCTGATTATCTCCGGAGTGTCGAGGAGCTATTCGCAGTCCATTCAGCCGGAGGGTAGCCTGGAAGAGTCTCCTTGTCGAAAAGATGGCGAATGTTGATGTGGCGTTATCGCCGTCTCGTGCAAGCGGAAGCTGCCGAAGTTGCGAATCAAACCAAAAATTGTAAGGACGCATACATTCAGCACAAGATGGATGCTGTGGACACGGCGAAGAGGGAAAAGGGATTAATCAATACGGCCATGAAAGGGCGCAACGACATGGCCCTGGAAGCAGCCATTACCGCGCTCAAGGCAATCCGTGAGCGAGTCACTGCCCGGGGGCTCGATTTTGAGCGAGACAGAAAAGAGCTAACCGATGTTTATGGGAATGGTCCCAAACAAGGAGAACTGCCGACTGTGGCGGTCGAAATTGATACTCCAGGGGCGCGCTCTATAAAGTGCTGGAACCGGAGCGTGTGATGATGAACCTATATTATCACTTTACCCGATCGTGGGGGGACAATCTGAAACCAGCGAATATCCCACCTGACCCGGCGGAGTTCATTGGGAAGATGATTACGGAGGATATCGATAGGTTTGAGCCGATGCTCATGGAGTGGCGCCAGGAGGGCGATGACGGCAATGAGCTTGAAGAAACCCGATTGCTTGTCCCCTCGAAGGAAGCGTCAGATCGGCTGCAACGCTACGAAGGCAGTATCGAGCGGTCTTTCGACCGCACGCTTTCCCAACTTGAGCGTCTGCAGCGCATGCGCTTGGGCCAGCCGGTACTGCCCGCGATTAAGGTGGATGTATCGCATTAACCGGGAGACTTGCCTCCATTACTCAAACGTAAGGGTTTTATTGAGGACATATAGCCGGAGGAGTATTGAGTCGAATCCGTTCCAGCCCCGAGGTCGAGGACTGAATCACTGCGGGCAGATCTTGTTGACCCATGCCTGGGGACGACGGGTATCGAAGCTCAACCTGCTCTTGGGCGGAGTCGGCACTCGGTGGCGAGGCGTGGGAAGCCGCGCGCATCCCGCTTGGAATTGGCAAGGTTGGGAGGTTGGAGGCGATATGGATAGACAATATCATTGGGGGGGAGCGAGAGGAGCGCGCCGATGCCCTCCCGTGCAGGTGAGAAGACAAAATGTCCGCTAAAGTTACCGCCCGAGGCAGACGATCATCCGTCGTGGCGGCAAATAGGGGAAACTACAAAACGAACTCCCCGCGGTTGATGAAGCGGGTGCTCGAGCGCGATGAATGGCGATGCCAGAAATGCGGGTCACTTGAGAATCTGCAGATCCACCACAAGATCAAACGGAGCCAGCTTGGCAACGGCTCGCTCGATAATCTTGTAACGCTGTGTGCGCGCTGCCACATGGCTGAGCATGGGCAGTTGACCTATACGATTCCAGCCGCCAAAGTTTGCAGCACGTCAAAGTCACGAACGAAATGAAGACCTTGTCTACGGCCATCCTTTCCTGCCGGGTGGGCCCGCATAGAATTTCCACTCGCACCATGGTATAACTGTTATACCTTATGCGATTCCACTTCGACGAGCGAAAAAGCCAGCGGTTGAGGGGGAATCCCCAGCGTGGAATCGGCTTTGAGGAGGCACAGGAAATCTTTTCGCACCCTTATTACCTCGACCAGCGCTCGGACGTTCCGGAACAGTATCGAGCCATTGGCTGGGTGGAAGAACGCCTCTACAGCGTCATCTTCGAGGTAAGGGAAGATCGGGAAGGCGAATATTACCATCTTGTGACTTTGTGGAAAGCAACCCAAGAGGAGAGGCAGCTTTATGAAGCAAATGAGTAAATTCCGAAAGGAAAGGTCTGCAGAGGAGATTGCCCGGCGCGCCGATCGCGGTGAGGACGTTTCGCGTTTTTTCACCAATTCGGGACGGATGATGGAACCGATTCGCAGGGTGAACGTGGATTTCGCCTCTTCCATGCTGAATGAGCTGGATGGCACCGCACAAGAGTTGAACATTAGCCGGCAGGCAGTGATCAAGACCCTCATTCGGCAAGCGCTGGACCAGCGATACCTGGCAAGAAGTGCTCGCCCCAGGTCCAAGGACTAAGGGGCAATCAACAGCGGCAAGCAACAGTAGAAGAATTGGCAGAAAAGACAAAAAAGTTCGTGCGGGGTGAACAAAGTATTCACCATTTATGCTTCCGAGGTTGGTAGTAATGAACAAGCACGAATTGGAGAAGGCGCTTGTGCGGCTTGCCCATCTTTTCCGGTAGAGACTGTGATCGGAGAGATCGCTGTGTTCGGTGGCGCAGCGATCATTCTTGGATTTGCCCGTGGGCTAAAATGTGCTGATGAAGACTGCAAACCGTACTCCCAACGTTCGAATCAGTCCCCGTTCTCACGAGTTACTGCGCCAGATCGCCGAGGAAGAGCAGCAGTCCATGCAATCGGTTCTGGACAGGGCACTCGAACGCTACCGGCGGGAAAAATTCCTGCGCGCGGCTAACGCCGATTTTGCCGCACTAAGAAATGACCCTCGCGCCTGGAAAGACGAACTGCGCGAAAGGGATCTCTGGGAACAAACTTCGTCTGATGGGCTGACAAAAAAATGAGTATTCCTGCGCCATCGCGGGAAGAGGTTTGGGATCTTAACTTCGACCCGACCATAGGACACGAACAGGCGGGAAGCAGGCCTGCCCTCATCGTGTCCGTGGACATTTTCAATGAGGGCCCAGCGGACTTGGTGGCGGTCATCCCCATCACACGGACCGAGAGAAAGGTACGCTGGCACGTGCCGGTAAAACCTCCGGAGGGCGGCCTTGTGGCGGAAAGCTTTATCCAGTGTGAAAATGTTCGCTCCGTTTCACGGCAAAGGGTGAAACGTTTGCGTGGCCGGGTATCGGAGAGCACCTTGCAGCAGGTCGAAGATCGGGTAAGGATCTTGCTCGGACTATGAACTTTGGGAAACAGGATTCGGACCTTAGACTTACGACGGTGAGGCTCGCATTTGCGGTTTGACTCTAACTTCTCAAAATGCGAAGATTTTCTATGCGGATCGTCAGCCGAAAGGCCATTAGAGAGGCGACTGCCAAGCACAGCGAATGGGGTGCTTCCTTAAACGCATGGTACAAGATAACCGAGGGCGCAGATTGGAAGAACTTTGCTGACGTTCGGAACAGTTGGAAGAACTCGGACGTGGTCGGGCGCTTTGTTGTCTTCGACATAAGCCACAACAAGTGCAGGCTGATTGCGACTGATCAAATACAAATGGAGAATGGTTTACATCCGACGCATTCTGAGTCACGCGGAATACGACGAGAAGGAGTGGGAAAAAGCATGATTGCCGTATCCGAAAAATACGCGCTAGAAATTAGCTCGCCAACACCCATTACGTCCGAGCGCCAACATGAGGAGTACCTGTCAGTCCTGGACAGGTTGGCGAGCAAGGATAATCCTACGCGTGAAGAAGAAAAGTATGCCGAAGTCTTACTGACTCTGATTGAGGCATACGAAGAAGAGCATCATTCCATCCCTCATGCTTCCCCCATAGAGGTCCTGCGGACGTTGCTGGAGGCCAACGGTCTTCGCCAAAAGGACCTGGCGGCCATCTTCGGCTCGGAGAGCATCGTATCCGAAGTGTTGCACAAGAAACGTGCCCTCAACAAAACCCATATTGAGAAATTGAGCAAACGATTCCACGTTTCTCCTGCGGTATTCTTCTAAGGTCGGGGCCTTTCCAATCCCCGGCTCGCGGGCAAAAGAAGCGCAAACCAGCCGGGTGCGCGGCGCGGGAGGTGTCGAAATGGAAACGGTGCGGTTACGGGGCGGAGGGGCTTACAGGCTGACTGCTGCTGCCACCGCCACCACCTACAAGGGCGGCTACCACCCCGGCGATTCCGCCTCCAGCTGCGACGCCCACGATGATGATGGTTTTATGCGATGACGGTGCCTTAATCTGCGGGGGCGGTGGGCTGGGGGGGACTTCTGGGGGTTGAGTCTGGACACGGGTACCCGGCAATGGCTCCAACCCGGGGACGCCCGACGTGTTCTCTGGGATCAGGGTCTTATGTCCCGCCGGCAGGAGGTAGGCTTGTTCGGACGGGATTTCCGTGATTCTGACATCGCCGGTGAGGGCCTCGATATAGGTGCTATTGTCGGTTCTAACCGCCACAATCGTCGTTGAAGGCGCCGTCGAGTAGGGTTCGATGTGAAATCTCTTCGTGGCGACGAGGACATTGTTCACGCCTTTGTTGTCAATCACGATGAGGCCTTTCTGCAGATTCAACCAAATGCGATCAACGGGATTCGCGAAGAGGGCGGAGGTGCTTTCGCTAAGGCTAACTTGGTTTGCCAACAATTGCACGACCGCGCTGCCACCCGCCTCGGTCGAAATCGCGTCGCCGTCTTGAATCATCGCGCCGATCGAAAGGGGCTTCTCATTCTGCGTCGCTCCCGAGCCGGAAAGAACTTGCCCAATGGCCTTGCGCTGCGGCGCCTCCGCCGGCGTGGGTGATTGCGGTGCGGGTGCGGAAATCTGGGCGACCAGCCCCTCCCGAAGCGTGTAGGTTTCACCTGAAAGCCCGTCAGTGATCACGACTTTACCGTGGTCGGTTTCAACCGTGGCTTTTTTGTCGGGCAAAAGCGCAACCACGAACTCGGCCCGCCCCTCGCCTTGGGGCTCGATGCTGTAGCTCGAAGTCTTCACGACGAAGGCGTCCCGATTTTGCCTCTCGACCGCCAGGGTTCCGGAAATAAGTTGCGCTTCGACGTTCCCCTTGGTGCTGCGGAAACGCACCGACGTGGATCCGGCGAGAACCGCCCGGCCAGTGGGGGAGTAGCTAAGGAGCACCAACCCCCCTTCTCCAACCGTTACGGCGTCACCGGAGAGGATGGTACCGTTGGGCAACAACCTGTTTCCATCAACGGTGGCGTTGGACGAACGGACAACCTTGCCAACGACAGCGGGCATGGCGGCTGTCGCTCTAGCGAAGGCAGAAAAAACGGCGCAGGTCACGAATCCAAGAACCAGCAGTCTTCGGTGTTGTAATCGCATGAGTTCCTCCTGAATGTTTCTGAACCTAATTGGGGTAGAGTGGGGTCACATACCTCCCCAGCAACGGTCAACCCGGCAGGTTATTCCGAGCGCTCATCCTCGCTGATGGACGAAGGATGGAGGCGATTGGACCGGTAGCGTCAATTCGCTCTCGTCCCTGAGTACCTGCTCGAGACTTGGCAACATGTGGACTTTGACTCCAAGCGCCTCGCACCGCCGATCAAGATCCTGTCTTCGATGGGGATTGATCGACTTGGCGCAAATCATGACGTCGGTCACCTTGTAACGCGGACAGAGAATTTCCATGTCTGCCGAGGTTCCCAGAATTCGGCATCCCGCCATGAGTCTGCGGTTCTTTGCGGGGTCGTCGTCCAGGAACCCCACCAGGCGCATGTGGGGGTATTGGCGAATGTCCTGTGCGGTCATCAGCCCCAGCAATCCCGCGCCGAGAATCAGGACTCGACGCGCACCCTCGGCAAGGGGTTGGTAATGATGGTGCAGCATGTAGAGCATGCGGCACAAACTGCGCAGCCCGAGGCTGGCACTCAACGCGAGCAGGTACTCCAGGGTCGTGATACTCAAGGGGACCAGGAGCAGGACCACTTTCCACGAAGTGGGGTGCAGATCCAGGCGGAGTCCGAACAGGACAAGAGTGACCGGGGCGAGTGCCGCGGCCAGAAGGGAAGCGTCCTCCAGGGTGACGTATCGCCACATCATATCGTAGATTCCCAGGAAGCGGTTCACCAGCACTCGCAGAGGTGGAATGAAGGCGATGTATAACCACATCTGCCGGCGGTAGAAGTCCAGGAACCCCGAGTCATATCGGATGGTGTAGGCCAACCAGGCGGCGCTTACATAGACAGCGAGATCCAGCAACATTTGCGCCCCCCGCGTATAGGGCCGCGCTTCCTCTCCTAAGATATTCATCCCCCGGGTGAGCGGTTTTCCCGGAACGCAGACCAGGACAAAAGTCAGCACCAGCAGTTTCAAATCGCGCCGGAAGGTGAGGTTTTGCGCATAATCCCTATCGAGAGAGCGTTTCTGCGGAAGGAGGTCGGCGTGATGGGCGACCTGCGGGTTGGCTTGCTGCGCACAGTATTCAGCCTCCATGCGATGGTGAATGGAAGCATAAGAAGTTACACCCGGCCTGACGCTTTGCAGGATTTGCTCCCTGGGATCGTCCGGATCAACCTCAAAGGGCACCCGCGGCCGCGGCCCCACAAAACTCATTTCGCCCCGCAAAACGTTGATGAGCTGCGGTAATTCGTCCAGCTTGGTTCGACGGAGGAAATATCCCACGGGGGTCAGGCGCGGATCGCCTGGGACGACCAGGGCTGCGCCCAGTGTTTCTGCGCCTTCCACCAGGGTTCGAAATTTGATGAGCGTAAATGGGCGCCCAAGATACCCCACCCGCGTCTGACGGAAGAGCGCCGGTCCGCGGGAGGTCAGGCGCACGAGCAGCGCACAGAAGATCAGTAGAGGGCTTGAGATCGCCAACCCTGCGAGCGAAACAGCAATATCAAAGAGACGCTTTCCCCGGCGCGCGTAGAAAGAAAGTCGGTCCGCGGCGGAAACCGCTCCTGGGGTGATGAGTTTGTCGAGTCCGGTGGTGATGGTGGCCATGGCCTTTTAGCCGGAACTGTCTTCAGATGGGTAAAGATTCCGGTGACCGCCACGCTCGCGGCAAGTGGTTGCGCATCCAGTTGATTAACGCGCGTGCCCGGTGATGAAATGGTCCGCCAGCGTCCGGACAATGCGCTCGGAGGCGTGGCCGTCCCAGAGTTTGGGCACACGTCCCTTCTTCCCCTTACCGCGAAGGACCTTTTGCGCTTCCTCTACCAGACTTCGGCCGTCCAGCCCCACCAGCAAATTCGTGCCCTCGCTCAGCGTAATGGGCCGCTCGGTGTTTTGCCGCACGGTCAGGCAGGGAATCCCCAGCGCAGAGGATTCCTCCTGCACTCCGCCGGAATCGGTAATCATCAGAGTGGCTTCGCTCTGGAGTCTGAGGAACTGCAGGTAGCCCACGGGTGGGACGACGCGGATCCCACTTGACTCGCCGTGCCGGGAGCCGTAAAACCCGCCTTCCACCATTCGACTTTGGGTTCGCGGATGGGCGGGGAAGATCAATGGAACTTCTTTGGCAATAATCTCGAGCGCTGCCCAGATACCGCGAAACGTCGCCAGGTTGTCCACCGTCGATGGCCGATGCAGTGTGACCAGTCCGTAGCGATTCTTCCTGCCGTCGCGATAACTATCCCGCGCCTGTAATTCGAGTGGGATTGGGCACGATTTTGCCCGGGGGAGGAAGCGCTTGAGGGCGTCGATCATGACATTGCCCACCAGAAAAATCCTCTCGGCGGGCCGGCCTTCTCTCCGCAGGTTTTCCACGCCACTGGGCTCGGTGACAAAAAGAAAATCCGCCATGGCATCGGTCAGCACGCGATTGAGCTCCTCCGGCATGGTTCGGTCGAAGCTCCTCAATCCTGCCTCAACATGGGCGAGAGGCACGCCCATCTTGGCCGCCGTGAGGGCCGCGGACAAAGTGGAATTGACGTCGCCGACCACCAGCACGACTTCGGGTTCAGTCTCCTGTAGGACCCGCTCCAGTCGCAACATGATCTCGGCGGTCTGAGTTACGGAGGTGTTGGAACCCACGCCCAAGTTCAAGTGGGGCCTGGGGATCTGGAGTTCCTCGAAGAACGCCGTCGACATCTCATAGTCGTAGTGTTGTCCGGTGTGAACCAGAATCGCTTCCATCTGGGGATATCGCCCCATTTCGTCCAGGAGGGGCGCCACTTTGACGAAATTGGGCCGTGCTCCAACCACAGTGAGAATTCGCATCGGCGTTTTTCCTAAGCTACCTCTTTTGCCCATTCGCATCCGCAGGGATCGCCACGGGGCGAGGGCCTCCACCGAGCAATGACTCGCGAATCCGGAACGTGGCGAGGGTCGTTGCCCACAGGCTCGCGAAAGGGATCGGAGGCGGCGCTTTCCCCGTGACGGCGTCGATGAAGCACTTGAGTTCAGCGCCATGGCCTTTGTCCTGCTGGAACCGCGATTGGCTGTGGCGCTTGTTCGAATAATGGAAGTGGGCCTTGCGAAAATCTTCGCAAATCGCGGTCCGGCCCCGGCCGAAAATCTCGAGGCGTTCTTTGGAAACACTCGCGTCGCCTGACGCCAGATAGAGGATCTCTCCCCTTGATCCATCGGCGAGGGACACCTGGATGTGGATATTGCCTTCGTCCGTGCTCTCGCCTATCGGCCACGCTTCCACCTGGGCAGGCAGCGCATCACCGAGAAATGAGAGCAAATCGACAAAGTGGCAAATCTCGCCAATCACACGCCCGTGGCCTTCGTCCGGGTCCAGGGTCCAGTGTCCCTCGGGGACGCGCCCGGTGTTGACCCGGTAAAGAAACGAAAGCGGGCCGCAGCCTTGGCGGAAGAATTCCTTACACTGCCTGGCGAAGGGCGAAAAGCGGCGGTTGAAACCTGCGCAGAGCAAGCGGTCAGAGCGTGCGTAGAGCCGCGAGATGACGTCCAGTTCCTGTTCGTTGACGCACAGAGGTTTTTCCACAAAAACGTGCTTGCCGCATTCGAGCGCCGCCCTCACCATGGGCCCGTGCAAATCGTGCCGCGTACCGATGAACACGGCGTCGATGTTGGGGTCGTGCAAAATCTCCGAGGCGTCGCTCGAGCAGTATTGGAATCCGAAACTCCTTCCGACGCGGCTGGCGGAAAGGCCCGTGCCATTCGCCAGGCCGATCAATTCGACGTTATCGAGCTTACGCAGAGCCGGAAGCAACTTGGCGCGGCTGAAACTGCCCGCTCCAATCCATCCAATTCTCACCTTGCCCGATCGCGTATGGGTCGTACCGCTTCCCAGCGGGAGCGGACGAAGTTCGAGACGCCGCGATGCCACTTCGGGTTGGGAATAGTCAATCAGCATGGCCAGGTATTTCGCGGGTTGCCGCGCGGTCAGCAGTTCGTAGGCTTCGTGCGCTTGCGCAATCTCAAACCGATGAGTCACCAGGCGAGCGAGGTTTATTTTCCCCATCGCCACCAGGTCCAGGAAGGCCCGCATGTTTCTGTTCTCCGTCCAGCGCACATAACCCAGCGGGTAATCGATCCCTTTCTCCTCGTAGGCAGGGTCATAGCGCCCAGGCCCGTAAGAGCGCGAATACCGCACCTGCAATTCTTTCTGGTAGTAATGTTCGCGCGGCACGTCCACGCGCACATCCCCAACGACGACAACGATGCCGCGGTCACGCGCGATCTGCCCCGCGAGGTCGACGGGCTGGTTGGATTTCGTCGCCGCCGTGATGATCACCGCGTCCGCGCCTCCGGGCCAGGGCATGCCGCCTTCGGAAATGGCCTCGGAGTTTGAGCTGGCACAGGAGACACCGAATTCCCGCGCCAGCGCCGCGCGCTCAGGGTCGGGATCGATTCCCCACACGGTGGACCCGGCGGCCTGCAAGACTTGCGCGGTGACGAGGCCTACCAATCCCAAGCCCAGCACGGCCACGTGTTCGCCGATCTTCGCATCCGCCACGCGCACCGCCTGGAGCGCAATCGATCCCAGCGCTGCGAATGACCCGGAGTCGTAATCCACATTGTCCGGAATCGGCACGCAGAGGTTGCGTGGAACCCATATCTGTTCCGCGTGACTCGAGTAACCTGTGCCGGCGCAAGCCACACGCTGGCCCACCTGGAATTCCTGTGCGCCTTCACCCACTTCCAGAACCTCGCCCGCCGCGCTATAACCCAGGGCCAGGGCCCGATCCAGCTTGGCGCGCACGGTCGCGACGACACTGGCAACTCCGGTGGTTCGCAGGCGCTGGAACAGACTTTTCACCAGGTCCGGGCGCTCCAGCGCCTTGCCGAGCAGGTTCGTGTTGCCCAATTTCACCACGGCGCGTTCCGTTCCCGTACTGATCAGCGAAACCCTGGTTCCGACCAGTACTCCGCCGGGTTGACATCCGGGGGCGGGAACTTCACCCACCGAAATGGCGTGCGTCCGCAAATCCTGAAAGAGTTGTTTCATGGTCGTTCCCATTGGCGGAGACGATCACTCCGAAAGAGTGACGGGTTCCCGCGCGGTCAAATACTTGCGACGAGCACAAAGCGCGCCCAGCAGGTTAAGGTATTTTGCGGCCTCGGTGCGGCGCTGATATTTCTCCAGCACGGCTTGCCTTCCATTCTGGCCCAGGGACTGGCAGAGGGATGGCTCGTTCCGCAGCTTGAGGATGGCATTCGCCATGGCCCCGGAGTCTTCAGGCGGAATCCCCAATCCGGCTTGACTGGAGAAAAGAATCTCCTTTGCTTCCCCTTCGACACTTAGAATTACCGGCCTCCCCGCCGCCATGGCCTCGAACATTTTTGAGGGAATGGCGCTCTTGAATACGTCCTGGTTCCGCAGGGGTACGAGGCAGGCATCGGCCGCCGCAAGAAACGCCGGGATCCTCTTCCGCGGTTGTTTCTCTAGCAGGCGCACATTGGGGAGGCGCAATCTTTCGACGAGTTGACCGAGATGGGCACGCTCGGCGCCGGCACCCATCAGGAGAAACACAATATCCTGCCGGTCGCGCAACCGTTCGGCGGCTTGGACGATGGTCTCCAAACCGTGCGCCATGCCCAAGGTTCCGGCGTAGAGCAGAATAAATTCGTCACGGAGCCCCAATTCCTTTCGCACTTCCCTGCGGGCTGTGAGCGCGCTTGTGGAAGTGGCGTCCGGGCAGAAATTCTCTTCGACACCGTTGCGGATGACCGAGATTCGGTCTTCTTCCATGCCCTGATGGATCAAGTGGCGGCGCTTCCACTCGCCGTCCACGACGATGTGCGATGCACGCCGGTAAAGGAATTTTGCCACCCGCGCCACGCTTCGATAGAGCAGGGAACCGGCGCTCGCCTGACCCACGCCAACCAGCGACTCCGGCCAAAGATCCCGAACCTCGAACACCCAGGGCAGGAACCGCAACCGGCCCACGGCCCACCCTGATACGCCCACCAGAATCTGTGGAGAAGTGGCGATAACCACGCCATTCCGCGGCGCCACCCACGGCCCTGCGGCAGCGGCGGAGACCGCGAAGGAGGCGAAATTGAGGCCTCGCCCCCATAGCCTTCGATTGGCGGAGGGATAGAGCCAGGTGCGGTAAACCTTCACTCCCTCCCGCTCCTCGCGCATAAAACCACGCCGCCAGGGATTCTCGTATTCCCTGTGGACAATTCCCTCGGGATGATTGGGGAAACCCGTGAGCACCCCCACATCCGCTCCCTTGCGAGCCCACTCGCGCGTAAAACCATCCACCCGAGCGGCGGGAGCACAGGCTTCCGGCGGATAGTATTGGGAAAGATAAAGGACCTGCATGGGAAGAGCCATCCTGGTTTAGCGCAGGGATATCCTGCGACCTTCAATCTCGATCAACCTTCCTGGCCAGTCCGCCGCAAGGTTGGGAGGAGCGGTTCCCATCGGCGTATACATATGAATCATTCCCGTGGGGATGGCGCCTTTGCATGTCCACCGCAACGCCGTAGAAGGTTGCCGATCTCCGAATCGCTCCGCATACCAGCTCTTTCCGATGTCGAATTCACCGTCGCCATAGGCAGTGAGCAAATAAACCTGACGGGAGCACTCCACGGCCCAGCGGCGGAGAGCCGGTCCATCGCTGATTTTGGTGTATTCATCCACGGGATCAAGGTGAACCCGGGGATGGAAGTGGAGGAAGGACTCGAGGAGGTGTGAGCCACTTCCGTGCAGGAGGTCGGCGACAATCCAGGTGTCGGGGGGGTGAAATACAATCGTGCGGGTGTGCCGAACGCCCAAGCGCTGATAGGCATGGTGCTCGCCACGCAGAAAATGAAATGGCCCGTCGCTCCCGCCCCGGAGTTCGCCCACCCGCGGCCGTCGGCCCACGCGGAAGCTTGCCCAGATCTCTGCTTGCTCCTCACCGTCCACACGAACGGTATTGTGTGCGGCCGTGGATCGCTCGTAGGACCGCTCCGGGCCCGGCTCGTAGGTGCTGACGCCGGTGTCAACCACCACGCGCTGACCACCGAGGGAAAGTTCATAACTCAGCAGGTCGCAGTGTCCATGCCCTGGCTGATAATCCGGCCCGAGGGTACCGCAGTCGAAGATCAGCGTGCTTCGAGCCTCAGCGCTGCGGATGACACCATAGCCGGATTCCGGAAAGACGATAGCGAGAGGCTCCCTATCGACTGGAGTGCTTTCAGGCGACTCGGTCATGGCCAGCAACTGACGGGTTGGGCGAGCTGGGTCCAGCGCGGAATCGTTGAAGAGCGGAATCTCGCTGTCCGGATGCAGGATGGCTCGCAAGAATCGCGCCATGGAATCGATCTTCTGTCTAAGCAGCTCGGCGCAGGCAAGCCGCAAGCCCATGGCGTCGTACAAGAATCGGATTTCAGTCAGGTCTTCGAGGATTTGGGAATGGTACATCGGTGAGCGCTCAAAGTGTCCGCCGTCGGGAAGAATCTGCTCGTCGAGTTCCTGCTCCAGTAGCCTTTGTCCTTCTGCCCGCCATCGTGCGCTCAAGCGAGTGTCGAGCATCGCTCCTGCGAACAGCAGCGCCTTGATGTTCTTGAGGAGGTGATTCCCCCGAAGATCCTTTTCGAGCCGACGCTCGAGCGTTGCTGCCTGCATGCCCAGACTCTCGATCAAGGTCTTGGCCTCGGTCTCAAGTCCCAACACTTGCAGCGAGCGCAGGTGTCGGACGAGAAACTTCAGCCCGTTGACGATGCGAACGGACAAGGCGTAAGGCTCCCACCCAACTTCGCTACCTTTGGAATTGTGCACGCGCCAGTTCAACGTGATTTCGAGTGCTGATCGAAGCGCTGTTTCATCTTCGGGCAGTGCCAGGTCAACATTCAGAAAATCAAAGTAGTTGAGATGATAGAGCCAGAGCCTGGCATGCCGACGGTCGTTCCATGGCATGAAGCCATTGCCGTCAACGGTCTTATTCAAGAAAGTAAATTCAAGCGTGGTGAGCATTTTACGGGAAGCTTCGGGCTGCCACTCCATGAACGGCCATGACGCCGGCAGGGGATGCAGCCTCACGGGCGACCTCAGCACGGCAGGTGAGGTCGAGCGCGGAATCACTCGTCGCAGCGCCAGGTATCCGACCTGGGACCAACGCAGGTGGCGCAGGGTCCGCCAGTAGGTTGCCGCCGTGGGCGCGACCAAACGCGTACCAAAGGGAACACGTAAGCATTCGCTTTTATCCATGGACGGGAGTTGAATTTCAGAGAGAATCGGTGCCATCGAAGCTTGTAGCGGCGGGCTTACCCCGCCAGATGGCGGCATAAAGCAGGGTCTCGATCCAATCTGTCCGGGACTTCCAGCTGCCATCCTTTTCAAGGCCAGGAGAACTAGGGGAGCACGGGCCTTACCCTGCCAGTCTCTATCGGACAATTCACTTTCTTCCAGAGGGGCGAAGTGTGCGGCGCCCAGAATGGATTGCCACCCCTGCGCTGCAAAGCGGTTCTTGGAAAGCCGCAGATAGGAGGCGTACGAGTCGAACCGCGGCACGGTTCGCAGCAAGGGCGAAATGCGATCCATCAGAGGCGATTCTTGCATCCGCGTCTCGAGCCTGCGCACGACGTTGTGCGGATTGGGAACAGTGAGCAGCAAGATGCCGTCGGGGCGAAGCACTCGGGAAAGTTCCTCTGCCACGCGCGGAACGTCATCAAGATATTCAAATACGCTGGAGGCGACAATGCCGTCGAAACTGCCGTCGGGGAAGGGAAGTCGTCGCCAATGGGATTCGAGGCAAACCCATTTCACCGCGGTATGGGAGTAGCTGCTGCGAGCGCCAGCAATCATTTCTTCCGCGAAATCGCACGCGGTGACCTGGTAACCCATCCTGTCAAGGGCGGCGGCGATCTCACCCGTTCCACAGCCGAAATCGAGGATGCCGCAAGGGGGGAGACATCGTCCGGCAAGCCTCTCGGCGAATTGTGCCACCCGGGAGTTAAGCGTCCCTCGCGAACCATACTTACGCCGCCAGCTGCACGCCTTGCGGTTGAACAGGGTTCGAACGGTCGTCGGATTGGGGAATGCAGAAGGCCGTAAGCCGTCGGCAATCGGCGGTGGGCCATCCGAGGCGGTTCAAGTCCAACTCCTGCCTGGACCGTCCTGAGGTCATCTTCCCGCCCGACTCGCTATGCAAGGAAGCTTGCCCGTAGGTATTCTCCGGGTCGCTTTCAGACGGAACGGGACCGAACCCGCAGCCTTGGTTCAAGCTCGATGGCGCAGCCACCAGCCCACTGCCCGTCGCCGACTGCCTACTCCCTTCTTTCCCCTGCGCGGTGCGTTCAAGCACCTCCACGAACCGCGCTGCGATTTCGTCCCAGGTAGGGGATTCCGCCAAAACCTGCCGGCCGTTTTCCACGAGCCGCCGGCGCAGGTCGCACATCTTCCATCACTCTGGCCATCGCGCGCGCGACGCTATCGGCATCCAGAGGGTCGAAATAGATCGCGGCATTCCGGCAAAGATGTGCGGGCAAAGTCCCGGTCGCTGGTGAGAATCGGCAATCCGAAATACATGGCTTCCAGGTAGGTGCGGGAAAACGATTCAAGCAGCGTGGGGAAAATCAGGGCATCGGCGCTCGGGTAGACCTGCGGCAGCATCTCGCTGGGGACGGGACCGATATTCTCAATCTTCCCCGCTAGCCCTCCTTGACCCAATCGCTCCATCAATCGCCGGGCGCAGGGGTGTTGCTCGGGAGCGATGGTAATAACGCACTTTGCCGACTTGTGGGTGTAATTCGGCAGCCGTTGGGCGGCGTCGAGCAGAATATCGATATTCTTGTGCGCGTAACCGTGGGCGAGGCAGAGAAACGTAAAGGGGCTTGCGACCCCGCGGGAAGGGGCGACTGGGGTAGTCTCCCCCCAGCTTTGCGGGTGATAGCGTATTGGGGATAATCGCCACACGTCCTGGGCCGATGCCATAAAGCCTACAGAGATGGTCTTTCATGACCTGAGTTTGGGTGATGATGGTGACGTCGCGGCCGTAGATGGCGGTAGGCGTGCCGGCCATAGGCCGTGATCAAGTGTTCCCGGAGTGTCAGGCGCGAATCGGCGACCGGATCAACATAGACGATCCAGGCATTTTGCAGGAGCACGGCGGTCGGGCAGACTCGCTTCCCGGGAACGAAGTTTCCCAGGCAGAGGAGTGCGTCCGCTCGTTCCTCGCAGCAGATTCTGGGGACCTCGTGGTTGAGCAGGCGTGCCCGGTGCAGGAGACCAGATCCTCGCTTGCAAACGATCGAGCGGATATTGCCGCCAGCAATGGCCTTGTAGGGATCCAAATCCGGCACGATGAAGGTGAATTGGTGTTCGGTGTGGCCGGCAAGCCTCGACAATAGATCCATGGCGAGTCGCTTGCCGCCCGCAACCGTCAAACCCGCAGCTTCAATAACGAACTTCAACCGCGCACTCCTTGCGCTGCGTTTCGCAGGCCTTGGGCGCAGGCCTCGGGGGAATATTTCTGGATGAGGGAACGGCAGTTGATACTCATTTTCAGATAGAGGGCAGGGTCCCGCAATATTTGTAGAATTCGATCCGCAAGTTCCACCGGGTCTCCGGCATTAACGGCGAACCCCGTTTCCCCGTTGATGATAAGGTCGTCGCAGGCTCCCGCGACATTCGACACGACCACGGGGACGCCACAGGCAAAGGCCTCGTTGATCACCATGCCCCACGTATCAGAAAAGGTCGGAAGGACCAGGACATCTGCCAGCGCATAGACCGAGGGCATTTGATGGTATTGCCGGGCACCCAGGAAAAACACTCGCTTCAGGTTTGCGCCGCAGCAAAAGTCCTCCATGTTTTTCCGCTCCGGGCCATGGCCGGCAATGAGGAGGCCTACATCCGGCAATTTTTCGGAGATTCTCGCGAACGATTCAAGCAGCGTGAACACGCCCTTCTTCTTATCGAGACGGCCGGAATACAAGATTAAGCGCTGGGGATATCCCCACTTCTGCTTCTCTTCTTCCCGGCAGAGTTTTCCCGCTTCGCGAGCGAAGAATTTGTTGTCCGTACTCATTGGCGCCAGAAAGATCTGGCCTTGGTTTGCACCTAAGCCCCTGACATATTCCACCGTGGCCTTCCCCGCCGCGGCAATCCCATCCGCATTGCTCACCAACTGTCTCTTGAGCCAGGACTTGACCTTGCTGGGTTGGCGCTGGTCGCGGGCAGTGCTTTCCAACCAAAGAACGAATCGGCGACGAAAGATCTTTGCCCACAAGAAGCAAACCCAGGCCGCCAGCGTGTTGTACCCTCCACAAATCACCGCCTCGGGGCGGCACGTGGTCAGAAAGAACAACATGGCCAGTGCCCCCTTGGTCTCTCTGATGACGAAAGGGAATGCCCGGTCGTTGGTCAGAAAACGCCACTGGAAGTGCATGTCCTCGAAGGGCACCTCCCATTTTCTATTCGCTTCTGTCGATGCCTGGAAGCAGATGAAATATTGACGGACCGAGCAAGCTGGTTAAATACGGGAATCCGATATGGTGCCGGGATATTCGTGATGAGAAGATTGTGGGCTGTCAAGCTGCGATCGTTCCAAAAGTTTTCTCGATCAGTTCCTTGCGTCGTTCCGCGAGCGCGGTCGAATGAAAGCCTTGGGCTCGGTGATACGCTGACCGGCCGAGGCGCATGGCAAGCGAGGGATCGTCCAGGAGGCGCTCGACTCCATCGGCAAGCGCGCGGGCGTCGCCCGGAGGCACAACGATGGCATCCGTGTCATTCCTGGCGATGCCGGGAATACCTCCGGCAGATGTCGTTACAATCGGCAGGGAATTCGCCATCGCCTCCAAAAGGCAGTGGGGAACACCTTCGGTCAGGGAGGAATGAACGAAAATGTCAGCATTGCGATAAAGAGACAACAACAGGGTCCGAGGGACCGATATCCCAGGAAGCGGACGGCCCGCCCAAATTTCGCTCCCGAGCTGCATCTTCGAGGGGGCTGCGCCCGGGACCGTCGCCCACGCACCACCACTCTACGGAGAACCCGCGGGACTGCAAATCATGAACCGCGTCAAGCACGATATCGGCGCGCTTGAGAGGCACAAGGCCCATTACGGAAAGTATCTTCACCGGCGATTGAAACTCCCCAGAATTTCTCCTGTAGAAGACCTCATCGGTGAGCGTGCTGTGGACCATTGCAGCTCCCAGCGCTCGCGCGGGGGTGCCGCGGTATTGCGTGTAGAGGTTTCCTCCCTGGGCAAACACGAGCTGCGAACAACCTACCGCCCAAATGCTCATTAATTTGGCAATCTTGGACTTCACCCAGATTGGGATCCCCGGGAGGCTCTCCGCACTTAAGCGAAGCCTCCCAGTCTCCGAGGACCTGGGTGACAAGAGGTTTGCGTCTGAGCTTGCTGACCAGTGCGGCAAGAAAGCCCGCTTCGTTAGGAATGTCCACACAAACCAGATCAGACCTTCCGACGGCCCGCCACAGAATGGGAAGAGATGACAGGTACCGTCGGACCCTGCCTTGGGGCATCGGTAGTCCGATCACCTGAAGCTCTGGTGAGTCGATGGTAGCAAGTTCTCTTCCCCTGTAATTCCAGGATCGACCGATGGACAAACTACCGTGGGTTAGGGAACCATTGGATGGTGTCCTCAATCAGCCGCTTTGACCACGTGTAGGTCAAATACTCGCCGTCTACGCACGCTACCGGGAGCGCCCTCTACGAAACAGAAACTTCGGATCGGCAACCTATCCCCCTCCTAACATCATTTGCACGTTGACTTCTGGTCGGGACAACTTTTATTTGCTCCTGGTAATGAACTGTCTGGGCCCCCTCGCTCGTCTTGGCTGAGGCGGCCTTACGTTTGCGCCGGCGCCCCCTCGTGGTTCCCGTTTTCTGCTCACCTTCGGGAAGCGTAAGGTGTCCAACACCTTTCCATCCGACCCTGATTTGGACCGAAACAGGTGGTCGCGATGTCAACGATCCGCTCGTCTCGGGCAAGCAAACTGCAAATAGAGATCCCCATCATGGCCCAGAGCATGAACCACCCCATGTTTCCGATGAAGAGCCCTTGGCGCATGAAGACCCGCTGCCGCCGCGAAGGCTCCCGCCGCGTAAAACCTGAGCGATCGATCTTTCAATTTGCGCCAATCCTGGAAGAAGAGACGGGTATATTCGAGGATGAACCAAAGGAATGGGACAAACCCCACCAACCCAGAAATCGTCAACACGCTGAGCAGGTTGGAATGGGGCTCCTCAGGGCCAATGCCCTTTCTGGTCATTTCCTCAGTGAAAGCCTCTACCCCGGCCCCGAATACAGGATGTTGAGCAAAAAGGGAAAATCCTATCTGGTATTGGACCTTTCTGTCCGACTCGAAATCGTGCCGGGCTGTCCCCAAACGAGATGTGAAGTCACCCGTAGGCAAAAAAGTCATCGCGCTCCCCGAGAGGATTACGAGCAGAAGCACAATCCAAAAACGGGCCCTTAGCGCTGCCAAAACGATAAAGACGGCGAGACTCACCGTGAGGCCGAAGTAACCGGAACGAGATTGAGTTGTTGCCAGTCCGAGAATCGTGACGCCGAACACAACAACGGTAGTGATTCGTGCCCACAAACGCTTTGCGGTGAATGCCAAGGCCAGGAGCACAGGGGCTGCCAAAATACAGGGGTACGCGGCCGCATTGGGGTCCCGCGCTAAGCCCAATGTCCTTTCCACGCCTTCGGCAACATAGTACGCTGCTCATCGGCAAATCGGATCGACTCAGTAAAGATAGCGGGGTTTCTATGCCCAACCATTGGGTAATGAACGCGAAGGAGACAAGTGCCGCGCCGATGCACACGGCGACAAAGACCATCTTGATATCTCTCTTGGTTCTTACGATGTTGAGAACCAGGAAAAAACCACCGGCGTAACCAGCAAACACGGCAGGCCCGGCCAACTCTTGCACGCTATGGATTCGCCAGCACATTCCAGCACAGTAGGTCGCGGCAAACAGCACCAGCGGCGCGACGAGCTGATCTCTCGCCCGCAATTTTGCCGCCAGCAATCTTGCGCTAAAGCCCAGAGCAACACAGGGGATGAGGAGTTTGCTAAGGCTCGGGAAATTCTCGAAGTGCTGGAGGTCGCCTACCATTCCCAGGGCAAACAGGGCGAGCACGCCGACAAACGGGTTCGTAAGGATGCACAAGACGAAGATTGCCCCGACCACGATGGCAAGAAGCATGATCGGCCTTCCGGAGAATAGAAGGAGAACACAGGAAACCATCGAGAGGCATATCAGCGAAGCAACAACCGCAGCGCTCAGCGACCCTTTGGAATCCAATACCTCGTTTGCTGATGTGAACATGGTTTAAGCCATTGGAGAAGAGCTGAGATGCAGGCCTTAACGGAGTCGATCACCGCTTTCGCGGGAATGAGGATGGTTTCGGAGTGGATGCCGCGATCGCCGGACGGCGGCCGGAGACCCAGGCTACCCTAGTGGGTCAGCTTTGCGACGCTACTTTGCGGCAAGACTCGCCGCCCCGACGGCAAGTACTTCCCTTGCGGCTTAGGATAAGACCACGGGCCTTCAAGTCTGGCTCCGTGCTTGTCGCTATGGCCAAGCACACCACGAACCACGCGGCATTGGCAGGAATATGAAGGTTAAAATCAGCGAAGCTATGGACAAGGATTCCACAGCACCCCAAGGCGGCGGCGAACGGTATCCATCCCGTCGGGCGCCCAAGCCGCTCACGCAGGTTGCCGAAGGCCAGCCAGATGAACAATCCTAGACCGGTCAAGATTACCGCTCCACCGGCCAGTCCGGTTTCCGCGAGGGCCTCGGCATAGTCGTTGTGGGCGTGGTCCCAAAGGAAATCGCTGGGGAAGCTCTGATAGCGGGGAAAGACCGTTTCAAAACTGCCCAATCCCGAACCCAGCCAGGGATGATCGCGCCAGATCCCTAGAGAGTCGCGGGCGGCCACCGACCGATTGCGCAATTCCATTTCCGGCGGATGTGTGCCGTCACCCATCTTCGCCAGGCGCTCGGCAACGTGGCGCGGCGCCATCCAGACAAACAATAGTGCCGCGGCAACCAGCGCGGCACCTCCCACTAGCGATGTGAGCTTGCGCACGGACCGCGGTCCACACCAGAAAACCAAAACAATCGCCAGAAGGGCTTCTCCGAGCAGGGAGATGAATCCCCCGCGCGAACCAGAGAGCAGCAACGATGCGATCGGAATCAGGAGGAGGCAAACTACCACCGCCGCCGAGGATTGCTTGCGAAGGGCCGGTAACGCGCTCGCTACCGAAAGTGGAATCAGCATCTCCATCAGCCCAGCGTAATGGTTGTGATTGACGTAGGGGCCAAAAGTCCAACCCGGGCTCTTGACCATCCCGTAAATCAGCGTGTCGCTGGAAAAGAATTGGAAGATGGCGAATAGAGCGAGGAGAAATGTGTACGAGACAAGAGTCCAGCGGAGCGGGGAATCGGACAGAGTGTCAGCGCGGTATGCCTCCCACCTGGGCCACCGGCCCTTCCCCCCACTACCCCAGCGAGGATCGGGGGCGGAAGCCGGTGCGAGGAAAAGTTGTCGAACCAGGAAAAAGAGAATGATATCCGTCGAGAGTTTCAACAACGCTTCCCGCGTGGCAGTGGGATCCATCGTGAGGTGTCCGGCGAATTGGATCACTCCCCCTAGGAACCCAAAGCCGGCGGGCACGTAGAGTGGCGACCAAAGAAGCTTCACCTGCCCTTGCCGTGCGCTGGCCACCGACCAGAAAAGAAGCAAGAGAAATGCTCCCACCGCCATCGCTCCCCAGGCCCATGCCTGGACGGCCCCAAAAGCCAGCGGCGCCGCCAGCAGCAGGGCAATCAGTGAAGCGCGGAGCAGCGTGTATGATGTGAACCACGGCGGGGACTTTTCAATGCTCGCCGAGCCAGGAGGTAAAACCGTCGTGTCAATCGTGAGTGTTGATGCCATAGTGTTTGGGGCGGCAGGCTACCCTCATTCCGCGCGGACGGAGACAGAATCGAGCCAGAAACTCCCGGAAATTTCCATGGGGAAAACCCGGCTGCGTGGGCGCCAAACGGAGATCCTCACCGCCTGCGTCTCGGGGCCGGCGTTAAACTTCAGGGTGACTTTGTGCCAGGAACTGGTGCCCACCGTGGCATCTGCCGAGGCATCCAGGCAGTTTGAGCAGTCCGGATCGGTCACGCGCAAGCGCGGGCCGCTGTCCGAGGTGATATCTTGGCTGCGGACATAAGCTGTGAGCGTGTAAGCTTGGTTGGGCACTACAGCAACAATTTGGTAGACGGGCTCGAAGTCATCGTTCCGGCCAACGGGGAAATCGACGCGAAGACAGTGTGCGCCCGCGTAGGGTGACGCGTCGGCAAAATCAACAGAAACGTAGGCGGTTGGCCGCGAGCGCCAATCGAATCCGGTGTCCAAGGGAGGTTGCTCAAAGCCCTCGTTGTACACCAGATTGCCGGGCTCGCGATCTCCCGGTCCGGCGATAACGCCAAGCCGTTCGAGTTGCGACCAAATCGTCTGAGCTTCCCGATATCGCCCTTGACCCAACAAGTGCTCGATGTAGGGCTGCACGGCCGCAAAGGCGAACTGCGAACCTTGGCTTGCAATCTGTGTCCAGGCTTGGCGCGCAGCGTCGAACTGGTTATTGGCGCTCATGAAATTCGCAAAAGCCAGGCCCAGGGTGGGGTCTTTTTCCTTACCCACGACCTTGGCGAGAATCAGCTCGGGGTCGTCGTAGGCACGCAGGGTGAGAGCAAAAGTTGAATCGGCGTAGTCCGGGCTCAACTCCAGCAGGCGGTGGAAGCAGGGCAAGGCGGACTCCGGACGGCCCGTGCGCAAGTAGTGGTTGCCCGCGATCCACCAAACTTGCGGTACCATGAGCGAAAGATCGAGCGCGCGTTGAAGCGCCTGTTCTGCACACCGGTTGTCGCTCAGAGATTCACAACGGGAGGCGAGCGTCAGCCAGTAGTCGGTTTTGTTGGGATTGAGTGCCGTGGCCCGGCGCGCCTCTTGCAGGGCTACGGCGAGATTCGATGGTCCCCCAGAATCGCCATAGAGCTGGGTAAGCCGGTTATGCAGGACCGGGTTCGCGGGATCCAGGGTGATTGCCTTTTGAACGGCAGTTACATCGCCCGATTTCCCCAGCGCCGTGACCGCCGCAATCTTGATTGCTTCCGCGCTTCCCGCCAGACTCACGAGCGCCGCCAGGAAGAGGAACATTCCCGAACGGCGGCGGGACTTCAGCGAGAGTTCGACATAGTTTACAGAAAGACGGTGCATAAGAGATCGGACCGAATACCTACGCTCGAGTCCAATTAACCCGCGCAAGGTGTGAAGTGGCCACTTCTGATTTCGCCGGTAGCTCTTTTTCATCCGCGCGGTAATAGTAGTGGCCATATCCGCCATAATATCCGTCTTGGCGCACGTCCACTTTATTGAGGACGATGCCCAGAACGTTGGCTCCCACATTATGTAGAATCTTGAGCGCCCGCGTGACCGCACCGCGGACGGTCGCTTTACTTTCCACGACAAAGACCACTCCATCCACCAGGGTCGAGAGGACCATCGCATCGGAGACGGGAAGGACGGGCGGGGAATCAATCACCACGAACTTGAAGCGCTGGCGCAATTCCCCCAGCATCAACTTCATGGCCGAGGAAGAGAGCAGTTGCGCCGGATTGGGCGGCGTGGGTCCTGCGGGCATCGCCCAAAGCGTCGGCACCGGAGGAAAATCTCGCAGCGCGGTTTCGATGTCGTGCGCCCCGGTGAGATATGTCGCGAGACCGGTTCCGTTCACCAAATTGAGTGCCTTGCCGATGCTGGGATGGCGCAGGTCGGCGTCGATCAGCAGGGTTGGCTCACCCCTTTCAGCGAGGGCAATTGCCAGGTTGAGAGAGGTGACCGTCTTGCCCTCACCCGCCGTCGAGCTGGTCATTAAGAGCACCTGGGGCGGCTGCGGGGCGGTGGAGAGCACGACGGAGGTGAGGAGGGTTCGGAAAGATTCTGCCACCGGCGAGGAAGGATGACTTAAAAGCGCCAATCCGTGCGTTGCGGTATTCCTGCCATTCGATCCCGCCAGCGATAGAGTTTGCCACCGATGCGAATCGCGGGCGAGGGGGACGACCGCCAGTGCCGGAGCGTTTGCCAATCGCTCCGCCTCATCGACCGTCTTGATGGAAGTGTCCACAGCCTCTTTGACAAAGGCCAATGCCAGACCGAGAAGCACCCCGCCATCAGTCCAATGAACGAATCACGGAGCTTTTGCGGGCGAACCGGCCCCTCCGGAGGTTTGGCCGGATCAATGACATGGATATTGGTGGCGCGCAGCCCCGCCGAAACCGTCGCATCTTTGAGTCGCTGCAACAGGTTGTCATAAAGCTGTTGATTGGTATCCGCCTCGCGCTTCAGCAGGTTGTGTTCGATCAGAAGTTGATTGAGTGCGCCGACCTCAACCTTTTCCGTGGCGACGGCAGCCTCGAGGAGCCTCTCCCGGCCGAGTGCGGCCAGGTAGTCATTTCGCATCCTCTCGACAATGCCGCTACGCTCCTTCTGGATCATGGATTCGACCTCATCCACCTGACTCTTCAGGCGCTCGGCCTTGGGGTGTTTCGGCCCCGATTGCTCCAGGGTATCAACGTACTGCGACTTCAGATCAGCATCCTTTTCTTCCAGGTGTTGCAAAAGGTCGTTTTGCGCCACAGAACCGACCTGCGATTCGTTCGAGCGCGCGAGTTCATAAACCGACTCCTTTTGCAGGCGGTCGCTTTGAGCATTCGTCAGGTCGCGACTGAGGTCCGCCATTTTCTGCTCGACCACACTCTCCTTATCGCTGATATTAACGATGGCGTGTTGCCGCTCGTAATCAACCAGCGCCTGCTGGGATTTTTCCACCTTGGCTTTCAGTTCATCGAGCTGCTGCTCCATCCACCCTGAAGCCTGGCGCGTGGCATCGTACTTCTGCCGGAAGTTGGATTCGATGTAGTTGTCCGCCAGCGCATTGGCGAGCTGGGCGGAAAGATTGGGGTCCGGGCTCTCGAAACTTACGTTGACGACGTGACTGTCGGGTATTTTGTTGACATGCAGAGAGCACTGGAAGCGGCCCATCAGCTCGTCCGGCGAGGTCGCGGGCGCTGAGGATGACGTGCCGGTACCCTGCTGCAGGGCGGTGGCCCACCTGGGGTCTTTCAGATTTGCCACTTGCGCAATCGTGCGCTCCGCCAGGCTGGCGCCCTCGAGGACCTGGATTTGCGTTCCCAGGAATGCCTCGTCGGTAGGGACATCGCGAAAGAAATCATTCAGGGATTGAATTTGCAACGTGTCAGCCTCGATGTCGAGGCTGACCGTGGCCTCGTAGATCGGCGTCATCTTCATCGAGGCGATTGCCACCAGCAGGGTCACGATGAAGGCGACGCTGAGGATGGTCCAGCGGCGCTTTTTGATGATGTTCCAATAGATTCGCAGAAAGCTGATGCTGTCGATTTGCTGCGCCTCGATGTCGAAGACCTTGGCGCTAGGGGGGGGCATCACTTCTGGAACCATGGGGCCGCGCGGCGATAGAGCGGGATGATCAGGCATGTCTTTTACCCCGGGAATTGATGATCGTTGACGAAAGTCGAATGGGCATTCGGCACCCTCAGTAGTGATTAATAAGTCCCCACGTGGCAGCGGTGATGGCGGCATCGGCGCCCCGGCGGAAGGCCCTTTTCCCGATACTATCGGGAACAAAAAGAATGTCATTGGCCTGAAGTTGGGAATCAAGCTCGTGGGCTTTCAGCACCTTCGTGAGGTTGACCGCAATCTCTTCGCGGCCGTCCGCTTTGGCCGGGTTCTTCCGAATGATCACGGCTTTCCCTTGAGCAGCGGTCACCTTCAGGTCCCCCGCTAATGCCAGTGCCTGAATGACGGTCATCTTCCCTTGGCCGGTCTTCAAGGGGAAGCTTCCCGGCCGATTCACCGCGCCCATCACATAAACGATCCCGGCGCGTTGCACGGTGACTCTGTCGCCAGGGTACAGGTCGACGTTGAGAAGCGGGTCTCCGGTTTCCGTCAGGAGGCTGAGGTCCACACTGAAGGTGCTATCGCAAAAGGACTGTTTGCTTGCGGTCCTACAGGACTCGCGGGAATTGATAACCTGCATGGCGATATCCCCGCGGGTCACAATCGCCAAACTGCCCGCGTCATCGGCAAGGCCTTCCGCTTGCGATAAGAGGTCTGACAACGTGGTCTTTCCAAATACCGGATAGACTTGGGGCCTCTTCACCGCCCCGACGATGGCAATGGCATGGACGCGAGATAACTTAATGGCCACCGTCACGCGCGGATGGGTGTAGATTTCTGAGACTTGGTATCGCTCGCTGATCAGCTCGGAAAGCTGCGCAGGTGTCCGCCCTGCGGCGACGATGGGTGTTGAGAGCAGGGGGATCGCGATTTCACCGGTGGGGCTGACGCGGTACTCGCCGGTGACATCGGGAGCGTCATAGACGCTGATGGCGAGGACATCATCCGGGCTAATGACGCAGTCCGGCAGTGTCAACGAGGAAACCTGCCCCGGGGTTGTTGCCGATATAACTTCTGACGGGGGGGCGGAGCTAGCCGTGGTCTGCGCGGTGAGAAGCGGACAGCAGGCTAGGATCAGGGCGCAGAGGGTTACCAGCCTGCTTCCCATGAGCCTTCTCAGAGGGCTTCGCGTCATGCCAGCTGACTCAATCATTGCCGGTCTCCTCATCATGGGTGTGGGGGGGATTCGTTCCGCTGGTTTCCTGCTTCACGACAGGGGGAGTCAAAACTTCACCATGCTTGAGCCAAAGAGCAGGGGTTGAGATTGAATGAAGTCGCGGAGCCGGGCCGTTCGTGCCTGGGCGCGCGCTCTACCAGCCACGCGTCTACTTCCACGGCCACCGACTTCTGGAGGAGTTGGACGGATAGCACCAGCCGAAATTGTCTCTTGTGGCGCACCAGAATTCCCTCAAGCGATTCCAGCGGACCATCCTTGATTCGAACCCATTCTCCGCACTCGAGGAAGGGATAGGGTTCGACCTGCAAGCGGCGCGCAAGGATTTGGCGCACCGCCTCGATCTCCGTGTCGGGAATGATTGCAGGAACGCCTTCGAATCTCACCAAATCCAGGACGCCGGGCGAGGTCAGAATCCCGATCTGCCGGTTTAGTTCCCCTCGCAAGAAGACGTAGCCGGGAAACAGTGGTGCAGAACGTTTCCTCGTTCGGTCACTCCACTGCCGGGCCGAGATGTAGACAGGCAGGAAGACCTCAAATCCCTTATAGGCAAGAGAACGCGCCGCCAGGCCCTCATGCTGGTACCTTGTGTGGACCGCCAGCCAGCCCGTGCTCGATCGCGGGCTATTGTCAGGTGATCTGCTGTCGCTGTTTAACACGTAGCTCCGCCCTTTGACTCCCAAGAGCCTTTTCGTCCCTGAGGAGCGGTTCACCTTAGGGGCGCGGCCTTAACTTCACCTTTTCTCATCGGCTCCGGCAGCCTTCGAGGCATGAAGGTCAACTATCTGCCTTTGCAGAAAGCGGCCCGTCCCTTGGAAGTCCACGGCAATATGGAATCGCGGCTCCTCTTCGAGGCGCTGTACGACTCCTTCAAAGCGAATCGTCGTGACTTGATCATCCAGATCCCGAAAGTGTGCATACAGAGTAATCACGGTGCCGGGCGGTACGGGTTGCTCGAGCGCCATTCGGGCCCCGTCACAACCAATGTCGTAGATCACTCCCTGCACTTTCACCTTGTGGTTCTGTCCATTCGAAACGTGGACGGTGACTGGACATCGAATCTCAAATCGTTTGGCATTACGCATAAGGAATAACTCTTCAGTCGCCGTTCGGACCCCCACGGCCATCAACGATGACGAATGATGGTCCCTTTTAAACGTTTGAAGCCGGCAAAGCAATCGCCCGTCTGCATGAGTTGACAGACTAAATGGTATGACGTGGCCTATCGATCATGTCACCCCAATCTCGCAAGAAAATTGTCGGGCAAAGGCAAGGTCGGAAGAGGAAATGGATTAGGCGGTTCAGGCTACAGCTGGCAGTGATTTCCTAGCCAATTCTGCTGAGGCGGATCACGAGGTATGGTGGGTTTTGGTGGCGATGCATCATTAGCCGATAGGGTTAGGTTCGAACTCTCGACCTCATGACAGCCGAACGTGTGAAGGAAGGGTATCTCATTGATTTTGCGGCGCGGCTGGTATCCGAAAAGCTTTGCGCCCAAAGAACAGCAAAGGCAGGAAGTCCCACGCGGAAATCTCCAAGATCAATCCAGATCCCATTAAGAAGGAGGAATTATGACGTTTACTCCCTCTGCGACCAATTCATTGTCGGCCGCACGCCAAGCAGTGGTGAGATGATACCGACGAGATGTGCGAGAGCGTTACGCATACCGGTCTCCTCCTTCCAAAGCGGCGGAAGAGGATCTTCCCTAGCTTCTTCTCCTGATCTTGCGCTGAATCAATCCGGATTCCACGGACGGTAACCGGGCCCTGGCGAGCTGCCATCGCCTGGTCCGCCTACCACATTCCCGGACTTATCAATCCAGTGATATTGGTACTCGTTAGACTGTTCTGAGCATCGGCCCAAGTCATCACACCCGTGAACCTGTCCCAGCGTGATGTCGGACCACCGCTGCCTTATGCGGTCGGAGCTTTCCTGCTGCTTCTGAAAACTCGATCGCCGCATCTCACTGATCTGATCAAATTCCTCTTGCCGCCGCTGCACCTGATCAATATTCAGTTGCAATGATCGCTGCGCCCGCTGAATTGACTCCTGCGTGATGCGTTGGCTAATCTCCGTCAATGCCCCTGTCGTGTCCTGAATCTGGCGCTGATAGGATGCCTGCCAAGCCGCTTCGATTGTGAAGGATGAAACCACTGCGTTCATCACATATCGCGCCAAGTCCAGTTCAGTCCTGTCACTCAGGAAACCCGCGAGCTTGTACACCGCCCAGGTATGTGGCCCCTGGGCAGGCGTCCATGCCTGCACGGTTACCGCGTACGTGTACCCGGATTTTTCACCGCACCGGTAAGTGAAATCTCCCGCCGATGCCTGCGCCTGGACGCTCGCACGCATTGCCGTCCCGCGGATCGATGAGTTGATCTCCTGCGTAGCCTTGGGCATGTCAAATGCAACGAGCGACTGCGGATTTCGACACAGCTTCTGCGCCGTAAACTCCTGTGCGAACTGGGCTCCAGTCTTGAAGCGCTCGATGGCCAGCGGCCCAGCAGGAGCCTGCACAATGCGACCTTCATACCACCCAATCCGGTAGTAGGTGGGGTGCGGCGCCTGTCGGGGCAAAATATTGGGATTGTCCATCCAGACGCGGATTCTTCCATCCGGACTCTCTGCCGCAACCCAGTTCCTTGCGTCGATTGGCGCATTCCGGTGTGTCCCACCGTTGATTCGCCATCCTCGGGGCACCTTCACCGTAAAAGCCTGTTCGGTTGGATCGATCCAGCGCACGAGTTCGGGCAACTTCTGCGGGGGTGAGGGATCTTCCGGAAAAGCTCGTTGAACCGCCGGGCTGGATTGCCCTCGCGCCTGCTCAGGGCCGAGCGCGCTTGCGACTCCCCAGCTCAAGCACATGACCGTGGCAATGGTGATTGTTCTATCAGCCAACGTTGTCATGGCAACCTCCCATGTTGT
>CAVTDA010000058.1:0-19375 GCA_963733285.1 uncultured Acidobacteriota bacterium
ACGCGGAAACGCCTGGGGGAGGAATTTCGTCATCAGGCTGCGCACACTTATGGAATACACGATTTCAAGTTTGGAACCCTGGTCCTCGGTTGGTACTCCCTTTTACAGCTCTGCAATCGAGGGCTTTCGTGCCCAACATCCCGAAGCCTGGCTGACCGGAGGGGGGCGAGTCAGGGCACCTTTGCGGGCTTGATTCCGCGGGGCCGTCCTTCAAGACTGACCGGCATCCCTACGCCGCATTCCCGGAAGGAATCCCGAGCGCGACTCCCTTCTACCGCTTTTTCGCCCGCCAATGGGGGAGTCTGTCCAAAGCAGTGGAGATTGACGCCCTCGTTCTGCGCGATGGAATGTGGGGGCAACTGGAATACGCCGAAGCCGGCCCGTATGGAAGTCGCGCTTCCTCGAACCCCGCCGACATGGAACGATGGCACGAGTGGACGGCAAGTCTGGTCCGCGAGACCAAGCAGGCAAATCCCGAGTGCCTGCTGATCGGCTATTCCACCTCGGATTCCGCCGTTTCCGAGTGGCGGCTCGACCGCTATGGTGCCGGAGCGCATCAGGTCAAGAAGGCTTTCTTGACGCCTGGATTGATCAAGTCCTGGGCGGGCGCCTGGGAGGGCAGCTACCTGGATTATTTGCTGGGCTACACCTTCCAGCTGTCCCAATATCCTCCTGCACGCAGCGCAGCTAGCCTCCACCCCCACCCGGCACTATGTGCTGATCGGCGCGTGGGATGCCTGGGAACCCTGGGACGGCATCCACGCCATACCTTACAAGGTGCAATGGGAGATCTGGGCCTATACTCACGCCTCGGTGAAAATGCCGGAGAGCAAAAGGTTCCACGCGGAATGTACTTTGGCTGGATGAACCATGGCAATGGGTTTACCCTAGACGGAAAAAGACGTGGAGTTTCTGGCCACCAATGCGGACGCGGCGGTGGCGGATGCGCTCAGCGTCCGGGAAACGGGCGGGCCGAGCTGGTCTACAACCGCGAATACCTCCTGTGGTTGAACCGGGAGCACCCGGATTGGCTGGTGAAGGAGTTCATCGACGACCACGCCGCGATGCTGATGAAATGGCAGGTTCCCATCCTGTCGGTGACAAGATTGGAATGGTTACCCATGATCCAATCCGACATATTGTTCATCCTGCAAACCCCCGGCCAGCTCAGCGACGACGCTGCCGGAGCCATTCTTTGAAGCTTTATGAGTGCGGGCGAACCCCTTGGAATTGTCAGCGACCCAACCTATGGCATCGACCCTCAGATCGCGGAAATCATCCAGCCGCCCGCGAAGACGCTCAATAGAGACAAGAGGAAACTCCAAGAAGGATCGATCGAAACAAATGTGCCGGGGTTAACCGACGACATCCCAACCCGCTTGGAGGTCTGGCAGGGAGATTAAAGCGGGTAAAGGTTCCCCCGGGGTCTGGTCATTTATCAGACGGGTTCAAGCCCGGATCTGGTTCCTGGCGAAAGCTCAGAAAAGATTGGGTATATTGGAACCCTTCCTTCTTCTCCCGGCATGAATGGCCTAAAGAACCGCCAAGCGAGGATCCGCTGGGCAGTCTGATCGCAGATTCCGCATACATCTATTTCCTACTTCGCGGGCGGTAATGAAACTTTCTACGATACGGGCGTTCACCTTTCGATCCCGCCATGCCAGTTTGAAGCTCCCCTTACGGTTTAATTTCCATTATTGGCGAACGAAAAGGATGGCCACCTGATTTTTTCTTCTGGGAAATACTGCGCGTGGACTAAAAGGGGGATTCGGAAAATATCAAAATCCTGTGGCTCGAACTGCCAGTCCACTTTGTTTCACCCCGGGCGACCAAGGTCCTTCTCCTCAAGAAAACCCCTGATGTCCCAGGGGTCAAAGCATAAGCCTGAAACGGGACTCGAACGGCCGCTGGGCAGGTCACGTCCCCGTCTGGCCGCTGGGCTCCTGCGTCTGGTTCCTGACGGAGAGTTAAGGGAGGGAATTTGAAACATTCCTCCGATGCCGCAGAGGGTGGCACGGAGATGGTTTACTGAACTTCCCAACAAATTGCGGCGTTACCGATATAATCGAGATCAATTTCCCCCGCCTCGAAAGAGTTTGATGGGTGAGGCGATTGGTTCTACCCCTTCTCGCCCACATGCAGCGCAGCGACGCCTCCGGTAAAGTTCCCGTAGCTCACGTTGCGGAAGCCCGCGTTGCGCAGCATCTCCGCCAGAGCGTCCTGGTCCGGAAATTTCGCCACCGAATCAGGCAGATAACTGTACGGACCCTCCACGCCTGAAATCCAGGCGCCGATGCGCGGCAGGAAATAGCGGAAATAGAATCGAAAGAGCGGCCCGAAAATCGGCCAGCGCACGCGAGAGAATTCCAGGATAGCCAGCTCCCCGCCGACTTCAAGACCCGCTGCATTTCTTCAATTCCCCGCGCATAGTTGGCCAGATTGCGAAATCCGAAAGCGGACGTTATCGCGTCAAGCGACCGTCAGCGAAGGGCAGGCGCATCGTATCGGCTTCCAGAAAGTGAACTCCCCGGGTTTTCGTGTCCGGCCTTGCCCCGGGCAATGGACAGCATGGGATGGCAGAAGTCCGCGCCAGAACCAGGCCCTGCGGATAGGCGGCTGAGGCTGAAACTCAAATCGCCGGTGCCGCAGCAGACATCGGCGACGCGCGAACCGGGCGCGCCAGAACGTCCTTCAGCGCGCGGGCCGTGGCGCGCGCCAGGCAATATCGGTTCCCATCGAAAGGAAATGGTTCAGAAAATCGTAGCGTGGGCGACGTCGGCAAACATGCTCGCGCACGGCCGCGCCCGTGGAGGCTTCATCGCGGCCCGAACCCAGCGGGCTTCCCTGCCCGGGACTGCTTGCGGCTTTAACCATTCCACACTCCGCGCTGAACCTCACGGAATGCGTTGGCCACAATCGCGTCAGGAACGTCCGGCGTCACCCGCACCTTGCCAATAGCCTCCGGCAGAACCCAGTGGATTTTCCCACCCACGGCTTTCTTATCGCGAAGCAGAAGCCCAAGAACTTTTCTCTCCTTGATGCCATCAAGCTTCGGCAAAGGGCCCACCGCCGTCACGAGTTGACGATGCGTTGCCGTCAGCGGGGTCCAGCATTCCGGCAAGTTCGGCCAGGCGAGTGACCATCAGCATTCCCCACGCGACGGCCTCCCCATGCAGAAATCGGCGATAACCGGTAGCCTCTTCCAGCGCATGGCCAAAGGTGTGGCCCAGGTTCAGAACGCGCCGCAGCGCCGCTTCGCGCTCATCGCGGCGTCACCACATCGACCTTCACCGCCGCGGCGCGCGCCACCAGCGTTTCGAGACCGCGGTATCGCGGGCTGCAGTCCCGGACACTTTGCTTTCCAGCCATTCGAACAGAGCGCGGGCCGGAGAGGATCGAATGTTTCACCGACTCATAGAGCCCCGATCGAAATGCGCGCGGCTGCAAGCGAAGCCAGCACGTCGGAATCCGACACGACCATGCGGGGCGCATAAAACGTTCCCACCAGATTCTTCATGGCGTGGATATTGACCGCCGTTTTCCCTCCGATGGAGCTATCCACTTGCGCCAGCACCGTAGTTGGCGCCTGGGCGTAATCGATTCCGCGCATGTAGGTTGAAGCCACAAAGCCGCCCAGATCCCCCACCACGCCGCCGCCCAGCGCCACCAGTAACGATCTGCGGTCCGCGCCACGCTCCAGCAATTCCGAAGCAACATGTCCCGCCATCGTCAGACTCTTGGAACTTTCGCCGGAAGGCACCAGGATTGGGCGGAATCCCTTCCATCCCGTGTCATGCGAAAACTTCCTTCCCCATTTCGATTCCAAAGTCCGGGTTCGGTGAGAACAAAGCTGGACGTGTAACCTTTCAAGTGGCGCAGCGCTCGCCACGCTCCCCGCCCCACGATCACCTGATATTCACCCGCACTCGATTTCACTTGCAGTCGCCGCATAAGCCTCCCACGAAAAATTGCCGCACGAATTACCATTCCTACAAATACCACGCAGCCTGACGGGCCGGCAAACAGTTTCACGCAAAGGCGCAAAGACGCAAAGGCCGCAAAGGAAAAAACTCATCACGGGGCTGGCGCGCAGTACTGTGCAGCTCTGCGAAAGGATTTCCGACAAGCAGTACTATAGTTGCGGACAGACGCCTGCCCCGCTATCATGGAACCACCATGGGGAAACACAAGGACGGCAAAATTGATTTCATTGTTCTGGGCGGAGGAATTGCCGGGATGCGCGCGGCAATCGAGCTGGCCAGAGATGGCAACGTTTTTGTGCTCACCAAGGACGATCTCTATGAGTCCAGCACCGAATACGCCCAGGGGGGCATTGCCGCTGCGCTCAGTGAAGACGACGAGGTCACGCTGCATCTGCACGACACGCTGCTTGCCGGCGATGGACTGTGCCGCGAGGAAGCCGTCCGCGTGCTCGTCGAGGAAGGCCCGCAGCAAATCCATCAACTGATCGAATGGGGCATGCACTTCGATCGCAATGGGACCAAGCTGGCTTTTACGCGCGAGGGCGCGCACAGCCGCTCGCGAATCTTGCACGCGCACGGAGACTCCACCGGCAGCGAAATCCTGCGCGCGCTGATGTTGAAGGCGCGAACGATTGATTCCATCCATTTGCTACCCCACACTTTCGCCACCGAATTGACGGTCGAAGACGGCAAAGTGTCGGCGTCTCCTACATCGACGCGAAAACCTTCGGACGGTCAACTGCGCGCGCGCGCGGTTTTGCTGGCCACCGGCGGCCTCGGACACGTCTACAAGGAAACCACCAATCCTTCCGTTGCCTGCGGCGACGGCATGGCCATGGCCTACCGCGCCGGCGCAGTTCTAAGCGATATGGAATTTGTGCAATTCCATCCCACCGCGCTTTTTGTGAAGGGAGCGCCACGCTTTCTGCTTTCGGAAGCGCTGCGCGGCGAAGGCGCCTATCTCCGCAACCTTCTGCTGGAACGCTTCATGCCGCATTACCATGAGGGGGCGGAACTGGCTCCGCGCGACGTGGTGGCGCGCGCCATCATCATGGAAATGCACAAAACCCACGGCGAGTTCGTCTATCTCGATTTGACCGCGCTCAACTCCGAGCACGTCAAGAAACGATTTCCCGGATCTTCTCCACTTGCATGCAATACAACATCGAGATCACCGAGGATTTGATTCCGATTCGTCCCGCGGCCCATTATTCCATGGGAGGCGTCGCAACCGACCTGGATGGCGCAACATCGCTGCCCGGACTTTTCGCCGCGGGTGAGGTCGCTTCCACCGGCGTTCATGGCGCCAACCGCCTGGCCAGCAATTCTCTGCTGGAAGGCCTGGTTTTCGGGGCCCGCGCCGCAACAGCGATGTTACAGAATCACACCGCACCGCCTTTTCCCGCCCCCAAAATGAATGCGAGAGGCGCGAGCAACGGTCCTGTGGCCGCGCAGGGCTCACTCGAAAATAAGGATGCGCAGAAGGCCGTGGAGGAAGCGCGCGCGATTCTCTGGGATAATGTCGGGATTATCCGCGAGGGTAAACATCTGGGCGCGGCAGTGAAGAGGCTATCCGAACTTGCCGGTGCTTCGCTCCACAACTTTCACGAGCATCCTACGAGGCTTGCAACATTCTCACTGTTGCCCCGCTGATCGCGCGCTGCGCACTGGCGCGCGAAGAGAGCCGTGGCGCCCACTACCGTTCAGATTTTCCATTGAAGAACGAATCGAAGTCCCCGCAACACTCCTATATCACCAAATCGACCCCACCCTACTTTGCCTAAGCGCACCTGCCCTGGCGGCATCGTAAACAAGTTGTTATTTGAGAAAGCTGCTGGAATTATCCTCCGGCAAAGCGGTGGGATATTTTCAAGTAGACCGCGCTACGCCTTCTTCTCGGTGAGCAACGAGGCCGCAATCGCCACGATTAAGACCATGACAATTGCGAGGAGGGCGAATGCCGTGGGGATGTTCACCCAACGGGCGGCGAGCATTCTGCCGCCAATCAGAATTAAGATCACCGCCAAGGCGGGATGCAGGTAGCGGAATCGGGTCATGGCATTCGCCAGCAAGAAATAGAGCGACCGCAAGCCCAGAATCGCGAGGACATTCGAGGTGAAGATAATGAAAGGGTCCTGCGTCACAGCGAATATGGCGGGGATGGAATCCGTGGCAAACGTCAAATCCGCAAACTCGATCACGAGCAAAACCAGGAGAAGAGGAGTTACAAACCGCTTTCCTCCGATTCGCACGAAGAAGCGGTTTCCATCATACTGGTCAGAAATGGGGAAAATCTTGCGCGCCCATCTGAGAAGACGGTTCTTTGCCGGATCAAACTTCTTTCCCTGGTGGAAAATCAGCCGCAGTCCCATAGCCAAAAGAAAAATGGCGAAGACGTCGAGAATCCAATGGAAATGCCGCACCAGTTGGACTCCCGCCACGATGAAAGCACCGCGCATGATCAACGCACCGATGACGCCCCAGAATAAAACCCGGTGCTGATGCTCTGCCGCCACCCCCATGCTGGAAAAGATCAAAGCGAAGAGGAAGATGTTATCCGCGGAGAGAGACTTTTCCAGAAGGTAGCCGGTGAGGAACTGCAGGCCCGGTTCCGCGCCGTGGCGGAGGTATAGGCCGAAGTTGAAAGCCAGCGAGAGCGCCACCCAGAAAGCGCTCCAGGCCGCCGCCTCGCGGAATCGCACGATGTGGGGACGGCGATTGAAGACCCCAAGATCGAGGACTAACAGAGCCAGCACAAAAACGATAAAAGCAATCCACGGCCAAAGATTGTTCATACTCGCGCAGTTTGCAATGCGGCCCCAATTGGGGAAGGAATGCTACCGGGCGTTTGGTGACTTATCGAGATCAGAAAGTGCGGCCAGAACCACACGGCCCACAATGGTCAAACTCAGAGGGCTGCAATGCTCGACGGTATCTTTGTCCGTATGCCAGTAACTATTGTCAGGGCCGTAATCAAAATCGATCAGGTCCACGGCGGGGACTCCGGCATTGATAAAGGGAATGTGGTCATCACCGGCTCCGTAGGGACTGTCCAGGAACTGCTGAGTGTATCCCAAGCGGTGGGCGGCCTTGAAGACAAGGTCCGTCAGTCCCGGGGTGGAGGCGGTTTCGCGGTGAATATCCAGATGGGCGTCGCCAATCATATCCACCAAAATCATGGCGTTGATGCGGCCCAGTTCACCATCCGAAGTGAGTTTTTGGACGAGATGGCGGCTGCCATAGGTGCTGTCGGTATCGGTCCATTCGCGCACGGCTTCCTCGCCATCGAAAAAGACCAGCCAGTAAGTCAATTCGTGCTGGCGTCCCTGGAGAGCCCGCGCAAGTTCGAGCAGAAGCGCCGCGCTGGATCCGCCGTCATTGGCTCCGACGAACCGGAAGTTCTCTTCCAGCTTCGTATCATAGTGGCCCGCAACCATCACGATCTTGGACTGCGTGCCGGGAAATTTGGCAATGATGTTGGTCATGGGGATTTGGCCAATCGGCGTGTCGGAAACAAATTGAGTCCTCCTCCACGCGTGCGCCGGTCGACTTAAGCTGGGAGATCATCCAGGTGCGCGCTTGTTGCAAGGCTGGAGAACCCGCCGGACGAGGGCCAAAGCTCACCAGATACTTCAGGTCGTCAAATGCCCGGCCGCCGTTGAACGCGGGGTGAGCCCCTTGTGCGCTTAAAGGGGATGAGGAAAAAAGAAACAAAAGCAGGCCGCACAGCGCCAACCTCATCCATTCAAGTTGGCGGCTAGGCTTCCGCATTTTTTGCTTTCCGATTTTTCTTCAGATAGACGAGCCAGGAAAGGCCGATACTCAGGAAGTAGAGCCCGACGAGCGGAATCCAGATGACGAAGATGCTTGCCATGTCATTGCTAGGGACAATTCCCAAAGCAACAACCGCTGTTAATAGAACAGCATAGCGATAATTCTTCAAGAGGAATTTGGGGGTGACGATGCCGAAGATGGAGAGCAGCAGAATAACCACCGGCAGTTCAAAAACCAAGCCGACGGATACGACCAAGGTGATCGCCAGATCCCAGTATTCGTTTACGGTCACCATGGGCTGGAATTGCGACCCAAATTGCAGGAGGAAATGAAACACCTTGGGCAGCGCAAACTTGTAGGCGAAGAATCCACCCGACATGAACAACCCGCTGGTCAGGAGGACAAAGGGCCAGATGTATTTTTTTTCGTGGCGATAGAGGCCGGGTGAAACGAACAGCCAAAGCTGCAATAGGATGTAGGGCGAAGCAATAAAAATGCCGCCCATAATGGCGAGCTTGATATAAAGATTGAAGGGATCAACCGGATTGGTATAGACCAGCTTGGCGGGCATGTGCAAAGCCCGCAGCGAATCGGTGAGGGGCTTTGCCATGTACGCATAAATGGCATCGCGGAAGTAGAAGCAAACGCCGGTGGTGACGATGATGGAGTAGATACTGCGAAGCAGCCGGACCCTGAGTTCCTCCAGGTGCTCGAGGAACGACATCTGCTTTCCATTTAATTCCACTTCAGGATCGGGGCTCGGGTTCTTTTGGGGTGGGTTCTGGATCGTGATGCCCATAGGTGGTGGAGGTCGTCTCCGGGCCGCTTTCGGCTTGGCGGTCCAGATTCCTGATTTCCTCTTCCAGCGAGTTCCTCAGTTCATTCGAAGCCCGGCGCAACTCCCCCAGGCCTTTACCCAACGTGCGGGCAATTTCCGGTACCTTCTTGGGGCCAAAAAGGAGGTAGGCAATGAACAGCAGGAATCCGATCTCGATAAAGCCGCCGCCAAACAATGTGCGCCTCCAACTGCGATGATAGGTAAACCCCCCAGGGTTGTCAAGCTGAACCGGGGCGTGGCGGTGGTTCAGTTTGGAATCATAGAGGCCTTGGAATGGGCCGGAAAGGCAGAGCCCTTCCGCGCAGCAGCGGACGAAGCCCCAAGGGCGTAAGGATCCTTTCGCCGGCGTCGAACTTTCCCCCAAGATCCCGCATCTAAACCCGTAACCCATTGGTACTTGACAGGGTTTTTCCTGTAATCTCTATGTTATAATTGGAGAGCAGGGTGAGGAGCTGCAAATTCATGAAACAAGCACGCCGGTTGGTGTGGTTCATTTTGTCTACAGTCCTTCTATGTGCGCTTTTAGGAGGAGTGTATGGCCGCCAGGTGGAGGCGACGACCGGCAATGACGACTCCGACATCAAGGCCAGCTATAACCAATTCACCCACGTCTATCAGCTCGTGGAGTCAAATTACGCGGACGCGGTAAACCCCGACACCGCGATTTACGGCCCCTCCAACAGCAATACGGGAGCCATCCCCGCCGCCCTGCGCACCCTCGACCCACACTCCAACTTCTTCGATCCCCATGCCTTTGCCGCGCTGCGCGAAGACCAGGAAGGAAAGTATTACGGGGTTGGCATGTCCATCCGCGCCCGGCCCGGAAAGATGGGCAAACTGGAAACGGTTGTGGAAGCCCCGATTCCCGGCTCGCCGGCATTTCGCGCGGGTTTGCGCCCGGGAGACATCGTCGCCAAAGTCGACGGCAAGCCCACCGACGGCCTGAACACGCAGCAAGTCGCGGAGATGCTGAAGGGACCCAAGGGCACGCAGGTGGAAGTGACCATCCTCCGTGAGGGCTACGACCAGCCGATCGTGGTGAAGATCATCCGCGATGAGATTGCGCAAAATAGTGTGGACGATGCGTTCCTCATCCGCCCGGGAATCGCATACATCCACATCAACAAGTTCAATGAAAACACCAACGACGAGCTGACCGAGGCTTTGCACAAACTGGGAGAAAAGGACCTACAGGGCCTGGTTCTCGACCTGCGCGGCAACCCCGGCGGCCTGCTCCAGGAAGCCGTGGAAGTTTGCGATCATTTCCTGGAAAAGAGCCAGTTGATCGTTTATCACTCGGGAAGGCACTCGCAGGAAAAGCGCTACTATGCCACGCGCGGCGACGACGGGAATGAATATCCTCTGGTGGTCCTGATCAATCGCATGTCGGCGAGCGCCGCAGAGATCGTCACCGGCGCGCTTCAGGACCATGACCGCGCCCTGGTCATGGGCGAGCCCAGTTTCGGAAAAGGCCTGGTCCAGACCGTCTATCAATTGGACGAACATACGGGACTGGCCCTGACCACCGCCCACTACTACACCCCCAGCGGCCGGCTGATTCAGCGCGAATATCAGAACGTTTCGCTCTACGATTATTACTACCATCCGGAGCTCACCCGCCCCGAGCACGCCGAGGTTCGGCTCACCGACGGCGGGCGCGAGGTTTATGGTGGCGGGGGAATTACTCCTGACGTCACCTTCGCCGATCCGAAGATGGATCCCACCCAAGATACCTTGCTACAACACAGCGCCTTTTTCGACTTCTCCAAAGCCTACTTGGGAGTGCACAAGACCATTCCCAAGGACTTCCAGGTTAACGACGCCGTTCTGGACGAATTCAAACAGTATTTGACCCGGGAAAAGATCGCTGTTTCCGACCAGGACTTTACCGCCAACCTTGATTTCATCAAGAGCCGAATTCGGATTCAATTGGTGGGATCGATCTTCGGTGAGAACGAAGCGGATCGAATCAGTATCAGTGGAGATCCCCTGGTGCTGAAGGCTCTCGACAGCATGCCTCAGGCCAAGGAACTGCTCGCGAATGCCAAACGCTATATCGCCAGCAAGTCGCCTCGATAAAATTTCGTGCCAGCCCGGGGAGGCGTATTCCCGGGCTGATTGCTTCCCTGCAAGGCCAGCCTAATTCCCCCTCACAGTCCGGACAACGTAAAGAACCAGGGGATCACCAGGATTGGAATCGGGAAAAAAGCAATGTGCATCCACATGGGCGGACGCCATCCGCGCGACCGCTCTTTCTCTTCCTTCGCTGACTCTTTAGCCTGAAAAATCAGCATCGCCGCGTATTTGGCAAAATCCACACCGCACTTCTCGCACTTCCCGCCCTCGAGTTGCACGTGTTTGCAAGCCGGGCAGGTGTACTTCAGCGGCGTATGGCAACGCACGCAAAAGGCAATGCTGTCGGAGTTTTGTGTCTTACACTTTGGACATTGCATCGCTGTCCTCAAACGACAACTCAAGTCTTGGCGGGAGACAATTCCCGCATTTTCCATTCAATATTTTAGGGGAATTCCAAGGGGAAAGATGCAGTACGAAAGTAACTGGTGGACGCGAAGGGATTCGAACCCTCGACCTCAGCGTTGCGAACGCCGCGCTCTCCCAACTGAGCTACGCGCCCATCCTCAAAGGGGGCAATTGAAAATATAGCACGTCCGGCGAATCCGCGCCAAGGCTCCTGCGGGCCCCTCTAAGAACCGGAAATGAGGTTCTCCGCAAAATCGAGCGCCGCTTCGAGTTGTTCTTCGGGCACACCGCCGCCTTGGGCAAAGTCTTTCGCTCCACCGCCCTTGCCGCCGAATTTCGCCAGCGTCTGTTTCATGACGTCGGACAGGTTGGCTTTTCCGCCCGGCGTTTGCGCGAAAGAAAACCGCAGTGGGTTTTCCCATAACGCCGATCAGCGCCACCGCTTCGGAATGCTTCGCCACGGCATGTGCCGTCAACTTCGCCCGCGCGCCCGCCGCGGAATCGAAAGCTCGCTTCACGACGCGCTTGCCAAATTTCTCCGGCGCCTGCTGCCACAATTTCTCCGCGTCAAACTCCGCCAGTTCGCCCACAAGTTTTTGCGCCGATCTGCCGGCGTTGCGCAATTCCTCGGATTGCTTGGCAATCAGCCCGGGAACAGTCTCGAAACCGCTGGAGAGCAGCCGACCCGCCTCACTCAAGAGCCTGTAATCCAGCCGGGCGCGGCCCACGGCGCGGGCGCCGCAAACGAACTCCACGCGCGTCAGGCCTTTGGTGCGATCGATTTTGCGCAGGCTGATAATGCCCACGCTGCCAGTAGCGCGCACGTGAGTGCCCCCGCACGCCGAAAGGTCAAGGCCCGCGATCTCGACTAGCCGAACATCGCCCTCGCGGTCCGTCGGCTTGCGCAATTCGAGTTGCTGAGCTTCATTCGCGGGCCGGAAAAAGACGTTTACGTTATGGTTCTCAAACACGATCAAGTTGGCAAGCTCCTCCGCCGCCTCCAGTTGGCGTTCGCCGACCCGCTCTGAATCCAGATCGATGGTGGAACTCTCCGTGCCCAGGTGGAACGACACGGTCTTGTAGCCCCAGGTTCGCTCGAACGCAGCGGAGAGGATATGCTGGCCGGTGTGCTGTTGCATGTGGTCAAAGCGGCGCGGCCAATCGATTGTTCCCTGCACCAATTCTTCCGTGGGCGGCGTCGCCATGAGGTGCGCAACCTCGTTGCCTTCGTCGATAAGATCGAGCACGGAGATTCCGCTCAGCACGCCGCGGTCGCTCGGCTGCCCGCCCGACTCCGGATAAAACGCCGTGCGATCCAGGTAGACACGCACGCCGCGCGGATCGGGAATCGAGCGGACCACGCGCGCCGAAAATTCCTTCAAGTAGCTGTCGGTGTAATAGAGGCGTTCCGTCATCACTTTTTCTCGTCCTCCACCAGGTGTTGCAGCACTTTTAAATCCTTGTATCCCGAGCCCGGCAAGACCAGCAGAATGGATTCATGCCCGCCAAGGAATCCATCCGCCAGCATTCTCTCCAGCCCGGCGAGTGACGCGCCACCTTCGGCCGATGTCAGGATTCCTTCAGTTTCGGCAATCAACCGCACGCCTCCCAGCATGGCGGAGTCGGAAACCGCCAGCGCCGCGCCGCGGCTCTTGCGCACGGCTTGCAGAACCAGCGAGTCGCCTATGGTTTCAGGCACGCGAAGGTCAGAGGCGATGGTCTGCGGATTCTGCCATTCCGTGGCCTTCTCCGCGCCCTCGGCATAGGCCCGCACCAGAGGAGCGCACCCATGCGACTGCACGGCAAACATCCGCGGCCGCCGGTCCCGAATCAACGACATCTCTTGCATCTCATCAAATGCCTTCCACATCCCCACCAATCCCATGCCGCTGCCAGTGGGATAGATGATGGCGTCGGGCAGGCGGCCACCCATCTGCTCCCAAATTTCGTACGCGAGCGTCTTCTTGCCCTCCAGGCGATAGGGTTCACTAAGGCTTGAAACATCGAACCACCCGCCATCCTTCAGTGTCTCACGCATCACGCGAGCACAGTCCGTGATCGCGCCAGGAACCAGCGTCACCTGCGCACCATGCAGCGCGCATTCAATGCGAACCGCGGTGCAAGTATCCTCCGCCATGAAGAGGGCCGCCGCCATCCCCCCCTTGGCCGCATATGCTGCGAGCGCGCCGCCGGAATTTCCACTCGACGCCATGCAGAGTTTGCCGATCCCCAGTTCCCGAGCTTTGCTCACGGCCACTGCCATCCCGCGAGCCTCAATCGACCCCGTTGGATTCAATGCCTCATTCTTGAGATAGAGATTCGCGAGCCCCATCCGGTCACCCAGCCGGCGGGCATGCAGCAGCGGCGAGAATCCCTCGCCCAGCGCGACGATCGATTCATCGTTCCCCACCGGCAGAACTTCACGGTAGCGCCACAAGCTGTTTTCACGCGGCTTGAGTGATTTCAGTTCCAATCGCGTCGAAGCCCGCCGCAGGTCATATCGCGCATACAGCGGTGAACCACAATCGCAGACGGTGAGAATCTCTGCCACGGCATAGGTCTTTCCGCAGCGCGGACACTCCAAATGGGTCATAAAGGACATAAGTTTCGAGTCTAGCAGATGGGGTGGAAAGCATGAAGGGTCGAGTGCAGTGGCTGCGCGCTCCGCCCCCAACGCAATGATCAGATTGAATTCCGCAAAAAAAAGGGCCACAATTCAATACATGTGGCGCCGTCGGTATCCGTGGCCAATCGCTCTAATTGTAGTGTGCTGCACTTTTCTGCGACATCCCATCTATCTCGCCATGAAGTGGCTTTTTACTCACACCGCTTCTTGGTTGCTTCGTTATTTCACGCTCACACAGCTATATGCGATTGCGGGATTGCTTCTAGTCACAGCTATCCTCCTCTACGTACGGAATGCTCGGAGGCAAGCTCACACCAACCTTATTAAACTTGTATCAGACGATATGCTGAGACAGGTGGACCTCGCCCGCAATCCCCCCGTAGACCCTCTCAGACCAACAGGGCAAAGCGGCACTCCTCGATCGGAGTAAGCGGATGACCTTATCCTGCAAAAAGTTCCTAACGGCTCGCACGGTGTATCCGCAATTCCCACTTCACCCTTTACCCCTCATCCTTTAACCTTTATCATTTTCCTCTGATGCCCATTCGCCTCATCGCCCTCGACCTTGATGGAACGCTGATCAACAGCCGCTGGGAAATCTCACAAAAAGATATCGATGCTCTGGCCGCGGCGGTCGAGCGCGGAATCCAGATGTCGTGGTGACGGGACGGCGTCCGCGCGCGGCGGCTCCATACGTGGCGCGGCTTCCCTTCCCCGTTGCCATGATTACTTCCAATGGCGCGCTGGTCCGCACCCAGGCGGGCGAGGTGGTCCATCAAAACTTCCTGCCGCGGCGAATCGCTCTCGATGTTCTTCGGCGCGGTCGAACCCTTCCGGCCCTACACCGTCGTCGTTTTCGATGTCCCGGCGCGCGGCCAGGTGGTGATGCAGGAAGGAGCGGTCCCGAAGGCCCCATCGGGTGGTATCCCCGGGCGCCAGCCAGGATCACCTGCTTCTCGTGCCGAAGCTGGAGGATTCGTGACTTCCGATGCCGTGCAAATCATGATCGGCGGCCCGCCGTCCCTGATTGGCGATGCGGAGGCGCGGCTTCGGCCCGCGGCGTTCCCGGGAGCGTCATACTCACCTGGACGAAATACCGGAACGCAACGTCTTCATCATGGACATCATGAATCGCGGCTGCTCCAGGGGCGAGGGGCTCAAATTCTGGGCGGGAACTGCGATATCCCCGCCAGCGATGTCATGGCCATGGGGGACAACTTCAATGACCTCGAGATGCTGGAGATTGCCGGCCAAGTGGTCATGGGCGAATCACATCGACGGTCTGCACCGCGATGGCTGGGCCCTGACCGATCCCTGCGACGAATGAGTGGCGTCGCGCTGCGCGATCGAAGAAGATGTTTTCAAGCGCCTGAGCGGGGCAGCCGGCGCCGCTGATGTTGGTCGTTAATATCTCCGGTACCCGCGGGGGGGGTGAAGCGAAAGAGGCTGGAGGAAAAGGGCGGGATTGCGCTCGATGTGGTCGAAGCGAAAGTCCATCCGGCTGCGGTCGGCGGTAATTGACCACAAGCCGCCGCATATCAAACTGCGGCGGCAATTCAATCAACACAGCGGAATACTCCTCTCGGCAAACTCCTTCTTCGGGAAACGCGCGCGAACGTGGCGGCAGGGTCGTGATCCAAAGCGCCATCCGCCAATTCCACGCGCCGAACACTTTGAGATTCAGGCGCGTAAGCAGCAACTCAAACAGAATCCGAAAACTTCCCTTCTTCGTCGATGAGCGCGTAGCTCGTGTTCCTCGGGAATGTAGAGCGCCACCTGCTTGCCATCGGAGCAAAGAGCTTTCCATGGGCTCTTCGGTCGTCCCGGCGCGTCAGGCCGCCGCGCGCGAAGCGGACTTTGCCGGACTCGATGCGCGTCCGGCCGCCTTGCGCATAGGTCTGATTGAAATCGACCCGCAGGCTGCAAACGTCGTGGTAGCTCGCTTCGAATTTGGAGATGTAGTCATCGGAACTCGCTGCGGATGCCGGCGACTGCGCGGTTCCGATGGCCAAAAGGGTTATGAGCAGGAGGGCGAAGGAGTGTGGCCGGACCCGGAGCGAAAAGTCTCGGCACCATCTTTTTGCTCATCGTCCGCCTAGGGTTTCGCCCTTGATCATGGGATTGATTTGCCTGGAATCCTCTTCACCGCCACCACTCGCCTCTGCGTCCAGCGGATGAACATTCAAGCCGCTGCGATATTCCCCCAGCGCTTCTTCACTCCTCGCCCACGCGATTCCCGTATTCGCGCCATGCCGAATGCGCACGCGGGTCAAAGGGTTCAACGGCCAAGGCTCGGCGGTAGCTCTGGTCCGCTGAATCGGAGCGCCCGGCGTGCAGCGCAATGTCTCCCGATAATCGTACGCCTCGGCAGTCGGATGCTCGCCACCGAGGCTTGAAACTCGCGGCGGCATCGGCATAGCGTCCGGAATAAGAGTCGAGCTTTCCCAATTCGTTCCGCGTTTGGTAGCAGCGGCGCCAGAGCCACCCGCCTTTTGCGACTCGGTTTCAGCCTCGGCCATGGCCCATTTGGACATCGAGGCGCCCCAGGTTCAAATGTCGCGTCGGTGTAATTCGGGCACAGGCGCATCGAGCGCTCAAAATAGGCCATCGCCTCCTGATTTTGCTTCTTGCCGGCGCACGCGAGGCCAAGGTCTTGAGCAGCAGAGCGTTGTCCGGCGCATACGCCAGCGCCAGTTTCCACTCGGGCTCGGCATCCGCCGGACGCATCAGATTCCAGTATTCCGCGCCCAGATTGAGCCTGGCCTCCCGCTTCCGGCACGTCTGCCAGCGTACGCGATAGTAGGTTTCATCGCGCACCCGTGGCGATTGCGCTTGATGATTCGAATGAAGCCCAGCACCGCGACAATCCCCAACACGCTGTACAACGCCACACGCCACGCGCGCGCACGGCCGGAACTGTCTGCCACGATCGCTGTATCCACCACGCCACGACCCAGCAGAATCCCCCCGATGGAAGATAGAGGTATCTTTCGGTAAACATCATTCGGCCCGAGCCATCGGAATAGAGTACCGGCGCAATATTGAGAAAAAATCCAGATGAATCCAAATGGAACAAGGCGATGGCGCTTCCAGAGGGCAATGAAGGCCAGCGCAATGAGGCCAAGTCCAAGGGCATCAGACAGAAGTTCTTGGTCCAGCGCCGTAACGGTTCATGAAACGGATAATAGGCGATAAGCCTGACCGCCAGATCATTTTGTAAACGTCGGTGCCGTTGAGCGAATGGCCGGAAGAATCGCTTGATACCAGGTGACGTTGCGCGTCAATTGGACGGGCGCAAACACGCCGAAGAACGAATGCGAAAGAGCACGTAGGCTGGAACAATCAGACGAAGTGCCCGTTAACGCACGACCTTTTGCTTCAACATCGTCTGGTCGCGGTCGTCACGCAAAAATGCTCGATGATCGCTGCGAGCACCGGCAGGGTCACGGCTTGTTCCTTGGAGACAGGCCCAGGATAAAGCACGCCACCATGCTCGGCCTGCATCTTCTCCGCGCGCCCTCCGCCCGGCCTCGCACTCGCCAGGAAGAGCCAAAATGCCGGGATGTGAAACACCGCTAAATCGAGATCGGTAATGCCGAAGACCCACGCTACGGACTCGGTATGAATCGAAACAGGGCAAATAGAGCGAGAGGCGATGAAGGCCGCCAGTCATCCTGAAAAAGCCACCCGGTAAGCCGAACAACAGGACGGCGATGACCGCGTTTAAGAACACGTACGCCAGGTGGAACCCGTATGGCAATAAGCGACGGCTTGTGACGATCAGAAATACAAAAAATGTGTGATCGAGCAGATGACATAGTTGGTGAGAACCGCGCGCGGCCAAGATGAGCAGTATCCGCGTGCTGAAGGATTCCTCCCACGTGCGCGAAGAGCTGCGGATATCAGAGATCGTTTGAACTCATATGATGATATTAGAAGACAATCCGTTTTGTCAGCGATTTGACGTACGGCGCAATGACAAGGAACAACAGAACCGAAGGCATCCACGTCACCGAACGCGTATCCGGACGGGCGCCGGCTGCGCTGAGAAATTCACCAGCGGCTCATTCATTGACCGACCTCCGCTTTATCCAGCCACAGGAATCCTCGGCAGCCAGGAAACCATTGAAACCGACTGGCGGGGATCGGCAGCAAAATCAGGATATCCCCCACACCACTGAAAGAGCCGATTCGGGGAGAAAGCAGAACGTGGCAAGGATCGATCCGGCACAACATCGATCGAGTAGTGATAGCGAAGGTAGACAGTAAAAAATGCAAAGGCTGGGAGAGGGAGAGAAGGAGTAGGAGAAGAGTCGTATTGATTACCTGTCGGCGTGGAGCAGGCCACAAACAAGAAGCACCACCAGCGTGCAGGCTAAAACAAACATCACGGCAAGCCGGCCGGAATCCATGAAATCCACTTCAGTTCGCAGATGACTCTGAAGCAGGACCGTGTATGGGCGCGCGAGGGTCTGAGACCGGGCAGATCGCCGGACCAGCAGATATCCCATCAACCCGAAGAACAAGGACCACAGTAACACCGCTCATCATCTCGCGAAAGTTTCGGCAGACGAGTTTATGCGAGTGGATGAGGCGATCAGCGGAAGTGCATCAAGATCGTAGAAATCAGCAAGCAGCATCCAGGTGAGTGCGGCTTCGAAGTGAGATGAACCTTGTGGAAACCCAGCCTGGCCTGGAAGCCGGAAAGACGCTGGTTGATGGCGATCCGAGAGGCCTGGTCGCCGTCAGTTGTCACCATCAGTCGCGTGGCGTCGGCCCGCAGGTGCTTGATGCATCAACAAGAATGACCAGAAACAAGAACCATCACGGATGAGATCTCCCAAAATGGACGCCGCAAAGGCCCACGACTTCCTGCTGCAGGCGGCGGGATGGGGTCCCGCCGTGGGATGATGGACCATCTCCTTGGCCAGCAAGAAGGTGACCAGGGGATGATGATGGACGCCGTCAGCAGGCTGAATTACCACTTTCGACCGCGAAAGATGATGCGGTTGAAGAGACCGAGAATGAAGAAGGAAGCACGACCACGTCCTCCAGCCGCAGGCTGAAGATCACGCGCGGGCTACTGGTCATAGAGTACCTTTCAGCGCCTCAAACCGCGCCCGGCACGGGAGGAGCGAAGGGAAACTTCGCCGTTTCATCGAGCACCGCGCGTCGACTCGCTGCCGTGATCGCCGCCCAGATAGTAGGCGCGCGCCAGATTTTCCACCGCCGCCTGATTGTTGGGAAAAATCTGGAGCACCGCCAAAAAGCTCTGCTGCGCTTCGGTGATATTTCTTCTCCGCCGTGTAAGCAAGACCCTGCAAAACGTAGGGCGCGGCGTAGGCAGGGATTCTGGCGGATCAGCGCGAAGCGTGGTGGCAACGACTTTGTCATTCTGACCCAGAAAGAATCGCACAAGTGAAAACTGGTATTCATCTTCTTCATCACAGGCTGCCGCCGCTTAGAGTGGTACATCGCCGGCTCGTCGTCCAGGACGGAATCAAGCTGGCGCATCGCTCATTTTGGTCCGCATCAAGGTGTGCCAATAGCTTAGATTGTTCGGGACGCAGATTGACGGCCTGAATCGGCGTTGGCGTAGGCTTTGACCAGATCGCCGCGCGCCAGACTGCTGTCCGCTGCTCCACATGTACACTTCCGCCGCGACGTCGTTGC
>CAVTDA010000059.1:0-23626 GCA_963733285.1 uncultured Acidobacteriota bacterium
ACGCAGAGCGGCAGCCGCAGTAGAATGCCCGCAGGGGGCTTCATTATGAAGTGGAAACTTGCCTTCAGGGGGTATCTGCTCGACAATCTTGCTCGCGGCCAGCCTTCTGGTTGCGAAAGATCACAAAACCAGCCTCAGCGATTGGGATTGCTGGCCCACGGCACCTCGCAGGGTGACATGAAATTCACCCTCGTCCTGCAACAATCCAAGGAGGTGGTGGACGGGAGCATTAACTCGCCCTTGGGCGCGACCGATAGTTCCGGAGCGCTGCGCAGGAAAGATCTGGAACTCCATTTTGATTTTCCCCAGGGCGCCTACACTCTGATGGCCCGCCTTGAAGATCGGCAAATTGACCGGCGCTTGGTCGCTCGAAAGGGACAAGGGGTCCTGGGAGGGGACCAAACGCGAACCGGCTGGAAATAAAGCTAATTACATCCTAATCGAAGAGCACCCAGCCCCGAGTATCCGCCCCATCTTTTAGTTAACATAATATACCTTATCAGACGTAGGGTTTCAGGGCAAATTCGCCTCAGGAGTCCGCCCGGCTTTATGCGGCTACCTCCCTTTCCCCAACCCCGGTTCTGAATCAAGCAGACGAAGACTCAGTCTTTTTGCGGAAATGGCGATCGATCTCAGACGCATAGTGTCTGCCCAGGAGATGCGCGTGCCGCTCGCTCCATTCGCTAAACCGGGTTGGGCACGTAGGCGCGCTTGCCGAAACCAGCAGCCCCGCCATGAGCCCCTTGAGCTCGTCTTCGGTCAGGAGGACGTCGCGGACGCCTTTTCCCACAAGGCGCGATAGATTCAGCGCCAGCCACGGCGGGGTTGGAATGAGGCGCGCTCGGCTGCCACGCGTCGTGCAATCAATCGACCAGCTCCTTAAAGGTGAAGATTTCAGGGCCGACGGCGTCCAAAACTGATGGCCCTCCTGCCGCCCCAAGTTCACGGCAAGTTCCGCGAAATCGACCACGTAAACCGGCTGCAAAGGGTAGTCTCCCGGCCACGGAATGGCGAACGCCGGCAAATGGCGCAAGATCCAGGCGATGTTGTTGATCAGCACGTCTTCCACGCCAAAAATGACGGTGGGCCGCAGAATCGCGTACGAAGTGCCCAACCCGGCTAGGATTTCCTCGATTCGCGCCTTTCCTTCGTAGTAGCCTAGTGGCGAGCCGAGCGAGGGATTCGCGATGCTGGTGTGAACGATCTTCCCGACTCCCGCCGCGCGCCCCGCCTGGAAGAGAATCCGCGTGTTCTGAACGGCTTTTTCATAGGTGACTTCCCCGCGTGCAAAGCGCACCCAGTAAGTGTTGTAAAGCGTGGTTGCGCCGCGCATGGATTCTGCCAGCTCCGCCGGCCGGTCAAACTGCAACGGCGCGACCTCGACCTCTCCATTGAACGGGTCGTGACGGCCGGGGTGCCCGGTGAGCGTCCTGACGCCGCGCCCCATGGCTAGCAGGCGGCGCGTGATGTATTTGCCGGTATATCCAAAGGCCCCGGTGACAATGTCGAATTCCCTGCCTTGCAAGTTTTACCTCCATTCAACCGCCCCAACGTGATCTCACCGACCTCGGGTGGCGGTCATGATGCTTACCTTGTGAAGCCTCTGTCCCGCGCGCAATCCTGCTCGGCAAGAGCACGCACGTGATTCAAGACCCGCAGGTGGATTCGATGGATGATGGCATCGGACCACAATTTCCAATATTGTGCAGGCCAGAGGCCGTGCTGGTACCATGTCGTCCCTTCGAGCAGCGTCCGGCCGTTTGACAAGGGGATGAGCCGGAACTGGCCGTGCTTTGAAACCAGGTATCCGTGCAGGTGTTTGGTCACGATCCTCCCGTAGGGGCTCCACTCGTTCATCGGCGCGGGATTCTGCGTGACGTTGAAGGCCAAGAGATGCGGCTGGTCCCAAACCTGGATCGGCTCGACGAAGGGGCCGGTGGAGAATTCACAGTAGCGGATGGCGCCCGGGCCCGACCCATCAATCCGCGCCCGGATGGGGTACGCGATACCGTCGCGAAAATACCACTCGGGCGGATCGGGTAACTCCGAGAAGCTGACCACGTGCTTCCAAACTTGTTCTGGCGATGCCGCGACGGTGATTGCCGTCCTCACTTCGTAAACCGGCGAAGGAGCCTTGATATCCCAGATCAGCGTGCCCGGAGCCAGCAAAAGCAACAGGGCGAGTTCCCCGCCGGCCCGACGTCGATGCATCATCCGATAGGTCAACCAGCCTCCGAACATCCCCTCTGGCACGACAAGAGGCAGAGACATTACAACGCAGACAATGCCTTCCAGTCCCACGACAAGGAAGAGGCACGAGGCGATGCCGGCCGTGATACCACCCAAGCACCACGACTTCGTTTCCGTCGCGGGTTGGAAGACCCAGGTGGCAAGTCCACCTAGAATCACGGGAAAGACGACGAACAAGGTCCAGCCATAAACGCCTGTGCGCACCAAGCCGATTCCGCAGAGAGCCACGCAGACCAGAATGCCGAACGCCACGACTTGACGGTTTGTTTTCGTCAATGGCTAATCCCCTTTTGCGATTTCGATCAGTTGCAGCGCGGTCTTGCGCAACGGCCGCATGAAGGGCAGCGCGGAGAATCGAATCAGGCTCGCGACGCTCTTGCACGCGAGGTCGAGCAGTCGCACCGTCCGAGACTGATCTTTCGACTCGTCGATGACCCAGAAGAAGATTATGCCCATCTGGAAGAACCAGAGTACGCCAGGCAGCTCGGGCTCAAGATCGCGCGGGATGCGGACGCCGCAGTCCAACAAAATCCGCCGGAACCAGGCGATATCAATGTCGCGAATCGCGCGAGTCTCGGGGCTAAACGGAGAGAGCGGATGCTTGGGGTCGGCGCCGTTTCGCAGGAGCGCACGCAAGACGCCGCGGTTGGGCGCGAAATGGTCGAGCTTGACGCGAATCAACTCGCGCAATCGGCCTTCCAGCCCCCGCGCATCGTGCAAAGCCGTCTCAATGCGCGGCTGCATCTCGGCGCACGAGCGCTGGTGAAGTCGAGGACGATGGCTTCCTTCGACGGGTAGTAGTAATAGGCGGCACCGGTGGCGACTTCGGCCTTCTGCGCGATGCCCCGCATCGTGGCGCTGTCGAAGCCCTCGTGGCGGAAGAGGTCAAGCGCCGCGTGCAGGATCTTGAGACCGGTTTCTTCGGCTTTGGGTGTGGCTTTCGGATTGGAAGTAGAGTTGAACATGTTCAAAAGGAGTATGCGCCGGAGGCGAAGGACTGTCAAGCTCTTTTTTGAACGTGTTCAGAAGTCGCCGGGCGGGGACATTCGACCTACATTTACGCCTGCTTTTCATCCTTGGGGCGAAAGACCTGGGTGAGGATGACGCCTACCGACACCATCGCAATCCCGGCGAGCATCAACCCGTTGAGGAATTCGTGCAAAAAGAAGTGGGCGAACAAAGTCGCGATGAGGGGTTGAATGGCGGAAAAAGCATACACGCGCGCGACCGCCATTAATCTCAGGGCCGTGAACATGCAATAAATGGCGAGCACGCCGGATAGAACTCCACTCACCAGTAACTCTTCCAAGCCACCCCATGCCGCCTTGTGCAGAAGTAATCCAGGAGCAAAGATCAGCAGCCCCGCAAGTCCCACAAGCACACTGGTCAAAAATTGCAGGAAGATGGCGGTCGATTGATGCGCGCCGCGAAGTTGGCCATCCCGCCAAAGCACGCCCGACACGCCGTAGGTCAGCGCCGTGGTGAACGCCAGCGGAATGGCGAGATACCAATGGGCGGAGATGGGCTGTCCGCCCAATTGTCCAAACGTGAGGCCAAGGAGGCCGGCAAAAATTAATCCCACTCCCAGCAACGCGTGGCGGTGAATGCGCTCGTGAAGAAAGACCCAGGCGATCAAGGTTCCCCAAATCACGTAGGTTTCCTGCACGGGCACGGTGATGATGACGCCGCCGAGGCGAATGGCGAAATAGTAGAGAAATAATCCCAGCGTGGAGATAATTCCGGCGCCGACAAACGCCATGATGGCGCGCGCGCCGATATAGCGCGGCGAACTCGGACGCATCTGGTCAAAGGTTTTGTTTTTCCAAACCAAAAAGATGCCCATCAGCAGGCTGGGCAGACCGCGTAAAACCGGGCCTACGAGCGGATCGGCGGCTTGGACTCCCAGGCGGTCAAAGATGCTGGCCGAGGCATAGCCCAGCACCGTGCCGAGCGCCCAAGGCTCTCCGCGCCGGCGCTCAATTTCGGACGGAGGGGATTGATTATGGGATGGGGTATCTTCCATATCAGCAATTTCAAAAGGCACGAGACAGCAAATGAATAACAATTATATGCGCCGATCGATGAATTTGACCAACCCTAATCGGAATTGAGATTGAATATGCGGCGCCGATCGAAGCTCGCGTCGCGTGCTCGCTGCTTGCATCGAGGTCGAGCAGCATTGCGACATCCGCGCCTTTTCCGGGCAGCGGTGCACTTCGTTGCGGCGCCGATCTCGATTCGCCCATTCGACCGCCTAAACAGGAAAAATTGTGGCGTTTGATGAAGTCGTTATCGAGTTTTGTAACTGCCTTAGTTTCAATACCTTCTCAGCTTTGGGAAGGGAAAATCCAAAATTTTTCCCTTTGTTATCAGTAAGTTCTCAGCTTTGGCAGATTCCCCACGAACAGGCAATCGACGGGGCAAAATTGCGGACGGTCGAGGCTTTGGCGATGGGCATTCATTCCATCCTCTTCCTAACAATTATAGCCTACTGGCATAGCAATGTCAAGAGGAAAGATGCCCAAGGGTGGGACAACCCGCCATGGGGTCGATTTCCGATTGACGATTTGGCGACCACAATTCCCCCCACGCAAGTCCAACACGCACCGCTGCCCTATTCTCTGCCATCTTGAGCTATTTGCGCCAAGGTGGTAAATTGAATATGGAAGCAAAACCTTCGGGGCAGGGTGAGGAATCGCGGCTGGAATTAGCGCTGGCGTTTCCAATTCCCGATCGGCGGTATAGCCCGCGAGGGGCGGAAGGAGGTAGTGACAGTGGCCAGTGGATATGCCGAGATTCGCTCACCACTACCACTAGCATTGCTCCTCCCCAGGATCCGGTGAAACTCCGGGGCCGACGGTACAGTCCGGATGAAAGAAGGTTAGGCCGGTCTACGTCTACCGGACATTGCCGCCCTCGTCTACGAGCGAAGGTGGCCGTCCACCATTACGTTTTCCCGCGCCTCCCCTCCCTCCTCCTGCCCCGCCGCGAGGCCATTTCTTTGAAACCCAAGTTTAGAACGAAGCCTTTACGAATGGCCCATTCTGTCTTTGCTGTATTCCTCAACTTGGTGTGCGATATTTCCAGCGACGACGAATCTCCACGCGCAAAGCTGGAACAGCACTTTGGAAGGCACGGTAACTGACCCTAGCGGCGCTGTCATGCGTTGGCGCACAAATTGAGCTTAAAAACACTGCCACTGGACAGGTGCGGAAGACTGTAACGAATGCGGATGGAGATTATAGACATTTCCCCTATTGTCGGTCGGTACTTACGACCTGAAGGTTTCGCTCTCCCGGATTTGTCACCTTCAGAGTTAAAAGCCTGACACTTCAAGTAGTGAAACCGCGCGCATGGACACAGTCCTTCGCCTCTCAAGTATCGATTGGAACGCTGTTATGGCGTGGGAGCCCTCCCCTCGATGCAAACTGACTCGCCCGCCATCGGCGACGAGATTGAAAACCAGCGTGTCGCTTCCCTGCCCCTGAATGGCCGCCAATTTTCGCAGCTTGCCTTGCTCGCGGCGGGCGCGGTTCCACCTTATCCGAATAGCTCCAGCCAGCAATTCAATACCGCTGCTCTGGGCCTGGGTTTTTCCGTGGATGGACAGCGCTCCGAGCGCAACAACTTTCGCTCGACGGCGTCACGCTGATGGAGCCTTTCGCCTACAGCCTGACGGTGAATCCCTCGGTCGATGCCATCCGGGAGTTCCGCGTCGTCGAGGACTCCTACACCGCCGACCAGGGCGTCACTTCCGGCGCGCAGGTTAATATTGCCTCGCGCTCGGGCGCCAACAGCCTTCCCGGCACCGGATACGAATATCTTCCGCAACAGCGCGCTCGATGCCAAGAATTTCTTTGACGATCCCAGCCGCAAGATTCCGCCCTATCGCCAGAACCAGTTTGGCGCGAGTCTCGGCGGGCCAATTCGTCGTGACCAAACATTTTTCTTTCACCAACTACGAAGGCTTGCGCATCGATCAAAGCCTGACCAACACCACGCTGCTTCCCACCGCGCGATCCGCCAGGGAGACTTCAACGGCATCAATCCTCTGACCGGGCAGCCTTTCCCGCAATCATCGACCCCGCCACCGGCCAGCCATTTCAGGGGAACCAGATCCCGCAGCCCGATCATGGACCCGCTGTCCCTTGCCGTGCTGGCGCGCGAACCTCTGCCCAACGAACCCAATGCCGCTGCGGGCGCGAACAACGACATGAATGTGGGGTTTGCGCGGCGTGACGATCGGACCAGTTCCTCGCTCGCGTCGATCATGAATTGAACGCCGAAGACCAACTCTTTGGCCGATTCCTTCTCTTCAACGGCACGGCAATGTTTCCTTTCGTCCCCGATAGTTCGCCAACAATCCTTCCGCCCCGCCCGGGTTCGGCACGAACAAGAACGACACGGGAAGAAACCTCGCTCTGGGGCTGACCTCCGTCTTCCGGCCGAAGCTCATCAACGATTTCCGGTTCGGTTACGCGTACTATTTCGGCACCAAGAGGCGCAGAACATTCACAGCGGATTTCTGGAGTCACTGGGCATCACGCGCGCTCCCGGCTCGACCAACGACGGCATCCCCGCCATCAATGTTCCCGGCTATGCGGACATGGGCGATAGCGACATCTTTCAGCCGCAAATTCGCAGCGACAACACATTCCAATTTACCGACAATCTGGTTTGGGTGAAAGGCAGGCATACCTGGAAATTCGGCGCGGATGTGCGGCGCTACCGGCTCTTCTATCTAGTGGAGGATTTTGGCCAGGGGATATTTTCTTTTAGCGACGGGTTCGGCTCGGTTTCGGCAACGTCGATTTCCGATTTCTTCTCGGCCGGCCGTTTCTGTCGTTCGCGCAGGCCGGAAATTCCGGCGGCAACGATCGCACCGATTATTTCGGCGCGTACTTCGCCGATGAATACCATGCCACACAGCGATTGACTCTCAGCTACGGCCTGCGGAGGAGTTCTACTCGCCCCCCACCAACGCCGATGGCAGGGGTTCGATTCTCGATCCCAGCGACGCCTACGGTTCATTGTCAGGAACGATCGCGGCCAGGCACGTCTCTGATTTCAACGCCTTTATTCCACACTCCAGCAGCAATATGGATTGCAGTTTGAGACCTCCCAGCAAGCGGGATTGCCCGCATTCCTTAATCCGGCCCGATGGTCCGGCTGGGCGCCCGGGCTTGGTTTTGCTTACGATCTTTCCGGCGCACGCAAGCGCGCCTTGCGCGGCGGTTTCGGCGTTTTCAATTCCCTGGGCGAGCTGGATTATGCCGCGGAAACTCGCTTGAGCGCGCCGATTACGGAATTTCTCTTCGGCCTCGATTTGTGCCGTTTCTACGGACCCGGCGCGTGCGGGCAATCGTATGCCCCGCCCATTTTGTACTACGATCTCGCCTACCAATTGGCAATTCCGAGCCGGTGGCGATCTCCTCCCCTCCCAATCTTCGCAATGGGTACGTGTACGAGTGGAGCCTGTCCTACGAGCAGGAATTAACGCCGAATACGGTCTTCTCCGATAAGTTACACAGGATCGGAGGGCCACAAATTACCGCGGCGAAGCTTGCAAAACCAGGGCATTCCCAATCTGCCCGGTGAACGACGTGGCGAGCATCCGCAACCCGGCTCCAATCAATTCATTCGGGCCACCGATGTCAACACGAATTACAACGCGCTGGTGGCCCGCATTGAACGGCGAGTGTCCGGCGGGCTGTCATTCGCCGCAGGGTACACCTATGGAAAGTCGCTCGATACCGCCTCGGGTCTGAACGGCACCAACCAGGCACAGGATAACTACAATATGCGGGCGGAGTATGGACTTTCCGATTTCGATATGCGGCAACGATTGACCTTTTCGGGAATTTGGCAGTTGCCATTGGGAAACGGAAGAAAGTGGATGAATGCAGGGACAGGAAGCCGCCTGCTGGGCGATTGGGAGGTTTCGAGCATTGTCGCGCTCCAAACCGGTCAGCCGATAACCGCCCTTCTCTCGACCGCTTTGAGCGGGACGGATTCAAATGGCACGGACCGACCGGATATGATCTCAAATCCCGATCTCAAATCGGGCCAGCGCGGTCCGAACCAATGGTTCAATACCAGCGCCTTTGTAGCTCCTCCGATTTTTAACGATGCGCAGGGGACCTTCAGTATTCCTGGAAACGAGGGGCGGAATGTGATTACGGGTCCGGGATTGGCCACGTGGGATTCCAGCCTCGAGCGAAAGTTCCCGCTTCGTGAGGCTGTAAACCTTGTCTTTAGAACCGACTTCTTCAATCTGACGAACCATCCGAACTTCGACCGCCCGGGACTAATTTACGCGACGTCAAATTTTGGGCGCATCAGCTCGGCGGAGAATTCGCGGCAGATTCAATTCTCTTTACGCCTGAATTGGTGAGGTTTTTGCTAATTCCAGCGAACAGACAACCCGGCGTTCCCTTCTGACCGTCCAACAAATTGGGCAAAGGCTGTAACGAGAGCGGCGTCATTGGCGGCCGTGGGCGTTCTCCTTCGGTACAGGAGTGCCTAGGGGATGCTTTGTTCGTAAGCTAAAAACGCTGCGAGGTGAATGCCGCTTCAATCTGTTGCCACGGAGGGAGTATCGTCTATGAAATATCCATCCAGAAAAATTGTCGTCTACGTCGCGATTGCCACGTTGGCAAGCGCATGCACTGGGATTTGGTTCCTGGTTCCACAATTCCTCAACCCGGAACGCCAAAGTGATGTTTGCGCAACAGGCAAAGTTCAAGAACGGCGAGGTTCTTCCCGCCGGCGAGTATCGTATGGAAGTTTCGAAAGATTCCCAAACCCCGGAGGTGAAGTTCTACAAGATCTATACGGGCACCTATGAATCGCAGATCGAAGTGGGCGACAAGGCAGTAGCCTCTGTTAAGGCCACCGTGGTGACTGAACCCACAAAAAATCAGAAAACCGAAGTTTTATCAGAATCCCACGGAAACATTCAGGTGGTGAAATCCATTCTGCCCGCCGGGTGGAATGAAAGGCTCGTCTTTTCGTCGGCGGGGCGTAGGAGTTCCTAAGCACTGAGCTGGTGGGTTTCTTCCCGAGGCCGCGGTGTTTGGCTGTGGTTTAGCCCTCCGCCGAAACGTCACGCTGGCTGCAGAGACAGGAGCATGGAGGCATGCCTGCAGTGCAGCGTGACGGCTAATCCTCCAAAGTGGAGAGGTCGCCGGTGGGCAGGCCCAATTCCCACGCCTTCAGCACGCGCCGCATGATTTTGCCACTGCGGGTTTTGGGCAGCTTTTCGCGGAATTCGATTTCGCGCGGTGCGGCATGAGCGGCAAGCTTCTGGCGCACGAATTTCTGAATCTCTTCCTTCAGTTCGTCGCTGGGGTGATGTCCATCGCGCAGGGAAATGAAAGCCTTGATGATGTGCCCGCGCATGACGTCGGGCTTGCCAATTACTCCGGCTTCAGCGACGGCGGGGTGTTCGACCAGGCAGCTTTCCACCTCAAACGGCCCGACATTTTCTCCGGCCGTGATGATGAGGTCGTCGACGCGGCCCTGGAACCAGAAGTATCCGTCTGCATCCTTGTAGGCGCTGTCCCCGGTGACATACCAGCCCGGAATACGGAAATAGGATTCGTAGCGCTCCGGCTGCTTCCAAATCGTCTTCATCATGCCGGGCCAGCCGGGCTTAACGACCAGATTGCCCAGCGTATTCGACGGCACTTCCTTGCCGTCGTCATCGACGATCGTGGCGTACACACCCGGAATCGGCCGTCCCATGGATCCGGGACGAATTGTCATGGACGGGTAATTTGAAATCAGGATGTGGCCGGTTTCGGTCATCCACCAGTTGTCGTGAATCCTACGGCCATAGGTTCGCCATCCCCACCAAACCACTTCCGGATTCAGAGGTTCACCCACGCTCAGCACATGCCGCAGGCTGGAAAGATCGAAGCGCTTGACGACTTCATCGCCCGCTGCCATTAACATGCGGAATGCCGTCGGTGCGCTGTACCAGATGTTGACGCCAAATCGCTGAATGGTTTCGTACCAGTCGGCGGCGTTGAAGCGCCCGCCGCGGACAAGGTTAGTGGCGCCGTTCAACCAGGGCGAGAAGATTCCGTAGGAAGTTCCCGTAACCCAGCCAGGATCGGCCGTACACCAATACACGTCGTCCTCGCGTAGGTCGTGCACCCAGCGGCCGGTCATCAGGTGGCCGAGCATGGCCTTCTGCACATGCAGCACGCCTTTGGGTTTGCCGGTGGAACCCGACGTGTAGTGCATGATGAGCGGATCGTCGAGCGTCAGCCACTCGATCTCGGTCTTGTCCTCGGCCTTGGACATCAGGTCATCGTAGCTTTTCTGCCCTTCTCCCACTTCGCTCGGGGAGGCGCCCACCAGGATAATGTGCTTCAGGGAAGGCAGTTCGTATTGAGGCACGCGTTCCACGAGTGCAGGCGATGTCACCAGAGCCACGGCTTCCGCATTCGCCATGCGGTCACGGACGGCGTCCTCCATGAAGGCTTCAAAGAGGGGGCTGGGAATCGCGCCGATTTTCAAAATTCCCAAGAATCGCAATATAAAGTTCCGGGCGCCGGCCCAGGAACACAAATACGCGGTCACCTTTACCTACACCCAGCTTGCGGAGCACGTTGGCGAAGCGATTGGATTGGACCGACATATCCTCGAAGGTGAAGCGCTCGGTCCGTTCCTTGTCAGTGTAAATCAGTGCGAGTTTGTTGCGCCGGCCGCGAGTGAGGTGGCGGTCGATCGGCCTCGTGTGCCATGTTGACCTTGCCGGTTTTCGACCAGTCAAATTCGCCATGGGCATCTTCCCAGCGAAAGGATTGGCAGCGGGATTCGTAATCCTGAAAACAGGTAAGTTTGGGGACGTGCGACTGGCTTCAGAGTATTGTCCGCGGCAGCGGGAGTGTTTCGTTCGGCATGGCGCAAAACCTCATTCGTCAGTTATGGGATCGTTGTTATTCGATAACCGAGCTCAGCCTGATGCGGCAGGCTTTCTCTGAAGCTCGCTAACTTGTTCATTCGCGATTCGGCACTGGAGATAGGCCTCGTCCAGCAATTCGATCAACGTGCAAAACCCGGCGGCGTGTTGCCAGACCGTTGAACTCCCGCGCGCAATTGCAGGAGGCATCCAGGATTGGCGGTTAACACCAGTTCCGCGCGGGTTTCACCGATGCGGCGCATTTTGTTTTCCAGCAATCGGTCGGACATTTCGTTGTGAACGACATTGTAAACGCCCGGCGCTGCCACAACAGATATCCGCTTCTTTCAATTCGATTAGTTCGAGGCCCGGAATGGCTGAGAGGAGTTTGCGCGGCGCGCTGCGGACCCTCTGAGCGTGACCCAGGTGGCAGGGGTCCTGATAGGTGGCACGCATGTTGAGGGTCCCCAACTCGCAGTTGAAATCGATGCCTGCCAGGAATTCGGTCACATCGCGCAGTTTGTCCACGAAGGCTTTGGCGGGCTCGTGGAATTCTCGTCTTCCTCCTCAAACAGGAGTGGATACTCCTTGAGCACCGATCCGCATCCGGCCGCGTTGGTGATGTAAGCGTCAAATTCTTCGTCGCGAAAGACTTCAATGTTGCTGCTTGGCAAGGTTGCGGGCAATATCGCGAATTCCAGCGTGAACGTGCAGGGCCCCGCAGCAGCCTTGGTCGCGGGAACCACCACTTCGCATCCGTTTTTCGTCAGCACACGAATCGTCGCATCATTCAACCGGGCAAATGACAGATTGGCGATGCAACCGGCAAACAGCGCCACCCGGTATCGGCGCTCGCCTACCGCCGGAAACGTTTTGCCCAAGCTTTCATAGAAGAACGGACTTCTCCATCCTCGAGGCGAGAGCTGCGCCACTTGCTCCATTCGGCCCGGGAGCACCTTTAAACACCGGAAGCCGAGCACCAGCTTTTCCAGCCCGGAGCGCTGGTAGAAGCGCAGAAGTTTTCCGGCGAATTGCAGTCGGCGAGGATGCGGCAAAATCTCGTAATAGAACAATTTGCGCATCAGGGTGGTCAGCGGCGGCCGGTGATAGTGTTGCTCGATTTGAGCGCGCGCGACTTCCACCAGCTTTCCGTATTCGACCCCCGATGGGCAGGCGGTTTCACAAGCGCGGCAATCCAGGCAGAGATCGATGTGCTTGACAAAGCTTTCACCGATTGGCAGACGCCCCTTTTCAACCTGGATCATCTGGTAGATTCGGCCGCGCGGCGAATCCATCTCGAGTCCCAATTCGCGGTAGGTGGGGCAGGCATTCAGGCAAAGGCCGCAATGCACGCAGCGGGAATAGTCCGCCCAACGTGGAGCTTCGCCCTCACCGTACCCGGAGGGTTTGAGGGGGGCGTTGGCCGCGCTTCCCTGCCCGCTTGAAGTGCTTCTTGTTGGATCGATCAATGAATAACCCTGAAACTAAATTCCATCAACAAAGCGACCCGGAGATAGTATGGCATTCGGATCCCAGACCGATTTCAATCTGTGCATTGCCCCTAGGTCGTCGGAGTGCGCCCCCCAGACGTCGACGGTTCGTTTAAGTTCCGCGCCGCAGTGTTCGACAATCAGAGTTCCGGCCAGGTCAGCCGCAACTCGGCGCACCGTGCCAACGAAATCGGCAACTCCTCCGCTTACACATTCTTGCAGAATGCAAAGGTGTACGATTCCTACGCCAACTTGCACAAAGCTGGCAAGCGGGATTTCTGCCGCCGATGCCTCCCGTTGCGAGCGTCGCAAGAATTCTTCCGTAGCCGCGAGCGGCAGTGCTGCCTTCAGAACGGCCAGGTTGTTATATTTGGGCTGAAGCCAAAGCGCCAAATTCGAAATCTTCTGCCAGGATTCATCCGCATCGTCCCGTCTTTCCAGCGCGGCGCCGGCGGCAGAAGCCAAGTGACGAAGTTCAAGCAGGCAGCGTTCGATGACACGGTGCGACCCACCCACTTCGATCCACAATTCAATCCCGGGTTTGGCCGGCGGCGCCTGGGGCAAATCACCGAAAAGCTCCAAAGCCGGTACATCCAGGAGCACAAGGCGCATAGGATCAATTGGCGAACGGAGAATGTTCCGGCGCAAGTCGCGCGCAGCCTCCAGCGTTCCTATCTTGAAGGCAAATGTCGCGCGTGCCGGGTGCATGGGAAAAAGCTTCAAATTGGCTTCAACAATGACCCCAAGCGACCCCAAGGAGCCGGTGAATAACTTCCCCAGGTCGTAACCCGCAACGTTCTTAACCACCCTGCCGCCGGTTTTGGCGATCTTCCCGTCGGTCGTCGCGACCTTCAAGCCGATAACCATATCGCGCGGCCCGCCATATCCCTGCCGCAAGGGTCCCGCAGCATTGGTGGCGATGATTCCACCGATACTGGATTCTCCACCTCCCGCGGGGATCCAAGGGTAGCCAAAGATTATTTTTCCCAATACGCTCCTGGAATTCTTGAAGTGGCATACCCGCCTCAACCCCGATGGTTAGGTCGGCCGGCTCGAAGTGAATGACGCGCCGCAATTCTCGAAGCGATAGAGCGATGTCGTACTGGCGTGGCCGAGCCCCTGTGGCAAGTTTTGTGCCGTACCCGAGTGGAATCAGAGCCATTCGATGTTCACTTGCATAGTGCAAGACGGCGGCCACTTGTTCGGCCGTGGGAGGGGAATACGGCGAACTGCGGAAGCATTCCATCGACGATGAAGGCTAAGCAGGTCGCTTCGTCCGCGCGAACCTGCCCCTCGCCAATAAGAGCTGCCAGTTCCGAGCGCACGGTTGCCGTCAAAGCCTCCGTCACGCTGTACCTCCTGGAAGCAGACCACCACGGAGTTCGCCGCACATCTTGCCAGTGGGAAGAAGTTTTCCGGGATTCAATCGTCCTCGGGGATTAAAGAGATTCTTGATTTGTCCCATCAAGTCCAGATCTGCCTCGGAAAAGATGAGCGGCATGAGGTCACTCTTTTCGAGGCCCACTCCATGTTCGCCGGTGATCGACCCGCCCATTTCGACGCAGCGGGTAATAATGTCCTTGGCCGCCTTGATGACGCGCGCAAGTCTGCTCATGGTCGCGCTCATCGTACATGATCAGGGGGTGGAGATTCCCGTCCCCGGCATGAAAGATATTGCCGATGTGAAAGATCGTATTTTTTCTCGATGTCGCCGATGAATTCGAGCATTTCGGGTAGACGTGTTCGAGGAATCACGCCGTCCTGAACATAGAAATTGGGACTAATGCGGCCAATTGCGCCGAATGCCCCCTTTCTGCCCTTCCACAGGAGGTCTCGTTCCTCCGCCGATTTCGCCCGCCGGACTTCCCGGGCAAAGTTATCAGGCGGACGGCTTCGATCTCGTCGGCGTGCTCTTCCACGGCTTCCTTTAATCCTTCAACTTCTATCAGCAGCACTGCGCCACAATCCCGCGGGTAGCCGGCATGAACGGCGTCTTCGACGGCGCGAAGGCAAAAGCCGTCCATCATCTCTACGGCGGCGGGAGTAATCCCTTTGGCCGTAATTGCGGCTACGGTTCGTGTCGCGCCCACAACCTCGTTGTAAATTGCCAGCAGGGTCTTGACCGCTTCCGGCTTGCGCGAAAGACGGACGGTCGCCTCCGTCACGATGCCGAGCGTCCCTTCCGAACCCACAAACAGACCAGAAAGATCGTACCCGGGCTTGTCCCAATGGCTTGCCCCGGTGTGAATGACCTCGCCGTCCGGCAGGACGATTTCCAGGCCCAGGACGTGATTGGTCGTAACGCCGTAAGCCAACGTGTGCGGGCCGCCGGAATTCTCGGCCACGTTGCCGCCAATCGTGCAGGCCTTCTGGCTGGAGGGGTCAGGAGCGTAATAGTAGCCGTCATCGGAAACCGCCAGCGACAAATCCAGATTGACAACTCCGGGCTGAACTCGGGCACGCTGATTTTCCAGGTCAATTTCCAGGATTTGCTTCATGCGGGAGAAACCGAGCAGGATGCCGCCTTCCGTGGCCACGGAACCGCCACTCAGACCGGTTCCCGCGCCCCGCGCCACCAGGGGCAAATCGTACTGCAAGGCCAGTTTGACGATGCCCACGACGTGGTCGGTGGTGCGCGGAAATGCCACGACGTCCGGCTGACGCATCGAGGAGAGCGCGTCATACTCGTAGAGCATGAGGTCGTCCGCGCACCATAAGACGCCGTCCTCACCGACAATGCGGGCAAGGTCCTTTGCTAGGGCGTTCGATTTCATCTTCTTGTTCGAGGGGCTCGTCGTCTGCGCGGAGAAATAGGACTTGTTTGACCCATTGTGCTCTGATTCACCCCCACGATCCTCCCGCGAAGTATATCCCTGCCTCTCGTTAGCGGTCAACGAGCCGGGCCTCTTATCACGCTGGTTTTGAAGAATAACGATGGATGTTACAGAACATTCACAATTGCCTCACAAAATAGTGGAACATTTTGGATTGGATTCTCGTATAATCTAAGGAACAGCGGAACTGGGGCCGAGGGCAAAAGGTTCAAAACGAAGATTATCGGGCAACGCTCACCAAAATTCTGGAGATGCGTCTAAACAAAAGATGCAAAGGTAGCGACGTGGTGCTCCAAAGTCGGTCAGGTTCCCATGCTGTTTCCGTTCAGGGTGCACGAGCTGGGAGTTTGGCGACAAATCCCATCAAGGAGATGGAGACGAAAATGCGAAAGTGTATCACTTTATTACTCGTTGCGTTATCGATGGTAGCCACGGCTGTCGCGAAGGAGGGCAAGAGTATAGTTGTCCAACACGACGCGACCGTTGCCGGGCATCACATCACGAGCGGCACTTACAGTGTGATCTGGCTGGATCACAATCCCGGAGCAACCGTTTCCTTTGAACAGAAGGGTAAGGTTGTGGCCACTGCGGAAGGAAAGGTCGTCGACCGTTCCAAGAAGTCCCCATCGAACGAAATCTTCTATGGAATGGCCGCTGACGGATCCCGCAAAATCCAGGAAATTCATTTTCGCGGTTCGGCCCAAGCTATTGTCTTCAGCGAATAGAACCAAACTCTAATCCATGGGAGCGTTCCGATGAAAAACAGCAGATACCTGTGTCTTGCATTCACCGCGATGCTTGCCTTTGCCACAGTTGCGGCGGGCTCGGGTTCAAAAAACATTGAAATACACTACGATGCCTCAGTAGCGGGGACCCACCTTTCCGTTGGCACCTACGACGTCCAGGTGCAGAACCACAACACCACCGCCACGGTTTCTTTTTTGAAACGGGGAAAGGTCATTGCCACGGCAGAAGGAAAGGTCGTGGACCGGGGAACCACATACCGTTCAAATCAGGTTGTCTATAACTTGGCCGGGAATGGCGGCAAGATTATTCAAGAACTCCGCTTCAAGGGCTCGAGTGAAGTTGTTGCCTTTGAATGAAATTTCCAGCCACTGGCGGGTGCGCTTGAGAGCCTGCGGGATGGCAATAGGTTGAAGCGAAAGAGGTCGCCGTCCCGGCGGCCCTGGTGTTTTTCTCTGAATCGGACACCGACGGACAGAGTAGAATAACTCTGAATGGTCCCGATTCCTCTCACCGATCACATCCGGCGCCGAACCTTTTGGGCCATTACGCTGCTTTTAATCGTTGTCAACGCGTGCGCGTTTATCTATGAGCTTTCGCTCGGCCCGCATTTGAACCGGTTCATCGTTGCGGATGGGTTGATTCCGGCCCGCTATTCGCTGCCGCATCTTTTTTCCCTTCCCCTCGGGCGCACGATTGTGCCGGTCTTCATTTCCATGTTCCTGCATGGTGGCTGGCTTCACCTGCTGGGAAACATGCTGTTTCTCTTCGTGTTTGGCCGCAGCATTGAAGACCGATTCGGACACCTCACATTTCTATTCCTCTATCTGAGTTCGGGAGTCGCCGCGGCCATCGCCGATGTAATCGCCAATCATGGGTCCCGTATGCCCATGATCGGAGCCAGCGGAGCCATCGCCGGTATTTTGGGAGCATATTTTGTTTGCCATCCCGCGGCGCGTATCACCACGCTGATTCCCCTGTTTTTCTTCTTCTGGACGTTTGAACTTCCGGCGATCGTCCTCCTGGGATATTGGTTTCTTATTCAATTTATTGCGGGTTATCAGATGCTCGCGATTCAGACGGCAACGGCCGGGGGCGTCGCGTGGTGGGCGCACATCGGAGGGTTCGTCTGGGGGGCATTGCTGGCCATCGTGCTGCGTCCTATCAGGCGTGGCCCGATGGTTGAAACGATTTAGTCCGGCGGGATTCCTGCAGTTCAGCTTTCCGCAGAGTGAACGGGGAGACTTTCTTCCCCTCTCTCGCGCTCGGTCAGATAGACACCCGCTAAGATTAGGACTCCACCCACCAGAACCTTGGCCGTCAGCCGCTCGGAAAGCATCCATACCCCGAGCCCGCTGGCGATCACCGGTTGGAGGTAGTTGAACGCGGCAACGCGCGAGGCCGTCAACTCCGTCATCACATAGGCAAAAAGAAGGTACGACACGACGGATCCAAACAACACGAGAAAGGCAAGACCCGCCCAGGCTGTGAAGTCCACTGCGCGCCAGTGCGTGTTCCACACCAAGCGGCCACAGAATGGCAGCATCATCAAAGCGCCGATTCCATAGGTCAGGGTATTGATCGTGAGGCCATCGAAATCGTTGGCCACTTCTTTCATCAGAATCATGTAAATGGAAAATACCACGACGCTCGCGAGCATAATCAAGTCACCGGCGAGATGATGCCCATTGCCTCCGCCTGCCTTTTCCAACGTTAGGATCGCCACCCCGGCAAACGCCGTCGACATGCCGGCAAATTTCCAGCCGGTCATCGGTTCGAGTTTGATCACCACGGCGATGGTCAGCACCATGACCGGTCCCAGGGCCACAATGAGCCCCGTATGCGCCACCGTGGTCCGTGCCATCCCGCCGATGAAGGTCAATTGATTGAGGGCGATTCCCGTGGCGCCCATGGCGGTCATCATCCACCAATCGCGGCGAGATAATTTTAGCCGGCGCAGCCTGCCGCTCGCGAAGAACAGCATGACAAAGATGATTGCCGCAAAGAGAACTCGTATTTGGGCTAGGGCGATAGGACCAAAACTTCGCAGAGCTTCTTTCCCGGCAATGATGTTGCTTGACCAGCAAAAGATCACGATGAACATCAGCAGATGCATGAAGGCGTGGCTGGGGTGATGGGCGGGCCGGGAGGCCAAATTCGGCTCGGGGCTACTCAAACGACTCCTTACGCACAGTCAACTTTTCGATTCGAGTCAGATTGGGTGTGTACCCCAACCCCGGCGACGGACTGATTTGAATGGTCCCTTGCGGGGTCACTTCGACTTCCGGGTCGATGATGTCCTCGCGCCAATACCGCCGGCTGGCGGACACATCTCCCGGCAGTGTGAATCCCGGCAGCGTGGACATGGCGATGTTGTGGGCGCGTCCGATGCCGGATTCGAGCATTCCTCCGCACCAGACGGGAACATTGCGCGCGCGGCAAAGGTCGTGGAGTTTGCGCGCCTCGGTGAATCCGCCAACGCGGCCAAGTTTAATGTTTATGATCTTGCAGGCTCCTAGTTGCAGCGCCTTGCGCGCGTCGTCCGCACTGTGAATCGATTCATCGAGGCAGATGGGGGTTGAAATCTGGCGCTGCAAAGTGCCGTGGTCCACCAGATCATCCCACCCGAGGGGTTGTTCAATCATCATCAAATAGAACTTGTCGAATTCCTTCAGATGAGCCAAATCGGCCAGCGTGTAGGCGCTGTTGGCATCGGCCATTAAAGGAACGCGCGGATGGCGATTTCGAATCGCTTCCAACACTTTCACGTCCCATCCTGATTTGACCTTCACCTTGATGCGTTGGTAGCCCGCCGCTAATTCCCCCTCGATCTTCGCCAGCAACGCCTCGATCGAATTCTGAATGCCGAGCGAAACACCGCAGGGAAACTCATCCCGCACGCCACCGATTAATTTTGCCAAAGGGAGGTCCTGCTGTTGAGCGCGAATATCCCAAAGGGCATTTTCGAGCGCTGCCTTGGCCATGTTGTGTCCGCGAACCGGATGGAAGCGCGCGGCAACCTCGGCGGGTTCGCTCCATTCAGCCGTAAGCGCCCAGGGAATCAGGAAATCCTGCAGAATATGCCAGGCGGTATCGGGTGTTTCGTGACTGTAGAAAGGCGATTCCCCCGCGGTCACCTCACCCCAGCCTGTCGCGCCGCCGGCATCCACGCGGACAAGAACAATCCGCCGCGTCGTCGTGCGCCCAAAGCTGGTTTCAAAGTAATGCACCAACGGCATCTGGATTTCGCGGATTTCGATGTGATCGATTTTCATGCCAGGTTCGTCGGGAGTCCCGGGCGCAGCCAGTTTGGACATGCAAGACGATTAGGACGAATTGCGTTTATTCCAACTTCTCACCTGCCAGCGGTGAGGCCGATGTCTCGCGGGTTTTAACTTCCTCCCAAACCACTTCCATTTCGTCCAGGGAGCACGCTTTCAAGTTCTTGCCGCGCTCTCGAATCTCTCCTTCCATCGCCTGAAAGCGCCGCTGGAATTTTTGGTTGGCGCGCCGCAGGCAAGTCTCTGCATCGAAGCGCAGAAACCGGGAGAGATTGGCCACGGCAAAGAGCAGGTCGCCAACCTCCTCCTCCACCCGCTCGGCCGGGCTGGGTGGTTGAGCGCTGAGTTCCTGGCGCAACTCGTGGACCTCCTCCTCGATCTTTTCCAGCAGGTCGCCGACTTTGGCCCACTCGAATCCCACACTCGCGGCGCGCACTCCCAATTCGTGCGCCACCATCGTTGAGGGCAGAGACTTTGGAATCCCGTCGAGCAGCGAATCCTGGGCGCGCTTCCCGGCTGCGGCGCGTTCCTTTTGCTTTACCGCCATCCAACTCTGCAACGCCTCGCCGGCATTCCCCGCTTTAGTCTCGCCGAACACGTGGGGATGCCGCCGAATCAGCTTGGCGTGGACATGCTCGACGACGTCATCAACATTAAATCGGCCCTCCTCCTCGGCCAGCCGCGAGTAGAATACGACGAGGAAGAGCAGGTCGCCCAACTCGTCTTCAAGTCCGGCGAAATCGCGCGCGTTGACCGAGTCGATTACTTCGTACGCCTCTTCCAGGAGCAGGCTTTTCAAGGTGTCGTAGTCCTGCGCGCGGTCCCACTGGCAACCTTCCGGACCCCGCAACCGGACCGTCAATTCAATCAACTTGCGAAGATTTTCACCAGCCAGAGCGGGTCTCGATTCTTGCTCGCGATGAGCGGCGTCATTCAAACCACCTTGTAATCTATCAAGCCGGAGTGCGGATTCGCAAGAGCGGATGGGTCAAGGGCCTCGACGTATTCTTGCTGATCGGCTATTCCGGAAAATTAGCCCTGATCAATTCGCGGAATGCCGCGTCGGTGGGAATGTAGCGCGATGGGATAATTACATAGAGGCCATCGTGGGGAAGCTTGCGCAGTGCTTCCGGCAGGTATTCGAACCCCGAACACACTTGCAGCATCAGGCGAGTCTTCCCCAGAATCTGCTGGAACACCGGGATCATGTCAAGCAACGTTGGCCCAATGCTCTCCATGGACATCTGTAGACCGGCGATGCCGGGAAGGTTCATGACGTCGGCATAGTGTTGGTGGCCGGTGGAGTGAAAATGGAAGAACACCGACGACCCCAGATGGCAGATGATGGCGGCGTTCAGCGGCATGAAGATTTCACGATAAACGGCAGGGGAGCACATCCCCAGGGCATCTTCCTGAAGCATGAAGGTCTTGCTGGGAGCCCAGTGCCCAAATAAGTGCCCGTAGCCGCCCAACTTCGGCGGTACCAGAGAATAGTGAATATCGATGGCCTTGATCAGGGCAAGGTTGACGCGGCCTGCGGCCCTTTGCACGGCTTGCGGGTTGTCATGCAGGTCCAGGAAGAATTCCGTCATCCCGCGCAGGGCGGCAAGAACGTCGGAAGTTCCCCGCAGAATCGAGGGGCTGACCCAGCACTCCGGCGGGGCTGACGCTGCAATGCGCTGAGTCTCCCTCCGCATGCAGTCCAGCCAGCCGTTGGGGGCGGGAATGGGGATCAACTCCAGCTCTTCGCGGGATTCCACGAAATGTGCGGGCGCGAGCGAGCCCTCGGAATAGCGCACGTCGCAACCACAAGCCGCTTCCAGCCAGGGAATTCCGCGCCATGGGGCGGCGAATGCCATGAAGTCGTCGGCGATGACGGCTCGGCGGGCAAAGCTGTACTCATATTCGGTGGCCACGAAATCGGCGTTGAGATCTTCCGGACGCACCAGGGGGCGGGTAAATGGCCGACGCAGAAAATTAATCGGCAGGGACGTATTTTCGTCATAAATACCCACCGGAGGCCGCAGAGTATTTTTTCTATCCCAGAAGCTCTCCTGGAAACGTGCGATGCTCTCGTGGACTTGGTCTTGGGTCTTCATGCTTCTCTGTTGTCCTGGGCAGCCGATCGGTGCTTGCAACCCTTCCCGCGCCCGAAACGCGGAAGGAACCCACGGCTCGTATCCGGCCACGCGTGAGGATTCTACCACCGGACCTCTGCCTGGGTTGTTGGTTTGAGGGATTATTGCTAAACTGGTCGTTCAGGCATTTCGAAGGGTTCCAAAACATTTTCCGGCTTGGGCGCTGTCCGGCCGCGAGGAAATTTATGGCAGATGAGAAGAACGAATCATCCGGATTCAAAGTTGTCGATCGCCGAAGTTTCAGCACGGAAGGCGAGCGTCGCGAGGAAGAGGCCCCCAAACCCGCGAAGGTTGAGCCCCCTGCCCCGGCAACCGAGGTTCCTTCGCCTAACGAGAAAGCCGGCCCCCGCCTGGTCGATCCGTCCGGCGTGGAAATTGGCGGCGAGCCCTCTGGTTTTGAGACGCTGGTTTCGTATCTGAGCACGACTACGATGTTCCAGTTGGGATTGCTGGCGGGGCCTGGCGGTGAGCGTATCCCCCCCGACATGCCGAACGCTCAGCGGACCATCGACCTGCTCGATGTTCTCCAGGAGAAGACGCGGGGTAATTTGACGTCGGAGGAATCCCGCCTGCTGGACGACGTCCTCTACGAGTTGCGCATGACGTTTTTGGAATTGCAAAAGCGGATGGCCCGCAAAGTCTGATGATCCTCAAGTTTCTCGGCACCGGAACTTCCACGGGAGTGCCCATTCTCCTGTGCCATTGTGCCGTGTGTACCTCTTCCGACCCGCACGACAAGCGCCTGCGACCCTCAATTTTGCTTGAATTCAACAACCGCAGCGTGGTGATTGATACGACCCCGGACTTTCGCACTCAAGCCCTGCGCGCCGGCATGCCCAGTCTTGATGCCATCGTCTACACCCACGGGCACGCCGATCACATCATGGGATTGGATGATACGCGGGTCTTCTACTTCCACCAGAATGAGCCGATTCCCGTTTATGCCGATGAACGATGCATGCAGACGCTGCGCTCCAGCTTTTCCTACATCTTCAATGGCGACTACAAATACGGGGGAGTGGTCAAACTCGATCCCCGGCTGGTCGAGGGTCCGTTTGACCTTTTGGGCCTGACGGTTACGCCCATTCCCGTATTTCACGGGTGCTTCCGATTTTTGGCTACAGATTTCGCAACACCGCTTATGTGACCGATGTCAGCGCGATCCCCGAGACGACTTTTCCCCTGCTCGAAGGGCTCGATACCCTGATTATCGATGGCCTCCGTCCCAAGCCCCACCCCACGCACTTTTCGCTGGCGCAGTCTTTGGAGGCGATCGAAAGGGTGAAGCCGCGCCGTGCCTATCTGACTCACATCGCTCATGAGCTTGGCCACGAGGCAACGAATGCCGCCCTGCCTCTGCACGTGCAATTGGCGTATGATGGACAAAGCTTGGAATTCTAGGTGACGGCTCGGCCGCAGCCGGGCGTTCGTTCCGGGCTTTGGATTGAGAGCAGTTGTTCTGAAAAACCGATGCGCGTTATTACGTGATCTTCGAGAAACTCGGCCACCCGTTGGCGCCCTCCCGTGACCATCGGCAACTTTGACGGAGTTCATCTGGCGCACCAGAAACTGCTCAAGCGCGTCGTGGAAGTGGCGCGTGCCCAGGTCTTCAGCGCCACGGCCATCACTTTCGAACCGCACCCCATCAAGAACTCGCCCGATCACGCACCCAAGCTGTTGACCCCGCTTCGGCGCAAAGTCGAACTCATCGAAAAGACCGGGATTGACCTGCTCGTTGTCCTGCCGTTCACGCGGGAACTGGCGCGCCGATCTCCCCTCGAATTTGTCCGGCAGGTGCTGGTGAATCCGCTGCGCGCGTCTTCTGTTCACGTCGGGCCGAATTTCCGCTTCGGGTACCGCCAATCCGGCGACACCGAGATTCTGGAGGAACTGGGACAGCAGGAGGGATTTCCAGTTGAAATCGTTCCCATGCTCCAGGTACGCGGCGACCGGGTATCCAGCACGCGCATACGCCAGC
>CAVTDA010000060.1:0-19695 GCA_963733285.1 uncultured Acidobacteriota bacterium
AAATTCAAGATTCAAAAATGGATTCCGATAAACCCAAGATGCCGCCAATGTTTCTTCCCGGAGTGGAAAACCACGCGCCCACGGGAGGCCGCGCTGACCTGCTGAAGAAGATGCGCGACTCCGGCAAGGAATATCCGCAGATCTGGCACCTGTTCTCCTACCGCCCGGAGGCGACGACCATCTCGGCGCCTTTACGCAGGAGATCATGCGCGGCGAGTGTCCTCTACGCCCGGCTTGCGCGAGTTGATTGCCGCATTCACCTCGGCAGGCAATCACTGTCCGTTTTGAACTGAAATATCACGCCGCAGTTGCGGCGGAATTGCTGGGCAGCGAAGAGCTGGTGCGCGGCGCGATTGAGGATCTGGAAACGTCCGCCCTCCCGGAAAAGGAAAAAGCTCTTCTGCGTTTTGTCGCCAAGGTCAATCATCGCGCGTGGGAAATTACCGCGGACGATATGAAGCCTCTCTACGCCGTGGGCTGGACGGACGAGGCGATCTACTACGCGGTCACGGTCTGCGCGCTGTTCAACTTCTACAATCGCTGGATTGATGCCACGGGCGTGCATGCCATGTCGGACGAGGCGCACCGGGAATTCGGAAAACGAACGGCAAAGCATGGCTACAACCCTAAATGACGCTCCCGCGGCAACGCTGACCGAATTCGATCGCGGCTATTACGGCTGGCGCGTGGTCATGGCGTCGTCCCTGGGCGTCATGGTGGGCTTCGGGTCGCTGTTCGTGTACACGTTCAGCGTGTTCATGAAGCCCCTGGGCGCCCAGTTTGGCTGGAGCCGCGAGGCCATTTCCAGCGGCTTCGGATTTGCCGCGCTTTCGATGGCCGTCTGCTCGCCCGTGCTCGGCCATTTGCTCGACCGCTACGGACCGCGCCGCGTCATTCTTCCCTGCTCGTTGATCTACGGCTGCCGCCTTCGCTTCGTTCGCATTCCTCCGTCCGCATCTCTGGCAGTTCTACGCCACATGTATTCTTCTGGGGGTTGTGGGCAACGGCGCCGCGCACCTCGCCTACTCGCGCGCGATCTCAAGCTGGTTTCACCGCCGCCTGGGACTGGCCTTCGCCATGGTGATGGCGGGAGCCGGATTGGGGTCCATGATCCTTCCATTTGTTGCCCAAACCATCATCACGCGTTCCGGCTGGCGGTGCTGCGTATCTGTCTCTGGGCGGGCTCGCCCTGGGCATTGGGCTCCCCATGAGCTGGGGTTTCATTCACGAGCGCGCATCAGTCCATCAGGATTCCGCCGCACCCATCTCAATGGCCCCACCTGGCAGGAAGGCCTGCGCTCCTATCCGTTCTGGATCATCGTGGCCGTGCTGGTGGTCAATTCCCTCGCCATGAATGGAACCGTCACGCACCTCGTGGCTCTGCTCACCGACCGCGGCATGAGCCCGGGCGGTGCGGCAATGTGCGCTTCCCTGCTGGGCGGATCGAGCCTCTGGGGCGCATGGTGGTGGGCTGGGTGCTCGACAGGTTCTTCGGAGCGCGCGTCGCCTTTGTCGTTTTTATGATTACCGCCGGGGGAATTCTGCTTCTCGCCCGGGCCAACACCCTGGTGACCGGCTGTTTGGCGGCGGGGATGATCGGAGTGGGCGCGGGCGGCGAGGCGGACATCACTCCGTTCCTGCTCACGCGCTATTTCGGGGTGCGCGCCTTTTCCACTTTGTACGGCATTACCTGGACCTTTTACGCCATCGCCGGCGCCATCGGACCCGTGATTCTCGGCCGCGCGTTTGATTCCACCGGATCTTACACAGCGCTACTTACATTACTCGCCGCGGCGATGGCCCTCACCGGAGGATTGATGCTTTTCCTGCCGAGATATACCCAGCCCAAACCGATCGAATCATAAGCAGGACGAAGCCTTCGAGGGTCTGAGATCGCCTGCGTGACGGTAAATCGGCGCTCATCTCGTCCAGGCGATAATCCTTCCCCATTGATGAAGCCCGCGAAGCGGGCGAAAGATCGTAGCCCACGGCGTGAGCCGTGGGAATGGCGCATCACCAATCCCCCAAGCCCCCCAAGGGGCGAAAGAAACAAAACCTCACGATCTTCCTGGACGGAGCCCTTCCCTTTGGGGGCACACAGCGATTTTCTGTCGCCCCGCTGGGGCTCGTTGGGAACAAATCTATTCGTCCCCCACGGCTTACGCCGTGGGCTACCTTCTTTCGCCACTCCGTGGCTAATGTCACCCAGGACGGCATCCCGAAAACCGGTTCAGCCCCCATCCTGCAACCTTTTCAACGCCCACGTCGCATGTTCACTCACGATCGGATCGGGGTTACCCGCCGCGGCGTCAAGCCATGGGATGAATCGGCGGTCGCCGGAGTTTCCCATTGCCACACATAGATTGCGCAGCCAGCCGCGGTATTTCGTGCGCTTAATCGGTGAGTGCGCAAAGGCCCGGCTGAAATCAGCTTCCGTCATCGACGCCAATTGCTCGATCGTGGGATTGAAAAGGGAGAACCGTTTGGCGGATGATTGCTGAACGACAGGGTCGCTCTCGCCCGCCGATTCTCCAAATTTGGTCTCAACCTGCAAAGGCTGAAATTCCGGAAGCAATGTAGCCGCCGCGCTCCTCGGTGTCACGCCCGCAACTGAATGATCTTCTCTGGCAACACCGTTTTGCAAAGGACCACTGACCAATGACAAAGGACGCTTGTTCCATGGACAAACATCCTGGCAGATGTCGCAGCCAAAAACATTGTTGCCAACGGCCGGCCGAAACTTCTCGGGAATAGCGCCGCGCAGCTCGATGTTGAGGTAGGCGATGCAACGCGACGCGTCCATCACATAGGGTTCAGTCAGGGCCCCCGTGGGACAGGCTTCGAGGCAGCGCGTGCAGGAGCCACAACGGTCGGGCGCGGGAACGTCGGGAGCCAGTTCCAGGCTGGTCAAAATCACGCCCAGGAAAAACCATGATCCCTTCTGCTCGTTGATCAGGCAGGTGTTTTTTCCCATCCATCCAATGCCGGAGAGCCGCGCAAAGGCCCGCTCCAAGATGGGCCCGGTATCGACATAGACGCGCGTTTCGACTCCCGCGGCGAGTTGCTCAATTGCTGCGCGCAGTTGTTCCAGTTTCTTCCGCATGACCTTGTGGTAATCCCGCCCCCACGCATAGCGCGAGATCCAACCCCGCGGCGGCTCGCTTCCCGTTACGTCATCTGAATGCCGCCGATTCTCACCTGCACGGGAGCTTTCCATCTCAACCGAGTAAGGATATGGGGCGTTGTAGACGAGGCCTGCGCAGATGATGGACTGGACCGAAGGCAAAACTCGCCGGGGATCTTCGCGCCGCGGATTTTCGAGGTACCGCATCTCGCCGCCGTAGCCCTGCTGAATCCACTTCGCAAGAAACTCGGAGTCCTTGGATGCCGTGGCGGGAGCAATCCCCACGAGGTCAAACCCGAGATCGAGTGCGCGCTGTTTGAGGATGGCGGCGGGAAGCATGATGGTTCATCTTAACCCGGCGGATGCGTTGGCAAGAAGTTGGACTTGCGCGGAATCAAAACTGGGGGGCTCACGAATTCTGCTTGCGCAGGATTCGCTGGATCGAGGTGGCGCGGCCCGTCTCCGGATCGGCATCGATAAGAACACCGCAGAGGCGGACGTCTCCGCTTGCCACTTCAAATCGGGCGGGAAGTTGATCGAGGAATTTTTGGAGGACCGATTCGCGCGCCATTCCAATGATCGATTCGTAGGGCCCGGTCATGCCCAGGTCGGTTTGATAAGCCGTGCCTTGCGGGAGAATATTCTCGTCCGCGGTCGGAATGTGGGTGTGCGTACCGACCACGGCGGTGGCGCGTCCATCAAGATACCAACCCATGGCCTGCTTTTCCGACGTAGCTTCGGCGTGAAAATCGACGATGCGAATCTTCACATCGCTGGGAATGCTAGCAAGCAGTTCATCCGCCTTGCGGAAGGGGCAATCGAGGGGTGGCATGAAGATGCGCCCTTGCAGATTCAACACGGCATATCCAATTCCCGTGGGAGTTTCGCCGATGTAGAGGCCCCGGCCGGGAGAATCGCCGGGATAGTTGGCGGGTCGCAGCAGGCGGCCGTTCACCTGATCGCGGAAATAGGAATAGATCTCCTTCTTGTCCCAAATATGATTCCCCGAGGTCAGCACGGCGATGCCAAGATCGAGCAGCTCTTCCACCAGAGACGGCGTAATGCCAAACCCCGCGGCGGCGTTTTCACCGTTGGCCAGAATGAGGTCCGGCTGGAGTTCTTCGCGCAGTCGGGGCAGCGTGTCTTTCACCATACGCCGGCCCGGCTGGCCCACAATGTCACCGATGAAGAGAATACGCATAAGAAAAGAGGGCGAGGCTAAAACCAAAAAGTTAAAGGGTGAAGGCTAAAGTTTAATGGCTAAAGGTTAGAGGCTGAATTCCAAATTCTGCAGACCGAAACTTGTATCTTCAATCTCAAATCTTGAGTCTTAAATCTTGAATCTTGAATTTTGAATCTTGAATTCCACCAGGGCTCAGCAGCACTTCGTCGATTTTAGCCTTTACCCATTAGCCTTCAACCTTCGAACTTCACCCTTTAACCCGCGATCCGCCCCCATCAACTCTCGCCGTTGATCTATTTCGCCTCTTTGAGAAACTGATCGAGCGCCGCGGTGTATTCACCCACTTTTTCGTCGATATCGTGGGTGGCCTTTTCGTACTTGGCTTTCATCTGATGGTATTCGTCCGCCACGTTCAAGGCCGCGAGCATCGCCACACGCACCGTATCCACCGTTCGCGTCCGCTCGGCAATCGAGCGCATTTTGGTGTCGAGATAAGTTGCGAGCTTCTCGATGTATGCCTGATTGAGGTCGCCCCGCATAAAGTATTCCTGGTCGTAAATGACCACTCGAATGCTTTGGGAATCCTTTGCCATGTTGGTCGACGCCCTCCCGGGAATGAATGTGGTGGCCGGAACGTTTGCGCGCCAGAAATCAGGATTCAAAATTCAAGATTCAAGATTGGAACCCAGCGCCCCGCCACAGGCTGATTATCCCCCGGACTCGGAGGTTGTCAACAAATCAATCCGCTCGAGCAATTTTTCCAGGCGGGCGCGCACATCTTCCCGCTCCTTGCGCAGGGCAATCAGTTCGCGGTCCAGCGCGCTGTTCCCGTGGGAATGTTCCTTGATCTCCGCCCTCAACTTTTCGTTCTCCTGCTCAAGCACGCGCTTTTCCGTCTGCGTCTTCTTGAAGAGTTCAATCGCCTTCAGCATTTTTTCTTCAAGCCGTTCGAATTGATGGTTGTTGTCCGTCATGTGCTCCCCTTGCAATTTTTACCGCGATCTTGGTGTCATCGAATCCAGCCCGGGCGTTGCCTGCGCGCGCAGATTGATCCCCAATCTTTGAAGCGCCGTCAGCAAGCGTTGACTGAATTCTTCAATCTCGTCCCCGGTAAGGGTTCGCGCCTGGCTCTGAAATGTGACGCGCAGCAAAAGGCTATAGTGCCCCGCTGGAATGCTGCCCCCGCGAAACCGGTCGACGGCGAGAAATCCCCAAATCTCGTTGATACGGAGTCCGCTGACGGCGGAAGTGATTTTTACATAAGGCACTTCGTCGGGCACCACCAGGGAAAAATCCCTTTCGACAGCAGGAAACTTGGAGATCGGCTGAAACTTCTTCGTGTGTAGCGGAAATTGCAACACGCGCTCAAAATTAATTTCCGCCACCCAAACCGGCTGGCGCAATTTGTAGTCGCGCGCCACATCCTGATGAATCTGCCCCATCACCGCGAGTTCGATCTCGCCGGATCGCAGGCGTCCACATTGACCGGGCTGCAAATATGCGGGACCGGAAGGCTCAAACGCCAGCTTCGGAATTTCGAACGCGCCGAGAATCGCTTCCAACTCGCCCTTGAGGTCAAAGAAATCGAGCGAGGCTTCGTTGTCATACAGCGAAGCCGCGCGGCGATTCCCCGTGCTGCCCAGCGTCAAAACGCGGTGCTCCTCCGGAACGCCGTTGGCGCCCATGCTGTAGGTCTTGCCCAGCTCAAAAAGTTTGGCGTCGTTCGTATCGCGGTCGAGATTCCAGCGGATGGCCCGTAGCATGCTCGGAACGGCCGACGCGCGCATGGCGGAAGCGTCCTGGCTCAGAGGGTTTTCGAGAATGACAGGTGTGGACGCGGAAAACTTCTCTCCCTCGGCGGGATCGACCATCGAAGTCGTAATGATTTCGTGGAATCCCAGGCTCACGAGCAGCGAAGAGGTCGAAATGACTTTCTCGCGCGTGACATCCTTCTCGACACGCGGAGGCGCAGGCCGAACACGCGAGGGGAGTTGGTCATAACCAACATGCCGCGTGACTTCCTCAACCAAGTCCACTTCGCGCGAGACATCGACGCGGAATGAAGGCGCCGTCACCACCCAGACAATGCCATTGGAGGCCTCCACCACAAATCCCAGGCCGTTCAGGATGCGTTCCACCTCTTCGGGCGCGACCTCGGCCCCCAAGATGCGAGAAATCTCACTGCGGCGGAACAGGATGCTCTGGACCAGCGGGGGCCGCGGGTAGACGTCAATCATTCCCTGCAGGATTTCTCCGCCGGCGATTCGCTGAATCAGCGCCGCGGTGCGGTCGAGAGCCAGCGGCGCCATCTGAATATCGGCTCCACGCTCAAACCGGTGCGAGGCTTCAGTGTGGAATCCCTGTGATTTCGAGGTGCGCCGGATCGAGACGGGATCAAACCACGCGCTCTCCAGCAACACGTCGCGCGTACTCGAGAGAAATTTCCGATTCCTGCCCGCCCATGACGCCGGCAAGCGCAACGGGATGCGTGCCATCGGCGATAACCAGGTTGTCCGGGTCAGCGTGTGGTCGTTGCCATCAAGCGTTCGCAGCGGCTCTCCCGTCTTGGCGCGCCGGACAATGATCTTATGTTGCTTCAACCGCGACAAATCAAAAGCGTGGAGCGGATGCCCCAATTCCATCAGCACATAGTTGGTGGCGTCGGCGACGTTGTTGATGGACCGCTGCCCGACCGCTTCCAGCCGCTTCACCAGCCAGTCGGGCGACGGTCCCACTTTCACGTTCTGCACGACGCGGCCACAGTATCGCGCGCAGAGGTCGGGATCGGAAATCTCAATAGAGACCACGTCTTTCGCCGGCCTGCCCGATTCCTTCACCGCAATTTCGACTTTTTTAAGCGGCTGGCGGTAAAGCGTCGCGAGTTCGCGCGCGACGCCGTAGTGATTCAGGCAATCGGGCCGATTCGTCGTCACTTCGACGTCGAGCACCCAGTCGTCTCCCACCGCTGCAGCCCCTCGGTGTTGAGACCGATCATCGTGAGATCGGACTTGAGCTGGCGGGGCGTGCTCACAATCGTCGACGAATTCTTTAAGCCAATTTACCGAAATCTTCATATTAGCAAGGAATAGTAGGGGCGATTCGCGAACCGCCCCAACGCAGGTTCAAAATTGCCGCAAGAAACGAACGTCGCTCTGGAAAAAGAGCTGAATGTCATTGATGTCGTACTTCATCATGGCGAAGCGGTCGATGCCCAGGCCAAATGCCCAGCCCGAATATTTTTCCGGATCGATGCCGCCGTTGCGCAACACCTGGGGATGACCATGCCGCAGCCCATCACTTCAATCCAGCCGCTCTCCTTGCACACCCGGCAACCTTCGCCGCCGCAGAAAATGCAACTGATGGAAACTTCGCCGCTCGGTTCGGTAAAGGGGAAAAAGCTGGGCTGAAAGCGCGTGCGGATTTTCTCGCCAAACAGTTTTTTGGCAAAGAAGTCCAGCGTGCCCTTCAAATCGGCGAAGGTGATATCACTCGCGATCGCCAGGCCTTCGATTTGATGGAACATGGGCGAGTGGCTGGCGTCGGGACTGTCGTGGCGATAGCACTTTCCCGGAATGATGATGTGCAGCGGCGCGCCGTATTTTTCCATGGAGCGGATCTGCACAGGCGAAGTGTGCGTGCGCAAAACGGTTTTGGAATCGATGTAGAGCGTGTCCCAATCGTCGCGCGAGGGATGGCTCTCGGGAATATTCAGCGCGTCAAAATTGTAGTAGGTGGATTCGATCTCCGGGCCGCTCTCGATGCGGAATCCTAGATTCAGAAAGATCTCTTCAATCTCGCGCTGCATCTGCATGACCGGGATGGATTGTGCCAAGCGGCGGCCGGTTGCCGGGAAGGGTGAGGTCGCTGGGAACCTCGCGGGTAATATGGCTGACTGTCGGCAAGGAATCCTGTCGGAGCGATTCGTGCGCTTCCAACGGTTGCGCCGAACCTGCAGCTGGAACATCTTTTATCAGCGCCGCAATTTCAAGCGTGGCGGATTCCTGCCGCAGTCCGTTGAAGAACCGCCCCACGAAAGGCTTCAGTTCCTTGGGAGACTTCTTCAGCCAGTTTTCATCGACGACGAGAGCAGGCCGTTCTTGCGCGCCAGCCAACGGTCGCGAAGATCCTTGCAGAGCTTTTCGCGCTCGGATTCCGACGCCGCGCCGCGCGAGACCAGGGCACTCGTTCCGTCCGCCATGGCCGCACGCACCTCGGCAAAGAGCGCTTCCACGCCCGCAGCGTCGGTGACACCAAGTTCGGGCAGCGTCTTCTGAACTTTTTCGTCGATGGTCATGAACGGTAGAGCTGCGGCGAAACCGCAACCAAATTCGAGTTGTAGGGGAGGCCTGCCCCTCCCAATATATTCGCGCGGAACGCAACGGGGTATGGCAAGCCCTACCCCTACGAGACATTAACGTGGGCTACGCAAACCAAGGATCGGGTCCGAGGCTCTAGCTGGCAGCGACCCGCTGGGGCGCGGTGATGGTCCCCTTCACCCGGTTGACGAGATCCGCGAAAGCATGCTGATCCTTGATCGCCATCTCCGAGAGCATCTTGCGGTCGATTGCGACGCCCAGCGCATTCAGTCCATGAATAAACTGGCTGTAGGTGATGCCATTGGCGCGCACGGCGGCGCTGATGCGAAGGATCCAGAGCCGGCGGAAATCGCGCTTTTTGCGGCGCCGGTCGCGATAAGCGTAGCGTCCGGCCTTATCCGCCGCTTCCTTCATGGAGCGGTAGAGTTTGCTTTTAGTGAGGAAAAAACCTTTGGTGATCTTGGAAAGCTTTTTGCGGTTGGCGCGGCGCACAGTTCCGCGCTTAACTCGAGGCATGGGTTTATCTCCTTAAGTGAATTTTGTGGGGCGAATGAAGGCACCCTATTGGCCTCTAAAGCCTTCTCGCACCCGAAGGAAAAGGGCTCAGGTGTCAGGTATCAGGTGTCAGGAATAACCAATCGATATCTCGCGTGGCTTTAATCCCTGACACCGGGCACCTGGTACCCGGCACCTCTCCTAGTTCCCGTAGGGAAGCATACGGTGAACCACCGCGGCGTTGCTGGCGTCCGCCTCCGCGGCTTTACCCAGCCGGCGTTTCCGCTTGCTGGCCTTTGACGTCAAAATATGACGAGCAAAAGAATGGCGGCGCATTACCTTGCCAGTTCCGGTAATCTTGAAGCGTTTGGAAGCACCCTTATGGGTCTTCAGTTTCAGTTTAACTTTCTTCGGCTTAGCCAATCGATCCTCCTGGTGTTCCTTGCGGTCCCACGGGCTTGGCCGAAACCGCAGCCGGCGCGGGCGCTTTGACCGCAGATGGGGAGGGCGCTCCAGCGGGGGCCGCAGCAGGGCGCGGAGCGGGTGCTCCGGACTTGCCGGCCGCCTTCTTGTTGGGCGACATGATTGCGGTCAGGTTGGCGCCTTCCAGCCTGGGGCGCGCTTCCACCTGTCCGTTCTCTCCCACCTGTTCGATCAACTTCTCTATCATCTTGAAGCCCAGATCGCGATGCGCCATCTCCCGGCCGCGAAACATGATCGTGATCTTGACCTTGGCCCCTTCATGCAGGAACTCCACCACCTTGTTCCGCTTGGTTTCAAGGTCATGCGCCGAGGTGCGGGGCCGCATCTTGACTTCCTTCAGCCCGATCGACTTCTGATTCTTGCGCGCCTCGTGTTGTCGCTTGCTGAGCTGATAAAGGTATTTGCCGTAGTTGATAATGCGGCAAACGGGAGGATTGGCTGTGGGGGCAACCTCCACCAGGTCCAAACCCTGGCTCTTGGCTTGTTTCATTGCGTCGAGAGGAGTCATGATGCCCAACTGCCCCCCCTCTTCATCAATCACCCGGATTTCTTTGGCGCGAATCCTTTCATTTATTCGAGCGAATCGGTCAGCGATAGATCGTCCCTCCCAGCCCCAAAAGGGGTTGCAGATACTTCAATGATGAATGTTCAAGCTTTTTTTACTACCAGCCTGATACAGGTCAATAGCTTACCATTTCACGGCCCGAGTGTCGATAAGCTCGCGAATCCAGGATACAAACTCGGCCAACGGGCGAGTCCCGGAATCCCCTGAATCACGGCGGCGAACGGCCACCGTCCGGTCCTGCGTCTCGCGATCCCCAACTACGAGCATGAAGGGTACTTTTTGCAATTGCGAATCACGGATGCGCGAATTCAGCTTTTCGTTCCGGTCATCCAACTGCGCGCGAATCTTGGCCCGTTGCAATTCTTCCAGCACCTCGCGCGCATAGGCCGCATGCTTGTCGCTAATCGGCAAAACGACCGCCTGGACGGGCGCCAGCCACACCGGGAAAGCTCCCGTATAGTGTTCAATCAAAACACCAAAGAAGCGCTCAATGGATCCGAACAGAGCGCGGTGGACCATCACCGGAGTGTGCAGTTTGCCATCCGCGCCGGCATAGACCATCTCAAACCGCCGCGGCAGGTTGAAGTCAAACTGCACGGTGCTGAGCTGCCACGGCCGGCCGATGGCATCCACCAGCTTGATATCGATCTTGGGGCCGTAGAAAGCGGCTTCGCCCGGAATGGTCTTGAATGGAATGCTCATCCGCTTCAACGTGTTGGTAAGCGCTGCCTCAGCCTGAACCCATTCCTCCATGCTTCCCGCATAGTGGGCGGCATTGGCCGGATCGCTGGTGGAAAGCTCCACCTGGTATTCGTCAAAGCCGAAGGTCTTGAGCACCGTGTGGGCGAATTCCACGCAGGCCTGGACCTCGGATTCAAGCTGCTCCGGCATGCAGAAAATATGGGCGTCGTCCTGGGTAAATCCACGGACCCGCAGAAGGCCGTGCATGACTCCGGAGCGTTCATAACGATAAACCGTGCCCAACTCCGCCAGGCGCATCGGCAATTCGCGATAGCTGCGCCCGCGCGCTTTATAAATCAGGATGTGCCCCGGGCAGTTCATAGGCTTGAGCTGGTACTCGTCGTTCTCCACATCCATCGTGCCGAACATGTTTTCGCGATAAAAATTGGCGTGGCCGCTGATTTCCCACAGCTTCAGGCGCATCACGTGCGGCGTGAAAACCAGGTCGTATCCGCGCGCGGCTAGTTCATTGCGCAACCAGTCTTCAATTTCGCGGCGGACGATGCTGCCCTTGGGATGCCAGAAGATCAGCCCCGGCCCGGCATCGTCCTGAATGCTAAAGAGGTCGAGGTCTTTGCCCAGGCGGCGGTGGTCGCGCTTCTTGGCTTCTTCGATCTGATGCAGATAGGCGTCGAGGTCCTTCTGGCTGAAGAACGAAGTGCCGTAGATGCGCTGCATCGGGTGCGATTTCTCATCGCCCTTCCAATGCGCGCCGGCGACGCTCAATAGCTTGAACGCCTTCACACGGCCCATGGCAGGAATGTGCGGCCCGCGGCAGAAGTCCAGAAACTTGCCGGTGCGATAAGCGGAAAAGACGGGATCGGCCTTTTCTTCAATCAACTGGCACTTCAGGAACTCGCCCATCTCTTTGAAGCGCTTCAACCCTTCTTCTTTGGGGAAATAAACGCGTTCGTTTGGCACATTGGCCTTCACGAGTTCCAGCATCTTGGCTTCAATCTTGGCAAGATCGTCCTCGGTAAAGGGCTTCTCGCGGTAGAAGTCGTAGTAAAAACCAGTCTCGGTGGGCGGGCCGATTCCGGGGTGGGCATCCGGAAAGAGCTCGGTCACCGCAGCCGCGAGCAAGTGCGCGGTCGAGTGGCGGAAGATCTCCAGACCTTCCGGCGACGACGGCATGATGAACTGGATCGGCCCGCTGGCCTCCACCTTGGAGGAGAGATCAACGAGCTGATCGCCGACCTTGGCCGCGAGCGCGTCGGAAGCCAGGCGCGGGCCAATCGATTTGGCAACGTCCAGCGCCGTGACTCCCGCGGGAAAATCCCGCGCCGCGCCATCGGGAAATGTCAGGTGAATTTGTTCGGCCATTGCTCAAGCGGCTTTCTGCGTTCAAGATGCAATTTTTAAATATAACAAGAAGCACGCGAAACGGTCAATCGAGGCGTGTTCCAGCCCATCTCCATTCTTCCTCAGTGCCTCTGCGCCTCAGTGTTTAGTTTTCTCTTACAATACCATCCGCTTAATCCCTTCTCGGAGCGTTGCCACATAGAAATTCAGGAGCAAACCCGTACGAATCCCCGACAGCCGGAGATAGGTCAGCAGTTGCGCCTCGTGAACGGGTGCCACCTTATCGACGGTTTTCAGCTCAATAACCACCCGGCCCTCAACCACGAGATCCAGCCGATAACCACAATCCAAATGAGCCCCTTTGTAAACTACAGGAAGGGGTTGCTGGCGGACGAAAATCAAATTCGCCAGGTGAAGTTCGTGGCATAAACACTCTTCATATGCGGATTCGAGTAGTCCCGGGCCCAACATGCGATGGACTTCGATTGCCGCTCCGATGATTCTTTGTGTCAATGCATCATTTTCGAAGTTGGGCATTGTGTTTTAACCACTGAGGCACAGAGACACTGAGAATGAAGGACAAAAGATTATCGGCAAGGACGGTGAGATGAATGAGGGAATTTTAATTGGCTTGTTTTGAGTTTTCGCGAAGAACCCTAATTTTTCCCTTGACATTTCCATGCTTGTAGGCTAGAATTGGTTCGAGGAAAATGCGATGATGCCGCGCGCCGCAGCCTTGCCACCGGCGCTTCCGTACCGGCTTGTCGCCCGTTTTCCGGGAATTTGCCAAAGCTGAGAACTTATTGATAACAAAGGGAAATGTTTCGGGATTTTCCCATCCCAAAGCTGAGAACTTACTGATAACAAAGGGAAATGTTTAATGTTTCGGGATTTTCCCTTCCCAAAGCTGAGAACATACTGAAAATAAGCCAGTTACAAAAAACCGAAAACTCCGCCAACGGCGGCATTCGCTATGAATTCCCGCCGAGGATTCTTACCAGTTCAAGCATCGAAGCAGACTCTTGGAAGAGCCGAATCCCGGCAACTCCAGCGGCGCCATTTGCACGGCAGTCGGCAGCGTTATCAACGGTGATGCCTCCCAGTGCGAAGACGGGAATCGAAACCTTCGAGGTCACCTCGCGCAGCTTGGAAAGTCCCAGCGGGGCGCCGTACTGAAGCTTTGACGGCGTGACGAAAATCGGGCCGAGCAGGATGTAGTCCGCGCCTGCGACTTCGGCTGACTGCGCCTCGTCGAGCGAGTGGCAGGAAGCACCAAGGATGAACCCTTCCGGGGCAATCGACGAGCCTCGGTCACCAGCAGACGAACGGGTCCCGAGGTGAACCCCATGAGCGTTCGCGGCGATTGCCACATCGATGCGGTCATTCACCACGACGCGAGTCAATCCCTTGCGGCGCGCATGGGCCGCGGCGGCTTCGGCAATCGCCAGCAAGTGTCGCGCGGAAAGATCCTTCTCCCGAATCTGCACCCAGTCCACCCCCGCATCAATCGCCTGCGCAATCATTTCCTCAAGTGGAGACTTAAGTTGCGTGCGGTCGGTGATATAGAAAAGCTGAAAGGGATTCCGTGCCATGGTGGTTTATGAATTTCGTTAGCGGAGGGAGCGGGCCCTCACGAGCCCCAGTTCTTGACGCAATCTCCATACTTCAAACAACGCGAGCCACACATCCGCCAGTCCCAGGCCGGAGACCGCCCCCCGCAGGAAGTAATTGTGGGTAACGGCCGCGAACAAGGGGTAATGGCCGACAAAGTAGTTTCTTGACCAGATCGTGATCCAGGGGAACACAAACAGGAACACGCCCATCTCGAAGCAGAACACGATATAGAGAATCGTCAAAAGGCGAGACATTGAATCCGCTGATCCGGGAATCTGATTTAAGGTAAGGCGACAGGGATGCACCGCGCATGCGGCTGGTCTATGTATCAGACTTTCTGCTGGAGTTCGCGGATCTTCTCCGCCACATCTCGGAAGTCGATATTCTGGCTATAGACCTCGGTGAACCTTTCCAGAGCGTTTCGGGCATCACCAGACTGCTCGAACGCCACGCCTAAATCATATTGTAGGGCCAGGAGGGCCTCTTCGTCGAGGTCCGGCGTTTCCAGCGCCCGCTTGTACCATCGAACCGCCAACGCGGGCATTTTCTTTTCCATAAAACAGATCGCCAGCAAGCTGCATGACTGTAGGAAGTTCGAGGGATATTTTCCCTTCCCCGCGCTCCGAATAACCTTCTGAAATTCACCGATGGATTCATCCAGCAGGCCCATCTCGCGGAAGGCGACGCCCAGATTGTAATGGGTTTCCGGATCGTCCGGGCTGTTGGCCAGGATGAGAGGTTCATCCAATTCCATCAACAACCCGCTGAGCGGAGAAATGTCCAGGTAGGGATGGGTGGGAGTTGTGAGTACTTCATCTTCTTCCGGCGCGGCGGAAGCATGAACAGGCGATGGAGGAGGAGCTCCCGACGGCGTAAAGCCTTCCAGGGATGCGTTCAAATCGCCCGCCAGATCACCGAGTGCGTCCACTTCTCCCGTTGTTGCGGCAGCAATCTCAACCGGCGGTTCATCGTTTATGGGCGCCGCCAACGTCTCAGGGACTCCCGCAGCAATGTCCTGGTTAGACTCGGGAGCAGGTTCAGTAATCCCCTCGGTAACCGGGGTTGCAGGCTCGGCGGTTGCGGGCACATTAACGTCCCCGGCACGCGGAATATGTACGTCCTCCGCGGGTTGGGCTGGCATGATGAGCTTGCCGCCACGCTCGTCGACTTTTCGACGAAGCTCCTCGACGCGAGCGTTGCCGGGGAATTTACCTTCCAGCTTTGCCACCGTTTGCCGGGCTTCTTCAACGAAATCATTCTCGAGATAAAACTCGACCTCGACCTTTCCGTCTTCAAGTTCGGTGGGAGCCGCTTCTTCCGCGATACCAGGAGCCGCGGTTGGCGCCTCGCTCGAAATCTCTTCCGTTGCGAGTTGCTCCTGCAAGGGCGGAGCGAGCGTGTCGGCGTGAATCGTGATCTCTTCCGCTTCCAAGTCTACGAATAGGGGAGCTTCCGAGTCAGGGTCCGCCACTTCAACCTCGGGATCCTCAGGAATCATCCTGGCGAGAGCCTCTAAATCATCGGAGAGATCTACTTCCATTTGTTGCCCCGCCGGGGAAGGAGGCGGAGCTTGCTGCGGTTCATTCGCGGGAATCTCCCATGGCGGAACGTCCAAAGCGATCTGCCCCGGCGGGGGAGTTGCGGCCCCGGCGGATTCCTCGGTGGGAGGGGCCGGAATCGGGAACTCAAGTGGGGCCGCGGATTCGGGCGAGGAATCAGGTGGCGCAGGCGGCGCGGAAGTCTCCACCGCGGCGCTGGGATCGGGCATCGCGGGAATATCCTGCAAAGAGCCCGTCCCCTGCGCGATGGCGTCGTACTTTGCAGCAAGGTCTTCGTCACCGTGGCTGCGAAAGATCCGGGCAAGGTGGGCCGCCGCAGTGGCCCCCCGCTGGGGGAAACCCTTGCGGGACAATTCCAGAATTCGCCGGTGAACCTCCACCTGGTCGGGATAAATCTGGAGGACTTTTTCCAGCTCGGCAATGGCCTTTTCCGTGAGGTTATAGCGCGCAAAGAGATCGCTATTTTCAAGAGCCTCTTTGACCATCAATTCCTGGTCGGCATCAACAACCAACGTCTGGGGCGGAAGTTCGTCCTCTTGCTCGGTGATAGGAATCGGCGCGTCGGTAAAATCGAGGGGGGTGATCTCCTTCCCGAGTTTCTGCCGGACGCCATTCAAGAGGTTGAGAAACTTCTCTTCATCCGGTTCCCTCTCGGTAAGTTTCTGGTAGGCGCCTTCAGCCTTTTCCAGTTCACCAGCTTGGTCGTAGGCTTGGCCCAAGCCCTGGAGGACCTCCGCGAGGCCCCCGCCATCCGCCGTCCGTTCGCAAATCTGGAGCATCAACTCCAGAGTCGGAATATGGTTGGGCGCCTTGGCGCGAATCTGGTGGAGAATGTCCAGAAGCGTCCCAGTGTGGTTCAAGCCCGCCGGTGAGTGCGCCACGCTTTCAACCAGCCGGTAGGCATCATCAATTTGGCCCATTTCCGTCTGCAGCCAGGAGACCGTGGAAATTGGGGTCAAATCGGAAGGGTTGGCGTCGAAAACGTCCTTAGCCAGTTTGGCCGCGTCGGGAATCCTGCGCAGGGCAAGGTAGGCGTCCAGGAGAAGGTGCTTGCCGACTGGGTCGCTTTTCAATGTTGCCGACGAATTAATGATGGACTCAACTTCCTCCGGCTGGTTTCGTGCCATGGCCACGCGCGCCCGCAGCAAATGCACTTTGGAGTTCTGCGGATCGAGCTCTGCCGCCATTCGCAAGAGCGGTTCAGCCGTCGAATGATCATCGTGCCGGAGGGAGATTTCGGCGGACTCAAGGCACACGGCGGCGGCCTCTGCACGCTTGCCAGCGCGCTCCATTTCAGTCGCTAAACGATTCCGGAAGTTCAAGTTATCCGGGTCGAGCTGTACTAACTTGTGCAAAACCTCCAGAACTTTGTCCGTTTGGTTTCGCTTGCGATAGAAATCTACAACTTGAAGGTATTGTTCGCGGGCTTCGCGGCTGAGGCCCTGCTGCTGATACAAATCCGCCAACTTGAGGAGGGTTTCAATGGAGTTGGGGTCGACCTTGGAAATTTTCCGATAAATGGCAATGGCTTTGACGTTAAAGCCCTCACGCACATAGGCTTCCGCCAGCCTGTGGAATTGCCTTAAGCCTTCGGTGACATTCCGGTCACGAATGTAGAGATCGCCAATCGTATTGAGGAGAGACAAATCGGAGGGATCGTATTCAAAAATAGCCAGGTACTGCTTGATCGCCTGGGCAACCTTGCCTTGAGAAACGGATTTCTCAGCCTCCTGTAGCGCCCTGGCTTTTTGAAAAGCCATCGATAACTCCAACTGCCTCTGGTGGTGTGGTCTTGACGCGTAAACGTAGCATACGCCCCCACTCTAGTCAACGGTACCGGGCGATTGGTCAGGGCCATGCTATGCGCTGTAAAGTCAAGTTTTAGCGTGCATTTACGGCGCCGCCGCGGCATCGAGCCCAGACCCTATTGCGCATCCCAATGATTAGATCGGCCGATTCAGGAGCAGACTCCCCGAGGCCTTGGCTTGATTCCATTCCAGCCGATTCATAACAGAGTGGGGGGTGGAAATCCATCGCCAGGGCTATCAATTTCTTGAGCTGCGAAAACGAAATCGTCGAACAGGTAGAAATTCCTCATCCGGGGACTGGATGTGGTCGATAGTACTAGAGTGCGAAGCCCAGTGATAGCCTTCTGAGTTTGCATGAACAGGCGAAGACCCCAACTCGGTGATTCCAGCGACAGCTCCTGGAAGTCGCAAAGCCGCGTGTGCGCGCGAGGAGGGCTGATAACCGTGCTCACGTGCGTCGCCTTGCTGGCTCATGCACTGACTTCTTCCGCGTTTGCCGAAAACACCAGCAGCAGCGAGTACCGATTGAAGCTGGCCTTTCTCTACAACTTTGCCCAATTCGTGCAATGGCCTGACGACGCCTTTGCCAACGCGCGCGCGCCGCTGACGATCTGCGTGGTGGGAGACAATCCCTTTGCCGGCGACATCGAGCAAAGCCTGCGCGGGCGCTCGGTGGGCGGGCATCCGCTGGAGTTGCGGCAACTTGGTCCGCACACCGACCCGCACGCGTGCCAGATGATCTTTGTCCGCGCCAGCGAAACCAAATCGGCCGCCAGGATTCTGGCCGCGACACGAGGCTCCAGCATGTTGACCGTGGGCGAGGCGACGGGATTCGCGCAACGCGGCGGCATCATCAACCTCATGCGCGAGGAGAACAACCTGCGCTTCGAAGTCAACATCGACGAAGCGGCACATACGCGCCTGAAGATCAGCTCCAAACTACTTTCGCTGGCGAAGATTGTACGCAATTGAGCGGACCTTTTTCGCGCATGGCGATGACTTTTGCCGATGGCTTTTCTTGCGGCGAGGATCGAGCGAAATGTCGGGAGAGAAAATTGGTTGGGTTTTCAAAATGCGCAGCGCGAAAAATAAACTCAAATTTTTGCGAAAAATTTGAAACAAAATTTTTCAAAAACTTTCAAAAATTGAATTGTAAAATTGCGGGTTCCCCAGAAACCTAAGTCATCATAGACCCCCTTAGACCGATTATGGCGTGCTAAGGCACGGTCCGGTGGGGGGAAGGGTTCCCCCAGGTTTCCCTAAGGCGTGTTCCGGTGGGGAGGACATGAAATGGACAAAATGTCCGATTTGCTTTTCTGGCGCAGCACCAAGGGGTGGCAGGCCGCGGAGGAGGAATAACCGGGAAACGTGGTGTGTCCCCGGGTCCGTAACTTGCAGAATTTACCCTCATCCCCTCGCCTAATTCTGCCGATATACGATGCGGTGGAGTGTCGGGGGACCGGCGAGGGGGATGAAACGGATAAAATGGCCGATTTTTCGCCTCGGGCGGACTTCAGGGCGAGGCAGTCGCTTACGCTGCCGTCAGGCTTGCCGTGGAAATGTCGTTGGCCGAAGTGACGCGGCGATGGATGAAGACGATCTTGCCAGGTTCGGGAACCGATTCCCGGTCAAGGGTGAGGCCAAGGTCTGAAACCAGATGGGTGACGACCGATTCCGCTGCGGACGTGGTGTAGGCCTCGCGGTAGGCGAGAGCATCCCCCAAATCGATGGCCCGGTGTTGTTGGAAGAATGGACCACCGGCGTCCTTGGCCGTGCCAACCAGCCAGTCGTTCGGCTCCCTGCCTGACTTGCGAATTTGCGCTTCAAAGTCTTCGACTATTTCGCAGTGGCTTAGATACACGATTGCTGCCCTCTTTTGACCTGCCCCTTAGTCCGCACGTTCGGTGATACGAAATTTGTAGAGCTGAGGAATGCATTCTCTGCCGCCTTAGGTGATCCCCGCCTGCGCTTTACCAGCCCCCCGCCAAGGACCGAGCCGCCAGTGTAAACAAGTCGGGCGGTATTGCCATCTCGATACGCAATTATAGCGTCCCCTCCAGCAGCTAAACCACCAGCGACTCCTTTGACTGTACTTTTCAGCCTTTCACCAGCGGGTATAAGATGCGTTCGAGAATTGTCCGCGGGCGAGCGAGAAAGAGAATTTCGCCAGCCTTTGCTGTCACGACTGCCTCTTTCGAAGCAGAACCCGGTTGAGAATCCACGAGTCCCTTCTGAATCAGATCTTGTGTCATCCCAAGCACCATGCAACCACACCGCCAATGCTCTGCGGCTAGATGGACCTGCGCTGACAAATGCAAAGGCGCTGGCACAGGTAAGGTGAACTGTACCTCGCCGCTGGCATTAGTCTCGAAGTTCAGTGTGGCGTCATATTTCGGGGGAGTCTGTTCGCCCTTGTCGTAGAGCAAGGAAACCGAGACCTTTTGCTTCTGCAGCGGACGGCCGTTTGCCACGTCGATAACACGGACGGTGATTACCTGCGCGAGG
>CAVTDA010000061.1:0-5486 GCA_963733285.1 uncultured Acidobacteriota bacterium
GATGAAATCCGCCAGGTAGACCCTAAACCGGGCGAAAAGGAGGCATTGGAAGACGAGCAAAACGTCCTGGCAAATAGAGAAAAAATTGTCGGGCTCGCCACTGAAGCGCATGAAATGCTGCATGAAGAATGAATCATCGATTTTACGGCGCTGGATCACGTTGAAAAAATACTCGATCAGCTTGAGCATTTTCCTAAAAAAATTGTGGGCGCCGCAACGAGAAATTCTTCAGGACTGCAAATACAAGATCGAAGATATTTCATATGCCGCCAGAGATTACCTTGCGGGCAGCGATTTCAGTCCTGATCGGCTGGAGCAGGTTCAGCAGAGGCTTTAAGCACTCGATAAGCTGACAAGAAAATATGGAGCTTCAAGCAGCGATATTCTTGGATATCTGGATAATTGCGCCTCGAACAGGTCTTCCCGCTGCCCGGACTCGAAGGTGGAAGTTCGAAACGGCACTCCGTTCGGATCAGTGGCCGCCACGGACATGATGCCGAATACCGGACCACGCGACAGCGACGAAGTACCTCGGGACGTTTGGAAACAATGGCGTCAGATCCAAGACTGGGTATTCGCCGGCACTCGGGAATGGGGTTTTACGGTCAGCGCCGACCATCAATTTCTGACCGTGGGCGACAGCACGATCCGGGCGGGCATGCTGCGGGGAACGCGCTTCAGTCCAGTCAAATCCGTCGGCGCAAGGCGGCCGGCCGTATCAAAACCGGGCAGCCGCGCCGGCGGATACCTACACTTTCCATTACTCCTTTACGTCCGGCAAAGGCAACTGGGCCGCGATGAAATCATCGGGCGTGGCGGGATGGCACTCAATACGCCGCTCATTCCCGTCATCTCCGCGAACGAACTGTCAACGAAGCCGCTTCCACCTGTGCGTTCGTTCTGTTCACTTGACGCAGACAACCTCGTCATCACGGCTTTGAAGAAGGCCGATGCGGACGGGGCCATCGTGGTTCGAGCCTTCGAAATCCGCGGTGACAAAGCTGAGAGTCCAATTCGATTTCTTGGGCGGGATCGGAAGTTTTCGGCCGCCAACCTGCTCAAGGAGGTCGGCCCGGAACAGGAGGAGGATCTGCTCCGCCTCGGCCCCTATGAAATCAGCACCGTAAAGATTCACCTCCCGGAATTGACAAAGGGGACTGAGTGAGGCCCGCTATTCATTTTGGATTTTCGATTTTGGATTGGTGATTGGTGAGGAGCAATCGGCCGGCCTGATCGCCGCGCTAAGGTGACTGCTGGAACCGATGATTCGAGGGGGGGCCGTGAATCCGCGCGTGGTGGCGGCGAGATAAATACTCCAGCAAGGAACCAGATGCCGCCGACCATACGGGCGACGTGGTCCAGATATCCACCACATAACGCCGCAGAAGACAGCACCGAACAGCGACAACAGAGAATCGAGAACCGTCCGCACCTTGCTTTTGTGGGGTTGCACGAAGGCGAATTGCCAGAAGGCAACGAGGTTTACATTCGTGAAAGCGAAAAAAGGCTCCATAGGTCTGCAGTTCGCCCGCATGCTCGAACGCATTGCCCACATGCTGAAGGGCGATGGCCATAACGAAAACGATCGCGGCGATAATCAGGATGTTATAGGTCGGAGTCTTGTGTCCGCAGCTGAGATGGGCAAAGATTTTCAAGGGCAGCACGTTGTCACGGCCCATGCCAAAGAGCAGCCGCGCGGCGCCCAAGATGCCGGCGAGGCCGCCTCCAATGTCTGCCAGCAGAATGGCGAAACCCATGGCGTGGAAGAGCGCCGGGCCCCCCACGCGCCCGCAGACGTCCATGAAGGCCGTTTCCAGGTTCGGTAAGGTGCGCCAATCGGGCCATACACGCTGGCCAAGATAGGCCAGGAATCCGCCGAATACTCCGGTAAACAAGCAAACCAGCACGATCGCGAGCAGGACGTTGCGCTTGGGGTTCTTGGTATCTTCAGCGAGAGTGGTGACCCCTTCGAAGCCGAAATAGGTCAGCACCGAATAGGAGGTCGCTTTCCAAACCGTATGGGCAGTGAAGGTTTTGGGATTGTAGAAGGGTTCGTTGAAAAGAGGCCGCCCCAACCTTGGCCGTGAAACAGGAACCGAATCGCCAGCAGAATGAAGACCACGGCTACCGAGCCCATGGCCACCAACAGGATCTTGTCAGAGAGCGCCGAGGTCTTAATCCCGCGCAGATTGGGAGCGGCCATGATGAGCACCACCAGGAACATCCCAACCACAAAAGGAACCTGCGGCAGATAACGCGCATGGATGACGATGGCAACCCAGATCCCATTGACGAGGGGCGTTAAGCCGTAGTCAAGGAGCACCGCCCAACCCACCAGAAATCCCAGGTAGGCGTTCAGTCCCTTCCCCACATAGGTGTAGGCGGATCCCGCCGAAGGATAGATCGCGGCCATTCGGCCGTAACTGAAGGCGGTAATCAACATGGGGAACATCGCGAGGAGGAGGGTGGTCACGTAGTGGCCGTTCGAGAGTTTCTGGGCAACGCCAAACAGCGGTACCGAAGCTATGGGCTGCGTCAGGACAATGCCGTAGAAGACCAAATCCCAAAGCGTGAGGACTCGCCGTAAATGGGGCGCTGCCGCTTCGCGCGCTGGCGCTTGAGGTGGGAGTTTATCCATGGCACCTTGGAATTACAGAGATCAAATCGGCCAAGTGCCCGCCCTGCCTTTCCACAATCATCGGTTCGAAAGGTCCGGCTTAGGGTTGCTAGACCCTAATGAACAGATGAATTTGGTTTTCTTTTTTGCCCCGAATACGGGTCTCATTATAAACCGATCTCTGCAGGTCGTGGCGCAGTAAAACGATTTTCATCGGGCGCTCAGACTGACGCAGCAGGATCGAAGCGAGGGTGGGCCCTGCGCACTTGAGTTGTGTTGCTGGGAAATGCTGTAATAGAATCGGCACCGGGGCAGATGGCCCATTCAATGCACATTTCAGGGATTGCGGTTCGGGGCTCGGATGTTTTGGGTACACCGCGACACTCGGCGGTGGTGCGCATTACCCACTGGATCGCCACCCTCAGCTTTACGGGCTTGGTGATCAGCGGGATTGCCATCCTGCTGGCGCACCCGCGTTTTTATTGGGGCGAGACGGGCGGACGAGGAGCTCCATCCTTATTCGATTTGCCGCTGCCCTTCATGTTGGGTGGGCAATCTGGATGGGGGCGGTCTCTCCACTTTCAGTCGGCATGGCTCTGCGTGTTGAATGGATTGCTTTACGTGGCCACGGGCTTCGCCAGTCACCATTTTCGAATGAATCTGGCGCCGGCGAAAGGAGATCTGGGGTGGAAATCTTTGCGACGGGCGATCGAGAGCCATCTGCGATTCGCGCGCCCCGGCGAGGAAGAGGCGCTGAGCTATAACGTCCTTCAGCGAATTGCATATCTGGCGGTGATTTTCGTTTTGTTCCCGCTGATGATCTGGACGGGCCTCGCAATGTCTCCTGCCATCACCTCGGTTTTCCCGGTGCTGGTAACGGCCTTGGGCGGCCACCAATGTGCACGCACGATTCATTTCTTTGGTGCGATTTTGCTGGTTCTTTTCGTTATCGTTCACATTGCAATGGTTTGGCGCGGGGGGTTCCGCAGGCGGGTGGGCGCCATGATCACGGGGAAGGTTGCAGCCGGAACGGAGGGGTTGTGAGCAAATCACTTTCACGCCGCAGGCTTCTGACCTCGGGACTCGCGGCCGCCGGTGGGGTTGCAGGTCTGGCACTGGCCTCGCGGCTGGCCGATCGGTATGGGCTCATCCCGCCTGACGGTTGCGGTATCTACGGTCCCAGCGAAACATTGACCTACGCGTTCCAGCGGATTTTGACCTCGCGCCCTTCTCTGGCTCGTGAATTCAGCCGCAGTGAAAGTTCCAGGATTACCCCGGTGACCGGATACGCGCCCAAAACTGACCCTTACCAGCGCCTATTGGCCGGGGGATTCGCGGACTGGCGGCTCTCGGTCGAAGGGCTGGTTGCGCGGCCGGCGTCTTTCTCACTCGCGGAACTGAAACTCTGTCCTTCGTGTAGTCAGATAACCGAACATATCTGCGAGCAGGGTTGGTCCTTTGTTGCGGAGTGGACGGGCGTGCCTCTTTTCCACATGATGAACCACGTGGGAGTTCTGCCCCAGGCAAGGTACGTGCTGTTTTTTGCGTTGGACGGAGCGTGGGGTAGTCTGGACATGCAGGACGCCTGGCATCCGCAGACCTTGATTGCGTACGGGATGAATGGCCCGGAACTTCCCCTGGATCACGGCGCTCCGGCTCGGCTAAGGGTTCCCCGGCAGCTCGGTTATAAGTGCGTGAAGTTCCTATCGCGATCACTTTGACGGATACATTGAAGAACATCGGGAAAGGGTTGGGCTCGTCGGGGGCGAGGGCGGATACTCCTGGTGGGCGGGGGATTGAAAATTCCCCCATTCATCCTGCAACTACTCAATCCGCTCCAGGATTATCAGGGTGCTGTCGTAGTCTCCGGTGAGATTCAGGTTCAGCCCGTGGTGCATCAGAAAGTCGCCGCTCAGCGCTTCCTGCTTTTCATGAGTTTGTCATCAAGTGGCTTGACCCGGTACCTGGCGTTTTCATCAAGCCCGCGCAGATAGAGGGTAGGTGCCGGGCGCAGGTACTGCTGAGAGTGCAGGAAGGCGAACAAAACCGCCTGCTTTCCGTCGGCCGAGACATATTGATTTGCCGTTAACGCCCCCTGGCGCGGAGAGAACAATCGGTAGAGGTTCCCGTCCTGCACCGTTTCGCGAATACTCTTGTAAGTGCTAATCATGCGCGTGGCGAGAGCAGAATCTTCCGCTGTCCAGTTGTTCAGATTGGCCCCGATGCCCAGCGCCCCCTGCATGGCGACGAGAAAACGGAATTGCAGCGGTGTGGAGCGCCCGTTAACATTGGGGGCATCCGTGACCCAATCCGACATGATTTTCGGAGTGTAGGCGAAGCTGAAGCCCTCCTGGATTCCCAGGCGATCCAAAGCCTCCGTATTGTCCGAAGTCCAAACCACGTTAACGCGCTCCAAAATGCCCAGGTCCAAGCGCCCGCCGCCCCCCGAGCAGGCTTCAATATCCAGATTCGGGTGTTTCGAGCGCAAGCGGTCGATAATCTCATAAACGTTGCGAACGTACTTCACCCAGATTTCCTTTTGTTCGGAAAGCGGCGCCTCCGGCCAGCCCGGTTCTCCAAAGTGGCGGTTCATGTCCCACTTGATGTATTTGATGTTGTTCTCGGAAAGAATCTTGTCGAGCGCGCCATAAATGTATTCCTTCACATCCTCACGGGCCATGTTGAGAACGAGTTGGTTGCGAGCCTCACTGCGCGGACGTCCCGGGAAAGTTCATCGCCCAATCCGGGTGATGCCGGTAGAGGTCGCTGTCCGGACTCACCATTTCCGGCTCAAACCACAGGCCAAAATCCATGCCCAGTTGGTTCACGTAACCGATCAGCGGCGAGAGGCCGTGGGGGAACTTTTGCG
>CAVTDA010000062.1:0-11543 GCA_963733285.1 uncultured Acidobacteriota bacterium
GATGTATTGCTCGTGATTTTGCCCTGCTGCGAGATAATCATCAGTTCCGACTCTTCCGTGACGCTCAGGACACCCACCACCTTGCCGTTGCGCTCGGCGGTTTTGACGTTGATCACGCCCTTGCCCGCGCGCGATCTGCAAGCGGTATTCGGTGATGGCGGTGCGCTTGCCGTAACCCTTCTCCGTGACCGAGAGGATCAGCTCTTTGTCGCCGACGATTTCCATGCCGACAATGTAGTCGCCCTTCTCAAGGTCCATGGCATAGACGCCATAAGCGGTGCGGCCCATGTCGCGCACGTCAGCTTCCGGGAAGCGAATGGCCATGCCTTCGTGCGAGGCGAGGAAGATGTTGTCGCGGCCGGAAGTGAGCTTCGCCGCGATCAACTCATCGCCATCTTCAATCTCCATGGCAATAATGCCGGCCGAGCGCGGATTGGAGAATTCGGCCAGCCGCGTCTTCTTGATGATGCCCTGGCGCGTGACCATGGTGATGTAGCCTTCCGCGGCCAGCGTCTCGCCCTCCACGGTGACATCCTTGGGCTCTTCGGGCAATTCCTTCACCGCCACCACGGCCGCCACTTTCTCTTCTTCGAGAGGTTGACCAGATTCAAAACGTGCTTGCCCTTGCCGGCGGCGCCCACATCGGGAATTTCGTACACCTTCAGCCAGTAAAGCTTTCCCGGTATTGGTGAACACCAGGATGTAGCTGTGCGTGGAGGCGATGAAGAGGTTTTCGACAAAGTCCTCCTCGCGCGTCTTCATGCCCAGCCGGCCCTTGCCGCCGCGCGCCTGCTGGCGATAGATGCTGAGCGGCGTGCGCTTGGTGTAGCCGGAATGGGAGACGGTGATCACGACATCCTGCACGGCGATCAGGTCCTCGAGCTTGATCTCGTCCTGCTCTTCGATGATCTCCGTGCGCCGCGCATCGCCGTACACCTTCTGGATTTCCTTCAGCTCGTTGACGATGACCTTCTTCAGAACCTTGTCGCTGGCGAGGATTTCCTGATACTCGGCGATCTTCTTCTGCAGCTCGTCGATACTCCGCCTGGATCTTGTCGCGCTCGAGAGCGGTCAGGCGCTGCAACTGCATTTCCAGGATGGCCTGCGCCTGGCGCTCGGTAAATTCGAAGCGCGTCATCAAGCCCGCGCGTGCTTCGGCGGGTGTCTTGGAGGCGCGAATCAATTTGATGATGGCATCAAGCTGCCAAAGCGCCTTGAGAAAGCCCTCCAAAATGTGGGCGCGTTCCTGCGCTTTGCGCAGGTCGTACTCCGTCCGGCGCCGCACCACAATGACGCGATGGTCGATGAAAAGCTGCAGCGCCTCAATCAGCGGCAGCGTGCGCGGCTGGCCATGGACGATGGCCAGCATGATCATCCCGAACGTGTCCTGAAGCTGGGTATGCTTGTAGAGATTGTTCAGAATCACTTCCGGCTGCTCGCCGCGCTTCATCTCAATGACAATGCGCATGCCGTCGCGGTCGGATTCGTCGCGAATGTCGGAGATGCCCTCGATCTTCTTGTCCTGCACCAACTCCGCAATGCGCTCAATGACCCGGGATTTGTTGACCTGATAAGGGAATTTCGGTGATGACGATCTGAACTTTTTCCTTGGCGGGACGCTCAATGGCCGCCTTGGCGCGCATGGTGAACTGGCCGCGGCCCGTGCGGTAGGCGTCTTTGATCCCGCTCTTGCCGTAAATGTAGGCGCCCGTGGGGAAGTCGGGGCCGGGAACGAGCGCCAGCACCTCCTCAATGGGGGCGGTGGGCTTGTTCAGCAGCAGGATGGTGGCTTCGATAATCTCCGTCAGGTTGTGCGGGGGAATCTTGGTGGCCATGCCCACGGCGATTCCATCCGATCCATTGATCAGCAGGCCGGGAACCCGCGTGGGCAGGACGGTGGGCTCCTCCGTGGACTCATCGAAGTTGGGGATGAAGTCCACGGTGTCTTTCTCGATGTCGGCCAGCATCTCCTCGGCCAGTTTGGCCAGCCGGCACTCGGTGTACCGGTAAGCCGCGGCGCGGGTCGCCATCCACGGAGCCGAAATTGCCCTGCCCGTCAATCAGCGGGTAGCGCATGTTGAAGTCCTGCGCCATGCGCACCAGGGTGTCGTAAACCGCGGCGTCGCCGTGCGGATGATATTTCTTGATGACCTCGCCCACCACGCCCGCGCACTTGATGTAGCGCTTGTCGGAGGTGTTGCCCTCCTTGTACATCGCATAGAGAATGCGGCGATGCACGGGCTTGAGCCCGTCGCGCACATCGGGCAGCGCCCGCCCAATGATCACGCTCATGGCATAATCGAGATACGACTTCCGCATCTCGTCTTCGATGTTGACGGGAATGTCCCGCGTCGGCTTGATAAGTTCTTGATCACCCATTAGCTGACTTTCCTCTCCATGTCACTAAACCTTGAAATGATGGACGACGAGTCCTGGGACAAACCGGAAGTGCTTCACATTGCTCGTGGCCATTGCCTCCCTGCGGGTCAATGCCGTCGCTGCGATCAGCATATCGTCAACACCGGGGCGATGGGACAAGGCGAATTTCTCCATCAGTGAGACGGCGGAATCGCCGATTTCCGGCCGCAGCGGCACGATTTCCGTAAACCATGCCTCCATAAACTCCCTAAAGTCGTGGGCCTCTTGCCGGTCGCGGCATCCGCGAAGGATTTCCAGATAGGAGACGACCGACAAGCTGCGTTCCGCCGGGTCGATCGCCCGCGCGAATCGTACCGCCTTGGGGTGCCTTCGGAGCATCCAAATGACAACGTCGGAGTCAAAGATCAATGTAGTTTGTAACGCGGTTTGCGGATCTTTCCGACCCACGCACCCGGGTCCTTCATATCGTTCCGGTCGGCCCACATTCCGATGGCGCGATACTCCAACAAATCCTTCGCGGGCTTTTTCTCCACGAGCGAAGAAATCTTTGCCACCGGTTTGCCTCTCAGGGTAATTGTCACGGAACCCGCCCGCTGGACCGTTTTCAAGATCTTCGAGGTTTGCAGCCGAAGTTGTTTCGCAGTAACGACCATGAATTACCTTCCCATCCAAAGTGTACACTACGAAGTGTACACTTTGCTTGAACCCCCGTCAATCCGGCGCGGGACAGCCTAAATATCCAGGTTCTTCACGTCCAGCGCGTTGTCTTCAATAAACTGGCGCCGGGGCTCGACGACGTCGCCCATCAGCACGGTGAAGATGGAATCCGCCTCCACCTGGTCCTCGACCCTCACCTGCAACATGACGCGTTGATCGGCATCCATGGTGGTTTCCCACAACTGGTTGGGATTCATTTCTCCCAACCCTTTGAAGCGTTGGACGGTGAAGGATTTCTTGCCGACCGACATGACGTGCTCCACCAGATCCTTGCGATCTTCAATGGTCAAGGTGCTGCCATTGGAGGTAATCATGAAGGGCGGCGTGTCATATTCATGGACGCGCTTGTGCAGGTCGTACAGACGCCGGTATTCGGGGCTGGAGAGCAGTTCCCAATCGAGAATCCGCTCCGGCTGCGTCTCACTGTGGAAGGCGAGGAAGTGGATATTGTGTTCCTCATCGAGCTTGATCTGGGTCTTGAAGCCCTCGGCGCGAAGGTCCTTGGCCACGTTCTCAAGCTTGGTTTATTTTCGAGTTCCACCTTTTTGGAAAGGTCGGCGCGGAGCAGCGCATCGATGGGACGGCCATCGCCGATGCGCTTTTCCAGCTTCGTATAGAGCTCAATGTACTCGCCAAACGCCATGAGGAAGTTTGTGAGCTCTCCGCCTTCCAACTTGAGCTTTTTATTGCCATTGCCAAACTCGACGGCGTGATCTTCGGTCGCGCGGCGCAGGACCTCGCGGCGGAATTCCTTTTCGTCGCGAATGTAGCGGGTGCTCTTGCCCTTCTTGATGAGGTAAAGCGGGGGTTGGGCGATGTAAACGTGCCCGCGTTCGACAAGCTCGGGCATCTGGCGGTAGAAAAAGGTCAGCAGCAAGGTGCGGATGTGCGATCCATCCACGTCGGCGTCGGTCATGATGATGACCTTGCCATAGCGGAGTTTGGCGAGCGTCGAAATCGTCCTTGCCGATGCCGGTTCCCAGCGCGGTGATCAAGGCGCGAATTTCCTCATGCCCCAGCATCTTGTCAAAGCGCGCCTTCTCGACGTTCAGGATCTTTCCGCGCAGCGGCAGGATGGCCTGGTAGCGTCGGTCGCGCCCCTGCTTGGCGGACCCGCCGGCGGAGTCGCCCTCAACCAGGAAGAGCTCGCAACGTTCAGGGTCCCGCTCCTGGCAGTCGGAGAGTTTTCCCGGCAGACCACCGGAATCGAGCGCTCCCTTGCGGCGAGTCAGTTCGCGCGCTTTGCGCGCCGCTTCGCGGGCGCGTGATGCGTCGATCGCCTTGGCGCAGATCTTGCGTCCCACCGTCGGGTTCTTCTCAAAGTGCTCCATCAGCTTCTCGTAGACGAAGCTGGCCATGGTGCTCTGAATGTCGCTGTTCAGTTTGCCCTTGGTCTGCCCCTCGAATTGCGGCTGCGGCAATTTCACGCTGACCACGGCCACCAGGCCTTCGCGCACATCCTCGCCCTGGAGGTTCTCTTTCACGTCCTTGAACAGGCCCTGGTTCTGCCCAAACTGATTGATGGCGCGGGTCAGCGCGGAGCGGAAACCGGAAAGGTGGGTGCCGCCATCCACGGTATTGATGTTGTTGGCAAAGGAGAAGACATTCTCCGCATAGCCGTCGTTGTATTGAAGCGCGAACTCCATGTGAATGGTATCGTCACAGTCGCGGTCGGCCTCCGCGTAAATGGGCGTCGCGTGGAGCACGTCCTTGTTCTTGTTGAGGTGCTTGATGAACTCGGCGATGCCGCCGTTGTAATGAAATTCGCTCTGCTTGTTGCTGCGTTCATCCTTCAGGCGGATCGGTCAGTCCTTTGTTCAGGAAGGAAATCTCGCGCAGGCGCTGGGACAGGGTGTCGAAGTTGAATTCGATGGATTCAAAGATCTGTTTGTCGGGCAGGAAGGTGATCTTGGTGCCGCGTTTTTCGGTCTTGCCGGCGCGCTTCAACGGGGCCAGCGGTTTGCCGCGCTCATAGGACTGCTCCCAGGTGTAGCCATCGCGCCAGATTTCAAGCTCCAGCGATCTCGGAAAGCGCATTGACGACGGAGACGCCCACGCCGTGCAAGCCGCCGGAAACCTTATAGCTCTTGGAATCAAATTTGCCACCGGCGTGCAGCACGGTCATGACCACTTCGGCAGCGGAGCGGCCTTCCTCCTTGTGCATGTCCACGGGAATGCCGCGGCCATTGTCGATAACCGTGACGGAGTTATCTCCATGGACCGACCACTGTTACCATATCGCAGTAGCCTGCCAAGGCCTCGTCGACGGCATTGTCCACAACCTCCCAAACCAGGTGGTGCAATCCCACGGGTCCGGTCGAGCCAATGTACATCGCGGGCCGCTTGCGGACCGCTTCCAAACCGCCCAGAACCTTGATGCTATCGGCATCGTAGGTCTGATTCTTGTCATTCTCAGGCTGTTTAGGCTTATTCTGGCTAATGCTATCCTCTGGCTTCTTGGGCTTTCCCTTGTTGTCGTTCTCCTCAGACTCTTTAGGCTTACTCACGCTGTTGAAAACCCCCTAGCTGATTCATGGTTGGACAAGAAAGCCGACAGAGAAAAAACCTCCCTGTCGGCCGATGGCGCGGCAATTGGATGAGACGGGTAGGGTAGTTTCCGTACGACGAATCTCTCTTGCCTTAGCTCACGGGCCATTGAGGGCCTGCTTATCGCCTGGCTCCTGTCTCAGATCCTCATTGGCATCACCACGTAGCGATACCGGTAGGCATCCTGATCCGCAGGCCGCAACTGCCCGGCGCTCTGCTCATCCTTCAATTCCAGCCGGATTTTCCGCCGTCGCCAACCACACTGAGAAAATCCAAGAGGTACTGATAGTTGAATCCAATTGCATGGATTCCTTATCGTAGGCGGCATCGAGCACCTCGTGCGCCTCACCAAATTCACCACTGGAAGAAAAAACTTCCACCTTGTCCTTGTCAACTTGCATGCGAATGGCGTGGGAGCGCTCGTCGGCAAGCAGCGCCACGCGGCGGATGGCAGCAGCGGTCTTGTCCTTGTCCATCTCGACGATTTTGTTATTGTCGCGCGGCAGAACTGCCTCGTAGTTGGGAAATTGCCCGGTCAGCATTCGTGAAATCAGAATCCTGCTGCCCACTTTGAAGAAGAGATGACTGTCGTCCTTGGAAATTTCCACCGGAGCCTCGTCTTCTACTTCTGCCAGCAGGCGAACAAGCTCCGCCATCGCCTTCTTGGGCACGAGGAGACGGAGTTCATTCTTCAGCCCTTCCACCTGGACATCGCGCTCGACAATGGCAAGACGGTGGCCGTCGGTCGCTACCATACTGGCGCTCTCCGGCTTGAGAAGAAGCAAGGCGCCATTCAGCGTGTAACGTGATTCTTCATTCGAGATTGCAAATATGGTCTTTTGAATCATCGAATTGCAGATATTTGCGGGCAAAGACGCAAGCGGTTTTGGGACGTCAGGCAGAACCGGAAAATTATCCCGAGCCATTCCCACCAGCTTGAATGAGGATCGCGCGCACGTAACCTGAATCCAATGATTCTCCAGAAGCTTGAACTTCACTTCGGCATCCGGCAATGAGCGGACAATCTCAAATAAACGCTTCGCAGGAATGGTACCCGACCCGCCTTCTTTTACTTTTGCCGGGCAACTGCATCGAATTCCAAGGTCCAAGTCGGTTGCGCTGATGCGAAGTGTTGAATCATCGACTTCAAACAGCAGGTTGGAGAGAATGGGAATCGTGTTCTTCCTCTCCACAACCCCCTGAGTGAGGGTTAGCTCCTTGAGGATGTCGTTTTTACTAGTTGATATTTCCATAAGAATTTTCTCTCAAGAGAAGAGTATTTAGTAGTAGCACTGTGCATTTTGTGGAAAATTCCGGAAACTCAGTAGTACGGGCAAGTTACGGGAATTTCTCCTGTTGATGGCTTCCTGATAATTGTGGAAAGCCATTAATTTTTGCCCCGTCCAATGATATTCACAGTTTTCCTGTCCGCATCACTTTTGAAAATCCTACTAAGTTCAATTTAGACTATCACGTAGCTTGTTGAGAAGTCTGTTTAAATCCCGATCACTCTCGCGCAATTCTGCGATTTTGTGGATGGAATGCAAAACCGTGGTGTGGTGCTTTCCGCCAAACTCCCGTCCGATCTGCGGCAAAGAGGCCGGGGTCAATTCCTTTGCCAGGAACATGGCGATTTGTCGAGGATAAGAAATTCCGCGACTATTATCCTTGGCTTTTAGTTGTGGCAAGCTCAAGCCAAACTCACGGCACACCACGCGTTGGACGTTTTCAATCGAGACTCGCCGTTCGTCCAGGTCGACCAAATTTTTCAGAACCTGCTGAGCCATGGCGAGGTTGACTTCAGTACCCGTGAGAGACGAGTAGGCAACCAACCGGGTCAGGGCGCCTTCAAGGTCACGGATACTCGATTTGATCTTTCGAGCCAGAAAGTCGCTGACATCGTCGGGAAGAGTCTGACCTTGATCCTCGGTCTTTTTGGCTAGAATAGCGCGCTTGGTTTCAAGGTCGGGAGCTTGTAGGTCGGCCGTCAATCCCCACGCGAAACGCGAGCGAAGGCGGTCTTCCAGTCCGGGAATCTCCTTCGGGGGACAGTCGCTCGAGATCACAACCTGCTTCTGGCCTTCGTACAGGGTGTTGAACGTATGGAAAAATTCTTCCTGGGTTCGTTCCTTGCCTGCAATGAACTGGATATCGTCCATAAGAAGAACATCTACGTTGCGATATTTGTCACGAAATGAAACCATGCGGTCATAGCGCAGAGAATTGATGACTTCGTTGGTGAAATTCTCGGAAGAGACGTAAGCCAGTCTCTTCTCTTTCCATTTGCCTTTGATGGTGTGGCCTACTGCCTGCATCAAGTGCGTCTTCCCCAGTCCCACGCCGCCGTAGAGGAAGAGGGGGTTGTAGGCTTTCGCTGGAGTCTCCGCCACCGCCTGCGCCGCCGCATGGGCGAACTGGTTGCAGGTCCCGACCACAAAAGTGTCAAATGTGTAGCGCGGGTTCAATTGATGATCGACCGACTCAAAATCCAATTTGGCCTGGAAGGCTTTTGCATCGCTCGATTCGGCGGATTTTTTTTCCGTTTCTTCCTCCACAACATACTGAACCTTGTTGATGTGCAGGGGAAGTTGGGAGAGCGCTTCGTTGATCAGGCTGCCGTAGTGCTCCTGAATCCAATCCTGAAACTCGCGGTTGGGAACGCGAACCACCAACTCCTCGCGATTGACATGGCCGAAGCGGGTGGGGCGAAGCCAGGTCTGATAGCTTTGCGTGTTCACCTTCGATTTGATGTATCCCAGGATTTCTTGCCAAGCGTTCATGGTGGTATCAAAGGGGGAAAAAATCCCACGGCCCCATCCGGTGGGAGCGGCTTAAATCCGAGCCCAACTCCTCTGTAATCTCGGCGAAAAGTGGCGCCGCAAACGTGCCTCGGTCATCGATCAGCGAATACGGATTTTAAAGTGTAGTGACAATCCTACAGGAGCGGAGCAGAGCGCCAGAATTGACCCGTTTCACCCTTCTAATATACCACGTCACAGGGGCAAGGACAAAGCCTCGGAGGCCTTTAAAATGCCTCAACCCGCCGTTTTGGACAGTGGCTTGAAACCCTCAAGAATAGAGGCTCTGAAGGTGATTGCGCGTGTCTGAGGTGCGCCAATCGGGCTTCCAAATCACCGCCTCGGTTGGTGCCGTCCCGAGCCTTCTCAAAAAGCCCCATTTCAGCTCGCAAACGAAGCCGCCTCGGCGAATCTCAGCGCCCCCCTCGCCTCGGCAGGGCCTTGCAAATCAGTCACCTCTAAGCATATTCTGCCATGGGTCCATTCCTATGATGCATCGGGTACTGGGAGTCATACCGGCACGGCTGGAATCCACTCGTTTGCCGGGCAAGCCGCTGCGAGTGATTCATGGCCGTCCCATGATCGCCTGGGTCTATGAAAACGCGCGTGGGGCAAAGAGCCTTGGCCACTTACTGGTGGCAACAGATTCCCCCGAGATTGAATCCTACTGCCAAAAAAACGGCATTCCTGTCCTGATGACCTCGCGCCAGCACAAATCGGGGACCGACCGCCTGGCGGAAGTCATGTCGAAGGAACCCGCCGCGATCTACGTCAACATTCAGGGTGACGAACCGATGATCACTTCGGACCATCTGGAAAGATTGCTCCGGCCATTTCAGGACGATGCTTCCACACAAGTTTCAACCCTTAAAGTGGCGATCGATGCCGAAACCGCGCTCGACCCCAATGTCGTAAAGGTGGTGACCGATGCCGCGGGGCGCGCCTTGTACTTTTCCCGCGCCCGGATCCCCTACGATCGCGACCCGATGGGGCAGGCGAAGTATTACAAACACCAGGGCTTTTATGCCTACACCGCCGCGGCTCTTCAAACCTTTCACCAACTCCCTCCATCGCCGCTGGAGCAGACCGAGAAGCTGGAACAATTGCGCTTCCTGGAGAATGGAATCGGCATTCGCGTGGCGGAAACGCAGCACGACACCATCGGTGTGGATACAGAAGAGGACCTTCTTCGGGTCGAGGAATACTTCCAACGGATGAGGTTGTAGACGGGCAAGTGGGGGGTGTATGCGCATTCAGAAGGCAACCAAGAAATATGAGACCTGGCTTGCGAAGAACCTCACGATCGTTCCGGCCGATCTCGCACTGAAGCACACGCGGATGTCGGCGGACGCGTTTGAATTTCTCCGCGCGACGTTTTACCGCTGGGTACAGGTATGGCCGGTAGTTTGTCAGGACCTGGCCCGCGCGCCGCGAGTGCTGGCGGTAGGGGACCTCCACGTCGAGAATTTTGGAACCTGGCGCGACAAGGAAGGGCGGCTCATCTGGGGAGTGAATGATTTCGATGAAGCCTACCCCATGCCCTACACCAACGACCTTGTCCGCCTGGCCGTCAGCGCCCACATGGCGGTTGCCGCCAATCACCTTTCGGTTGACCATGAGGAAGCCTGCGCGTCCCTCCTTGCGGGCTACCGTGAGGGTCTGGAGGCGGGGGGCAAACCGTTTGTGCTGGAAGAGGACAACAAGTGGTTGCGGGAGGTTGCTACGGGAGAGTTGCGGGACCCCGTCCATTTCTGGGGAAAAATGAGTGCCCTGCCCTCAGTTCGCGGGGAGGTTCCGAAAAGCGCCCGCAAGGCGTTGGAGGAGCTCTTGCCCGCGCCCGGGCTGGTCTACCGCGTCGCCCACCGCGTAGCAGGCTTGGGAAGCCTGGGGCGCGAGCGCTACGTGGCACTCGCCGATTGGGAAGGCGGCCGCGTGGCGCGTGAGGCCAAGGCCCTGCTTCCCTCCGCCTGCGTTTGGGCCAGGGATGGCCAGGGATCGAAAAAGATTTTCTACGAGGAGATCATTACCTCGGCGCCAAGAGCCCTCGATCCCTACGTTCATCTGCGCGGGCGGTGGATTGTCCGGCGCCTGGCCCCCCATTGCTCGCGCATCGAAATGGCTTTAATTCCCAAGAAGCGCGATGAGGAACGGCTCCTGCATTCCATGGGCTTTGAAACGGCCAATATCCATCTGGGAAGCAAGCGCGCCATCAAGAATGTGCGTCGCGACTTCGCCAAACGGAAGTCCGGCTGGCTCCATGATGCGGCGAAGAAAATGATGGGAGCAGTGCTAAAAGACTGGCAGGAATGGCGCAAGGGCTAGGCGCACTTTCGCGCCGCCCATTTTACCGGTGCCGACAGGCTTGGAGTGCGGCCGCGAAGCTGCCGCCTTTGCACACCAAAGAATGCTCCGGTGCAAAAACACGTTCATCTTGTACAGGTGGGATCCCTGCAAGCCCTGAAGGGGCGCAATAACATAGCCCAGGCCAACGGCCTGGGTTTTGGTCATCCCCCAAAACCGCAAGCCCTGAAGGGGCGAACTATCGAAGCCCAGGCCAGCGGCCTGGGTCAAATCAAGGCCAGGTTAAACAAAGAGCCCTGTAAAGGCGAAATAGAAATTACGATTCAGTCCCAGACGTAACGTTCATCGTATTCAATTCCATATCTCTGCAATAACCTTCGGTACTCATCCTGGAAACTTACCCCCCGGTGGTGTGCTTCTTGCTGCGCGACGTACTCTGCCACCTTCTCCACATGTGCCGGGCTCACAGAGAAACCTCCATAACCACTCTGCCAATGAAAGGTTGCCATCGCTCTTCGTTTAGTCTTGATCCATTTGGAGGAACTGGTTTTCACCTCCTCAACGACTTCCGCGAGAGAGGTATTTTTGGAGAGACGAAAGAGAGCATGAACATGGTCACTTGTGCCGCCAACCTTGATGGCAGGCGAACCGGAATTCGTGAGCACCGTGGCCAAGTAGGCGTGCATCTCCGTCCGCAGCGGCAAGAGAAGCAAGGGCTCGCGAAGCTTGGTGCTGAACACAAGATGGACATACAGTTGAGAACCACGGTGGCCGAGTGGACCGAAGTGAATCGGGAGGTCC
>CAVTDA010000063.1:0-11690 GCA_963733285.1 uncultured Acidobacteriota bacterium
GTTCGCCACGAGCTCAGTTGATGGGCCGACTTGCAACATCAAGACCTCGAAAGGCCGCAATTCCACGCGCACCGAGTCCCCGATTTTGTAATTCCCTCCCCCGGGTGGAGCGATTCGCTTCCGGTCGGGAAAGTAGCGAAACGATCTCGACCTGTGTGCCCTTCGCCGCGCCAAAACCCTGCGGGCCCCAATGATTTCCGCCGGACGCGAAGCAAAATGAGGGTTGTTGAGGAAGAGGAATCCGCGCGACCAATGGCGTTCGAGTATCCATAGACTTCATTTTTCCACGGATCACCCAAAATATTTCGCCGGTGCATGAAGAAGTGCGCGTTATGTTTCGCCAGCGAATTCATCTCGGCCAGGAATTCAACATCGTGATCGTTCAAGAGCTGAATGTCGCCCCAGAGTTGAGGGAAGATCAGGTTTCCCCGCCCGAGGTCCATTACCAGTGCCTCTCGCCAGCGTTCGGCGCCCATAAAATTGCCCCAGCGAATGTCGGCCAGCCACACGCCCAGGCTGTCCTTGTTGGCGGCGGGAACGGTTGCCGCGAATTGCGTGCCCTGATCCAGATTCACGGTCACGGAATCGCGGTAATAGAGCGCCGGAGTCCAGCTCGTCCCCGAGCCTTCCATGAAAAGGCCTGATTCGAAGACCGAGCCGCCATGCAGCGCAAAGAATGGCGAGCGCACGCCCCAATACCACATCACGTACACGTTGGGGTCGGCCTGGCGCGCGGCGGCAGAAAGCTCCAACAGGTGGTTGTACATCGCCTCGACCGAATACTTTCCCGGCAGATGGCCGTGCTCGGTGCTGTTGCAGTAGTAGGTCCCCATGTCGATTTTAAATAATTTAAGATTATTGACCTTAATATGATGCAGGATGGCATCGCGCAACACGCTGAAATAGGGCTCGGAAGCGGGGCAGAGCCTGCCGTGCATCATGCCGTAGCCGGTATCGTAGACTTCGACGGGCTTCCGTCCCAAATCGGGATCGCCTGGTGGAGGAACAAAGCTTGGCCGTACAGCGGGATTTTCGGGGCAGGACCAAGGCGCGCCGGAAATCGAGAACCAGAGCCCGAACTTCATGCCCAGCGCCTTGACCCTCTCGACAATCTTTCCAGGGCCGTCGGGATAACACTGCGGCGCAAACCCGGTCAGGTCGCCCGCCGGATCCACCCAACCCTGATCCAAAGTGAAGTAGTCGAACTTGAGGCCCTTGGCCTGCCACTTCTCGAGAACATCCAAAATGTTCAGCGTTTCGAGATCGTTCAACGCCGGACAAGCGCCGGAAGGGTTGTTGATGCCGTAGGGAGTGTATAGCGACAGAAGCTGGTTCTTGCGCGGACTCCGGGTCTGAATGTAGTCGGTGAAATGATCGAGCGCTTTGCCGCGTCCTGAAACCGAAACCAACGCGGTGTAGGTCCTGAATGAACCTCCCGGAGACAAAACCTTTCCCGGAAAATGAATCAAGCGGACGCCCCCGTCACCTCCTTGATTGAGGCCCGAAGGGTGCTCGAGCGCGGCGAAGGCAAAATCACCAATGAACACGGGCTGGCCGGGGCCGCCTTCGGAAGTCCAACCCCCCATGCACGAAAGTCATCAAGTTGGACATCGAGAAGCAGCAGGTCCTTCTTCCCCGTGTTCCGAATCTCCGCCCACTTTCGCCGCGTGGGGCCATCGAGTTCGTAATGCAGCGTGGCCTCAACACTCGACTTAAGGCTCTTCATCTCGAATTCCACGTGCGTGGGACTGCTTGTCGACCGATTCCGACGATGAAATCCGAAACCTCAAGGTAAGGAGCCCAACACTCACAAACTGGTCGACCCAGAAAGGCTCATAAACGTAGTGCTTCAGCAGTTCCTCGCTCAAACCTCCCTGGCGCTTATCGAATCCGCGCGTGCGAACGGCCAGCAGATTCTTCGTTCCCGGCCCAAAACGAAGCGAAGCATAGGCGGGATCGCTCGGAGCAACTTTGAAGTTCCCCGGAGCCCGCCATCTTCCCTGCGCGGTCCGATGAACGACTTCTATTCCATTCAAGTAAACCCAATATTCGTTCCAGTCCTGCTGATCCCACCCGCCCAAGACAAGGTGCAAATCCTTGCCCTGCCCCGATGACGGAAGTTCAACCCACTTACGGAACCAGCCATAACCGTCATACCGGATCTCGTCCTGATATTTTTGTTTCGGCCCCGAGAGCCGCTTGAGCAAGAGGTTCTCGGTAACTTCCCATTTCTCGTCGTCGAACTCGGGCCGATGAAAGCCCTGCCTGAAGGCCACGTTCCTCGGCGACAGGAACAGCGGTCATATCCGGGCCGAATTGAAACTTCCACCAGGGAATCTCGATGCGCTCGTCTGCCGCGGAAAAGGTGAGCGCCAACTCCTCCAACACCGGAAATAGCGGAATGCGACAACTTTGTCACAAAGATACGCGCTCGCGAGTTCTCCTTCAATCCATTCCAGATCCCAACTGATGAAATCGTTGGCGAGAGTCGCCATGCCACGCCTTCCCTTTTCTTTGGTAAAAACGTCAATTGACGCACCGATGGGAGTAGGCGTGCTCCCCATCGTCAGCGCCGCCGAGAGCTTTCCGGTTTTGAGGAGAAATTTTCGCCGATCCATGCTTCACTCCCGGTTGAAATTGTCGCATTAACTTTCCTCCGGCAAAGCCGGAGGCTTTACGGTCTAGGCCCTTCAAATAGCCCTGCGCACGGCCTTCGGCAAAAGACCCCTCACCCGTCCCGAAGCATCGGGCCTGCCCTCTCCCCTGGGAGAGGATCTGAATCTTCCTCGCAGGCTGAAAGGCGCCCATCCTCGGACGCCTCTCCGAGGGGAGAGGGATCTGAATCTTCCTCGCAGGCTGAAACGCGCCCATATCAGACGCCTCTCCTGGGGGAGAGGCCGCATCCGTCAGCCGACGGATCGGGTAGGGGTCCTTTCCCGCCACGGCCGCGGCGCCTCCCATTTGCTCGGCAAGTCATGCACCGACGGAAACAATACAATCATCCGGGGTCATTGGGGTAAGATATTGTGCCCGGCCCGATGAGAACTCTTTTCAACCCATGGTTCGAAGGGAAAGTCACTTTCACCGGAATAAATCCTGCCGGCCACTGGAAATGAGGTAGAGGAATATGGCGGTTGCCATCAAGCTGCCCGACATGGGAACCAATGTGGAGGAGTGCAAGGTGCATGCCTGGCGCGTCCAGGGGGCGAGCGGTAAAGCGCGGCGATGTGCTGGCGGATATCGAAACCGACAAGGCCGTGGCGGAACTCGAATCGACCGCCGAGGGATCCTTTTGCGACACGTGGTTCCCGCCGGGGTCATGGCGAAGACCGGAGATGTTCTCGCCTACATCGGACAGGCGGGCGAGTCCATTCCGGATTCGTCGGCACCCATCGCGGCAAAAAGCGTCCCGGCGATGGTTGTCGCTCCGCCGGACCCGTTGCTTCCGACCTCAGCCGGGCCCGCGGTTTCACCCATGGTCGAAATCTTGGCGGCAAAGATGGGTGTTGATCTTGCCAGCGTTCGCGGTACCGGAGCGGGAGGATTGATCACGCGCGAGGACGTCCTGAACGCCAAGCCCTCGGCCCCGGCCCCACCGCTCCGCGGCAACGGAAGGATAGGCGAGCAGCCGTCGCGCGGTCAGGCCGCCGTGGCGCGAGCCGTTACGCGAAGTTGGAAGGAAACCCCGCACCTTTACATTTCGATGGCCATCGATATGACCGCCGCTGTGAAAGCCCGAGGGAAAAAAAGGCGACGGCCGGGTTCGTCCCAGCTTTGATGCTATTTTTCTGAAGGCCCTGGCGTCAGCAATCGGCGCCTTTCCGATTTTCGCCGCTCGCTGGGAAGGCGATCGTATCGTCAAGAATTCCGGAATCCATGTCGCCCTGGCCGTCAGCGCCGGAGACGACCTGTTGCTGCCGGTCATTCGCGATGTCAATGCCAAGACGCTGGAAAGTTTGCAATCCGATATCGCCGCGGTTGCCGCGAGCGTTCGCGCCGGCACGCTGAAGCCCGAGCAGATGACGGGCGGCTGCATGGCCTTCAGCAATCTGGGGATGTATCCGGTGGAGACATTTGAAGGTATCATTTTCCCCGGGCACAGTTCGATTCTGACCGTGGGCGCTGCGCGGGATACGCCGGTTGTGATGGAGGGTCGCGTGGAAATCCGCCCCTCGCAAAGCGACCCTGGCGGCGGACCATCGGCTCATCAATGGACGAGTTGCGGCGGAATTTTTGACCAAGGTTAAGGAAATGCTCGAAGCAGGCGAGCTAGGGTACACGGAGAGTAGGAATGCCATACGAAAAAAAGTTTCTCGTCGAGCTCTACAAGCGCATGTCCATGATCCGCAAATTCGAGGAGCGCGTCAAATTTCTATTCCTCGAAGGCGTGATGCCGGGCACCATCCATCAATACAATGGCCAGGAAGGCGTTGCCGTCGGCGTGTGCAGCGCACTTAAAGAGGGCGACGTCATCACCAGCACGCACCGGCCGCACGGTCATGCGGTGGCGCGCGGGCTGAGCATGGAATCGCTGATGCACGAGCTGTTCGGCAAGATCACGGGATGCTGCAAAGGCAAGGGCGGCTCGATGCACATGGGCGACCTGGACAAGGGCATGGTGCCGGCGGTCGCCATAGTGGCCGGGGCGATTCCCATGGCGACGGGCATGGCCCTGGCCATGAAGATGAAGAAGCAGCCGAACGTGGTCGCTTGCTTCATGGGCGACGGCGCGGTGAACGAGGGCGCGTTTCACGAAGGCGTGAACATGGGCGCCATCTGGCGCTGCCGGTCGATTTACGTGATCGAAAACAATCTCTACTCGGCCTCGACGCCGATCTTCGAAATGGTGCGGCTGAAGCACTCTCCGACCGCGCCGCGGCTACGGCATTCCCGGCGTGACGGTGGACGGCAACGACGTGCTGGCGGTGCACGAGGCGACGAAGGCGGCCATCGCGCGCGCCCACCGCGGCGAAGGGCCGACGATGCTCGAATGCATGACCTACCGCATCACCGGCCATTCGCGGCGCGATCCTTGCAACTATCAGCCGGAAGAGGAACGGAAGAAAGCGCTCGAGAACGAACCCATCCGGCGGTTCCGCAGCTATCTGTTGGAGAAGGGCCTCGCGACCGAGGCTGATTTGGCCAAGGCCGAAACCGAGGACGACGCGGAAATTGAAGCGGCCGTCAAGTCCGCGATGGCCGCGCCCGACCCAGCGCCCGAAGCGGCGCTGGAAGATATTTTTGTGTAAGGAGCTGTAGACGAGCATGGCACGACTGAGCGATTGCGGAAGCGTTGCGTGAAGGGTTGCGGCGAGGAAATGATTCGCGACGAGCGCGTATTTTGCATTGGCGAGGACATCGGGATTCGCGGCGGCTGGGGCGGCGCGTTCACGGTCACCCTGGGCCTGGAGAAGGACTTTCGCAGACCGGATCATCGATACGCCGATCTCCGAGGCGGGGATTTTCGGCGTGGCGCTGGGCGCGGCGGTGATGGGCTTGCGGCCGGTCGCGGACGTCCAGTACGGCGACTTCCTGTTTTGCGCCATGGACCAGATGGTGAATCAGAGTCGCCAAGATGCGCTACATGTCGGGCGGGAAGCTCACCGTGCCGCTGGTGATGCGCGCGCCCGTGGGCGCCACCGGGCGCGGCGCCCAGCACGCGCAGAACCTGGAATCGTTTTTCCTCAACGTGCCGGGAATCAAAGATTGCCTGCCCCGCCACCGCCTACGACGCGCTGGGAATACTGCGGGCGGCGATTCGCGATGACAATCCGGTGCTGATGTTCGAGCACAAGATCCTGTACGGCGCCAAAGGGCGCGCGCGCCGAAGTCCGGCTCGGTGGATGCCTCGAGCGAGATTCCCGGCGGAGGATTACGTCGTGCCGCTGGGCAAGGGCATTGTCCGGCGGGAAGGCACTGACGTGACGATTATCGCCACGCTGCTGATGATGCACCGCGCGCTCCAGGCCGCGGAGACGCTGGCGGCGGAAGGGCATCAGCGCCGAGGTGATCGATCCGCGCAGCCTCGTTCCTTTTGACTGGGAACTGGTCAAGGCTTCGGTGATGAAGACCACGCGGGCCGTGATCGTCGAGGAAGGTCCCAAGCGCGGCGGCTGGAGCGCGGAAATCGCCGCCACTCTGGCCGAGTAGATGAGCGACTACCTGACCGCGCCGGTCACGCGCGTCGCCTCGCCCGACATTCCGGTGCCGTTTGCTCCGCCCATGGAGAATTTTTACCGGCCGGATGCGAATAAGATCGTCCATGCGGTCAGGAAACTTCTGGTGGCTGCGTGATCTTGGTCCCACCCCCCAAGCCAATGCTGCCGGCTACTGCGCACGGAAAATCGATCTCACTGAATTCCCAAAGGTGACACTTGAACATGATGCCGCCCGAAGACAAGCAGCACCGCACGCTCCTGCAACGCATCGCCCATCAGGCGATGATGGATAAGGGGTTGATTCCGGACTTCCCGCCTGAAGCCCTCGCCGAACTCGACCGGATCAAGGGGCCCGCAAGCGCGGCGAATAGCTCAGTGCGCGACCAACGGAATATGCTTTGGTGCTCGATCGATAATGACGATTCGCGCGACCTCGATCAACTCACCGTCGCCGAGGCGTTGCCGGGCGGGGCGGTAAGGATTCTCGTCGCGGTCGCCGACGTCGATTCGGTGGTGAAGAAGGGTACAGCCCTCGATGCCCACGCGCGGCAAAATACGACTTCGGTTTACACGGCGGCACAAGTCTTTCCCATGTTGCCGGAAAAACTTTCAACCGACATCACTTCACTCAACTTCGCTTCGGACCGCCTCTCCATCGTGATGGATATGACGTTTGACGCCGATGGCATCTTGAAGGACTCGGCGGTCTACCAGGCAACGGTGCGCAATCAGGCGAAGCTCGCCTACAACAGCACGGCGGCGTGGCTTGATGGGACGGGCCCAATTCCACCGGAGATCGCTGCCGTGAAGGGATTGGACGAAAACATCCGGCTGCAGGACTCGACCGCACAGAAGCTTCAAGCGCTGCGGCATCAGCAGGGGGCGCTCGAACTTGAAACCATCGAAGCGCGTGCGGTGTTTCAGGATGACATGATCACCGACCTCAAAACCGAAAAGATGAATCGCGCCAAGGAGATCATTCAAGACTTCATGATCGCCGCGAATGGCGTATCCGCGCGCTACCTCGCCGCCGCCAAAATGACTTCCCTGCGGCGCGTGGTCCGTGTGCCCAAGCGCTGGGACGGCATCGTCGCGCTCGCCGCCGAACACGGCACGAAACTGCCCTCGGATCCTAATCCGGTGGCATTGGAAAAATTTCTGGCTGCGGCGAGGATCGCCGATCCGTTGCGCTTCCCCGATCTTTCCACCAGCATCGTCAAACTGCTCGGTCCGGGAGAGTACATCGTCCAGCTTCCGGGAGAGACGGTCACCGGCCACTTCGGTCTCGCGGTAAAGGACTACACCCATTCCACGGCGCCCAACCGCCGATTTCCCGATTTGATCACCCATCGACTGCTGAAAGCGGCCATGGCGGGGAGTGGCTCTCCCTATCCAACCAACGAATTGACGGAGATCGCCCAGCACTGCACGCAGGAGGAAGACGCCGCCAAAAAGGTGGAGCGCCAGGTTACCAAATCCGCCGCCGCCATCATGCTGCAATCTCGCATCGGAGAGCAGTTCGACGCCGTCGTCACCGGCGCTTCAACGAAAGGCACGTGGGTTCGTTTGCTCAGCGTGCCCGTCGAGGGACGGTTGACCAGCGGATTTGATGGGCTCGATGTCGGCAAGAAGTTACGCGTTCAACTCATCCACACCAACGTGGAGCGGGGATTCATCGACTTCAAAAAGGTCGCGTGATTGCTGGGTGATTTGGAATCAAATTACGCTGGACTCGGTTCGGATTTCTTGAAGAAGCTTTGGAGCGGGAGACGGGGATCGAACCCGCGACGTCCAGCTTGGGAAGCTGGCATTCTACCGCTGAATTACTCCCGCTCGCGCCAACTCGCATCTTTCAGGTTCTTGAATCCTAACATTCGTCATAGCGTCTGTCCAGCGTGTGCCGGTCAGGCGGAACGGCACGGAGACGGCATCCCTCATCGAAAGCTTTTTCTGCGTCAATCCGGCCTCGACATCACATATGTGAATCTTCTCTTTAAGTGCAAGAATGGCCGCTCGAGCAAGAAATAAGACACGATCGCCATCGTAATGGTGAGGAGGAGACCCAGCGACACAAACGCAGGATAGATTGCGGGGCGCAAAGCGCCAAGCAGTTGCCGCGCCAGAAACAGGGCGAGGTAGTGATACACATAAAGCCCGTACGAAATCTTTCCCAGGAACACAAGGCGCAACCGCCGGACGAGCCACCAATCCCGCATCGGAAGACCGAGAAATGACAAGAGCAGGAGCATGCTGGCGAGCGCGGCTACAAGATACAGGGATAATTGTCCGAGCCAATTCAGTGCGGAAGTGTCCGGACGATGGATCATCCAGTCCCCGGCCAGCAGCAGCGCTAGACCGCCTGCGGCAACCAGAACAACACGCAGTCGCGGTGACAGGCGGGGAATTTCTCCGCGGAGCCAAAGCGAAACCAGAATGCCGACGGCGATTCCGTCGATGCGTGTAAACGTGTTGAACTTGATCATCGACTCGCGAACATGCACCGTCAGCAGGACTCCGCGCAATGTGGATGCCAACACCAGGAGGCCCACAGCGACCGAGGCCATCCGCGCCGTCGTTGCCTTGCGAACGATCTGAGGCCAGACCAGGTAAAACTGCTCTTCGACCGACACGCTCCAAAGGGGAAGCGCCACGGAGGCGGGAAGCCCGTGAAACGCGCAAATCCAATTTCCGCTGAGCAAGAGAAACGCCGCGACATACCCGCCGCTGAACACGTTGCCGGGAATGAATCGCTGCAGGAAATACGCCAGCGCGATGAAGAAAAAATAGAGGGGCCAGATGCGCAGAACCCGGCGCGCGTAAAATGCCCGGACGTTCAGCGCGCCGCGTTCCGACTTTTCGCGCAGCAACAATTCCGTGATCAGGTACGCGCTCAGCACGAAAAAGAGGTCCACCCCCAGCGACCCTGCTGCGAAGGCGGCCTTGACGATCCGAAGGAGATACGGGAATGCCCGCGCGCTGGCGTGAGTTGCAAAAGAAGCAGGAATGGCGTGGGGCCGGAGATGATGAAAAAACACCGCTAGAAACGCGAAAAGCCTCAACACGTCAAGCTCAGGCCGGTAGAATCTCTCTCCCGCCCCGCGTCCAGCGTGGCTTTTTCGCACGGGCTCTTCAACGCCCAATGCCGCAGCCTGAGCTTGCAGAGTTTCGGACATTCCTGCGCCTCCGCGCAAAATCCGCGCGCACCCATGCAATTGAGTGTGGAAAAAAAGGAGGACGTTCGCCCACCGCAAATTCCCGCGCCCGGTCGTAATGGATTCCAGAGCCCAACCTAAATTCGAAGGGCCTGGACGGCGGTGACCAAGCCTCAGCATTCCGTCGATAAAATTCCCAAAGCAACTCGGCGAAACCTCTCTAGTTCCGTGGAAACGCAATGACCGCCTCAAGCACCCGCCAGTGCTTGTTCGAGATCGGCAATCAGGTCCGATGAATCCTCCAGGCCAACGGAAACCCGGATCAGCTCCGGCGTGATGCCCATTTTCAACTGCACTTCGCGCGACATCGAGGCGTGCGTCATCGTGGTTGGGTGCTCGATGAGCGATTCGACGCCGCCCAGCGACTCCGCCAGCGTGAAGACCTTGCAGCCGGCAAGCAGGTGATTCACCGCGGATTCCCCGCCCTTCAGCCGGAAAGAAAATGTTCCGCCTGAGCCGGTAGTTTGGCGCTTCGCCAATTCGTGTTGCGGATGGCTTTCGAGGCCTGGATGCAGAACGCCGGCCACCTTCGGATGCTTCTCCAGCCAGCGAGCGATCGCCAGCGCGTTACGATCGTGCTCTTCCATGCGCAGCGCCAGGGTCTTTACCCCGCGCAGGACCAGAAAGCAATCCTGCGGTCCAGCGCAGGTTCCCATGGCGTTCTGGAGGAAACCGATTTTTTCGGCGAGCGCCGCGTCCCGCACCACAACCGCCCCACCCACAACATCAGAATGTCCATTGATGTATTTCGTCGTGGAATGCGTGACGATGTCGGCGCCAAGTTCCAACGGCCGCTGAAAATATGGCGAGAGGAATGTATTATCGCAGATGACCTTGGCCCCGAATTCATGCGCAAGGTCCGAAACCGCGCGGATATCGACAAGGTTCATCAACGGATTGGTGGGAGACTCGAGCCAAACAGCCTTGGGTTTGTCGGCCAGCGCGGCGCGAAGCTTCGCCGCATTCCTCAAATCAACATAGCGGGCGCGGATTTGCTTATCCGCCAATACGGATTCAAAGAGGCGATAAGTTCCGCCGTAAAGATCGTCATGGACAATGACTGTGTCGCCCGAGGCGTACATCATCAGCACGGTTGCTTCCGCGGCCATCCCGGTGGCGAACGCAAATCCCGCGGCGCCGCCTTCCAACTGCGCCAGGCAGGGACTCAAGCGCCTTTCGCGTGGGGTTGCCGCTGCGCGAGTAGTCAAACGGTCCCGGATCGCCGACTCCGCGAAAGGCAAACGTGGAGGTCTGGTAGATGGGCGTCATCACCGCGCCGCGATGTTTTTTGGGATAATGCCCGGAATGAATCGCCAGCGTTTTGAATTTCATAACTCCTCGATAAAACCAACCTGCCCTGAGTCAGATCAGCGCACCCGGGATGAATTGCAGAGGGATTCAAGGCCCGATGTGGATGTGCATTTCAATTCAAGAAAGCCCGTATTTCAGCATAAGGAGCGGCGTGGACACTGTCAAATTCAAATCGGGCGTGGCAATTTGAGCGCACCAAATTGCCACTTGAATGCACGCGCCGCAAACGAACGCCTGCTCCCCGCCCTTCATTTCTCCAATAATCCAAGGCCGCGAAACCAATTAGCATTAGCGTTGGCCATTGTTCCAGGGCAGGATCGTAAAGGGCCAAACCCACGCCATGATGTCCCTTCTGAAAAATGTGCAATTCCGCCGGCACGTGCGCCTGGTGCAGCGCCAGATAAAACGCCACGCTGTTTTCTGAGGGAACCGTGGTGTCCTCGCTGGTGCTGAAGATAAATGTCGGAGGCGTCTGCGGGGTCACATGCTTCTCATTGGAGAGGTCTTCGAGCAGCTTGGGATCAGCGAATCGCCCAGCAGCGCCTCCATGGAACCGTGGTGCGAGTAGGGCCCCGTCATGGAGACGACCGCATAACAAAGCACGGCAAAATCCGGGCGCGAGCTAACGCGGTCGATGGGATCGGCAGCGTTGGGGTCGCCAGAATCAAAATGAGTTTCCGCCGTCGAGGTCAGGTGTTCGCCGGCCGAGAATCCCAACATGCCGATGCGGTCCGGTTTAATGCCATAGTCCGCCGCGTGCGCCCGCACATAGCGAATGGCGCGCTGCGCGTCGCCGAGTTCAATCGGATGGTGGTAGCGTGGTCCCAGCCGGTATTTCAGAATGAAGGCGGAAATTCCCGCCGCGTTGAACCAGTTCGCAACTTGACGGCCCTCGTAATTCATTTCAAAACCGCGATAGCCTCCACCCGGCGATATGATTCCGCCGTGGGTGCTCCATGTGCCGCCGGATAGTAAGTTAGCATGGGGATATCGGAATCCTCATTTCCCA
>CAVTDA010000064.1:0-12198 GCA_963733285.1 uncultured Acidobacteriota bacterium
TGTGTACAGACGGATGCCGAAGTCCAACTTTGGGAACATATTTTTCCCCTCTCCAGCCCCGTAATATTCGATATCTCGGGTACAAGTGGCCGAATTAATCCGGACTTTCGCCTGACGTTTGCCATGCGGTGATTTCATGTCGCAAAATTCTCCCCTGCCAAGGCACCGAGCGGCTTGCTCCTGGGATGCACCTGTGGTAAGAAATAACGTTCATACCATTCCAACAAAGCCAGCCTTCTGGCACAATAGATTGCTTGTAACGTTAAATTTAGGGGAAAGGTACCGGGGCGGAAGTGAAGTCACTTTGAGTTTGAGTCAGGCGATTTTCGGCCTGCAGTCAGACTGACAAAGGGCGGTTTCACTCGGGTTACGGTTGAGCGTGACTGCAGCCGGGGAAGGTGAAGGCCGTGGCCGAAACTACGGGCGTTGACACTAAGGCCATCCACGTGACTTTGTACGGAATGTCCGACGTGGGTCGCGTCCGCAAGAACAACGAAGACAACTTTGTCGTTTGCAATCTGACGACGGGCGAAGTCGGCGTTACCCCTGCGCTTTGCGACCACCATGTGGGGCCGATGGGTTCCTTGTTCATGATTGCCGATGGCATGGGCGGTGAGGCATCGGGTGAAGTCGCTAGCCAACTGGCCGCGGTCACCGTTCCCAAGCGCTTATACGACAACCTGAAGACTCTTGGCACCGTCACCGAGGCAAACTTTGTGGCGCTCCTGCGCGAGGCCATTGAGTACGCCAACCAGATCATCTATCAGAAGGCTCTGGGCAATCCTTCCTACCACGGAATGGGGACCACCACCACGGCCGCCGCGCTTTTTGGCCAGAATTTGTTTGTGGGGCAGGTGGGGGATTCGCGCTGCTATTTGATTCGCAATAAGCAAATAACCCAATTGACCCGTGACCAGACTTTCCTGAACTACCTTCGGGATATTGGCGCCGACTTGCCGGAGGATCCGGAAAAGGACAGCCGCAAGGGTATTTTGACGCAGGCGGTGGGAACCAGCGAGACCCTGGAGGTGAAAGTGACTTACGTTCGGGTCAACCAGGGCGACAGAATTTTGGTGTGCTGCGACGGCCTGTACAACATGGTGCCGGATGCGGACCTGCTTGAGATCGCCGGCCGTCAAGGCAGTTTTGCCGACAACTGCAAGGCCTTCATTGAGAAGGCCAACGCCAATGGCGGGGTGGATAACATCACCATGATTCTCGCCGAATTCACGGGGGCGGCCCTGCCTGCCACGGTTGACGGGGCTGCCGTCGAGTGCAAAGAGTTCAACGAAGAAGATTTTAGGCCACAAACCTAGCTTGCAGATTTAGATTGAGTATAATCCGCAGCCATATGATGCTGGCGCGATCCCGTATATCTCTTTGCGGTTCGAGCATCCCGGGATCAGCCGGCTGGATTGCTTACCATTTCGGTCCAAGAGGTTCAAGGCCATGAAATGCCCAACCTGCGGCGAAGTCAATGAAGGCGGCTATCGATTTTGCCGGGCTTGTGGGCACGTCATCACCGTAGCGGAGGAAATCGCCGCTGGTGGCGGCCCTCCCAAACCATCGTCCGGAATCAAGACCGCGCCGTCAGTCCCAACCGTTGCCCCTGCCAGTGAATCCCTATCGTATCGTCTGGTTGCTACTTCTGGAATCCTTTCCGGCCGCAACTTCAATATCACCAACAAGGGGCTGACGATAGGCCGCGACCAGAGCAAATGCCAGGTTGTTCTGATTGACGACCAGATTTCCCGTCAACACGCCTGGATTGGTTTGGACGAATCGGGGCAAGTGGTTCTTCGCGACCACGGGTCGTCCAATGGCTCATTCATCAACAAGGCGAGAGTCAAGGAAGGCATACTCAAACCGAACGACGAGATCGCCTTCGGCCCCGGGCCACAGCATCTATTCCGCATTGAGTCTTATGTTCCCGCAGGGCCGACGGTTGCGGTCAAGAAATCCGCGGGCGACGGCGAAGACGGCAGCGGCCACACTTCGGTGGTCAGCGAAACCGATATCATCGCCGCCCAGCGCGCCGATAGCACCGCCGGCGGAACCGTTGCCATCAAGCTGACCGACCTGATGGCGCGGCCTCACCTCGATCTGATTGTCGATAAGTTTGCCGTCAAGAGTGAGGACATTCCCGACAAGGGATTGACGATAGGCCGCGATCCCGGCCGCTGCACGATGGTGTTCGATCATGCCTCGGTGTCCTCTGTCCATGCTGAGTTTGCGGTGAAGGGCGGCGGAGTTGAACTGACCGATAATTCTGCCAACGGAACTTTCGTCAACGGCATCCGGGTCAAAACCGCGCAATTGCACGATGGCGATTACATCACCTTTGGCCGATACTCCGGGCGTTCGCTGATTTTCCGCTCCGGCCTTGAGCACCAGCTCAAGATGGAGAATATCGACCTCACCAAAGATCACCTGGTGATTGGCCGCGATCCCTCGTGCGACGTCTGCATTCCTCACCCGGTGGTTTCGAAGAAGCACGCCGAGATTGTGAAGCAGAACGGCAAGACGTTCCTGATTGATCTCGGCTCGGTGAACGGCACCTTCGTGAATGGCATCCGGGTCAAACGCCACGAGCTGCAGGATCTCGACCGCGTGGTCATCGGCCCCTCGGAATTGCATTTCCGCGGTGGCACCCTCGTCCATGTACCCGACGGCCGCGTCGTGCGCCTGGATTCCCTCCACGTCAATTTCCAGGTGACGGACCAAAACACCGGCAAGCCCAAACTCCTTCTGGACGATCTTTCTCTGGTAGTCAGGCCGAAGGAATTGATTGGCTTGCTGGGACCGAGCGGCGCGGGCAAGACCACCTTGATGAATGCGCTCAACGGCTTCATCAAACCCACCTCCGGCAAAGTGCTCTACAACGGCGTCGATTTGTACCAAAACCTGGACGCGATGAAGTCCACCATTGGATACGTGCCGCAGGAAGACATCATGCACCGGCAACTGACCGTGCGTCAGTGTCTCTACTATGCAGGCAGACTGCGATTGCCCGACGATGTAAGCGATGAAGAAATCAACCACCGCGTCGAGGAACTGCTGGACACACTAAAGCTCGACCGGCAGCGTTGGGACAATCCCGTGGCGACGTTGAGCGGTGGCCAGCGCAAGCGCGTGAGCCTGGGTATCGAACTGCTGCCAAAGCCCGGAGTTCTGTTCCTTGACGAGCCCACGGCAGGGCTCGATCCGCGCACCGAAACCCTGATGATGATGCTCTTTCGCCAGCTTGCCAATCAGGGTTCGACGATTGTCATCACCACTCACCTGCTGGGCTCGTTCGGCGTGCTCGATAAGGTCGTCGTGCTGGTTCAGGGGCGCCTCGCCTACTACGGACCGGGAACGAAATTCCTGGAGTACTTCAAGGCGGAAAGCCCGCCCGACGTATACGACGATTTGACCGACAACAACACGGTTCCCTACGCGCTCGAATTGAAGCAGCGCTTCCAGACTTCGCCGCTCTATCAAACTCTCGTCGTCGAGCCGCAGGAACAGATTCCGTCGGGATCGGTCTCGGCGACGGGTACCCAGGTTGCGGCGCAGGCTCCGCGCGGGAATTCCGCCTTCCGGCAGTTCAATACGCTTCTCCAGCGCACCTGGCAATTGAAATTCAGCGACCGCGCGCAAACCCTCTTGCTCTTTGGCCAGGCTCCGCTCGTGGCGCTGCTGGTTGCCGTGATGGCCAACAAAAATACCCCTAACCAGATTCAGACCATCTTTATGGCGATGTTCTCCGCCCTCTGGTTCGGATGCTCAAACGCTGTCCGCGAGATTGTGGATGAACAGAATATCTACAAGCGGGAACGTCAGACGGGCCTCAAGATTCCCTCGTACATCATGTCCAAGCTCGCGGTTCTTTCCGTTATTGCGCTCATTCAATGCTTCTCCGTCGTCGTGATTTGTTCGTTGATCAACCGGGCCTTGGATCTGAGTTTTGGAGAGCTCGGCGCGGCCATCTTGATCATGTTCCTGGTAGCGGTAAACGGGTCGCTGATCGGGCTGCTGATTTCCAGCCTCGTTTCGACTCCGGAAAAAGCCTTGACGATTTTTCCGCTCATTTTGATCCCCGAGCTTCTGCTCTCCGGTTTATTCTTGCCGACCAGACCGGTCGAAGCGGTGGTTCCGGTTTCGATTGGGCAGATGATCATGATGAAAAATGAATTTGGCTCTCCCCAGATGAAGGCCGAGGTTGATAAATTTATGGAGCCTTGTCCAGGAGTCCCCTATGCTGCGTTCTTGCCGTCTACCGGACCGGATGAGGAGCCGAAACCAATGGATCCGGAATTACGGAAGGAAGCCCTGGAGGGGAAGTACGCTGACCAGGTGGGAATTGCAATAAAGCCCACTGGAGATGTCTTAAAGTGTTTCAAGCGCTTCACCGCTGGGCCGGACAAGGGCATGCCGTGGGAAGCTCAATGGCTTTCTGCGTTGGCGGTATCCAGATGGGGACTCGAGGCCCTTGGCGACCTTTGTATTCACGGAAAGCATTCCAATAGCGATTCTGCCTTCAAGATTGTGAACACGATTGCGATTTCTCTCCATCCGCATGACGTCAGCAAGATGCTGGAGGGTTTGAATGGCCCCCCATCGAATGTGTCTCAGGACGGATCGCTGAACCAGCCCATTTCCGTTAAGGAAGGCAAGACGTTTCCCCTTGAGTCGCATTTCTGGCAGGACAAAGGCCCTTACCTCGCCATTCTGGCGGGTTATACGGCCTTGATGACCGTGCTGATTCTCATCGTCATGAAGACCAAAGATGTGAAGTAATCAAGGCGAGGGATTGCTCCCTGCCGCTCACCCCTTGAATAAAGGAGACATTATGGATAGCGGGCTATCGACAGTTCGGAATCTCCTCTACATTGTTCTGGTGCTCGCGCTGCTGGCCGTCGCGACCAACTTTTACGTTGCGACCCAGCTTTCGCAAAACAGTGAAGAGCTTTCACGCTTGAGCACTCTGCTCGAGAAGCAATTGGGAACCACGGGAATCGACCAATCGCAGAAGCTGATCGACAGGTTGGACCAGGCGCATCGGGATGCCGACGCGATCGATGGGAAATTGGCGAAGGCGCGCGAGGATTTTATGACGGACTTGAATAACAAAGCCCCGGGTATCGTGGAACGCGCAATGGATAAATATATCCAGAAGAAGGCGCCCCAGCTTGAGCGCCAGGCCCTGAAGCAGATGCCGCGCCAGTAGCCTTGAGCGTCATTCAGCACCGCGCCCCAGTTCACCCCCCCCCCCCACGCATCGGGCAGGATTTTTTGCATCCTGCCTGAAAATAGGGTTACCTCTTTAAGTTGAAGAACTTCCCGCGCTTATTTCAACCCCACAATTTCGCGCCGGCCGGTCCGGGTGAGAAATGTCTTTACGTTCCCTCCGGGGAAGAGGCGTTCCATTTCGCGGTTGGTGACAGGGGGATGGGGAAACGGTTTTTTCGCAGCGTTATTTGTCCCCAGCGTAGTGAGCGTATCAAACCACCATTGGGTATCCGCTCCCGACGTCATGCTCGGCTCGCGCAGGATGCAGAACAGCGCTCCAGTGGGCTCGAGAAACGAGTGGAAGCGTTCGAGGATCGCGGGCAATGCGTCGTGCGGAACGACATCCAGCAATCCCCAGCAGAAGATGGAAGTCAGTGAGCCGGCGGGAATGGGCGGAATCAGCTCGAGGAAATTGTCGATGCGGAAGACCCGTGATTTTTCTTTCTGCTCCCAGAAGGCCGGATCGTCCTGCTGCATCGGAGTCATAAGATCGGAATGGTAGACCTTGAATCCGCGCGTCAGCAGAATATTCAACGTGGATTGATGGAGGGGTCCGCATTCAAAGCATCGCGGACGGCCAATATTGGAAAGGTACTGCCAGAGCCATTGCAGGGCTTGGCTGGCTACTGGTGCGCCGCTCGGACTTCTGCCTCTCTCTTCATGGCCTTTGGTTATCGCCATCGCACCTGATACGCCCCGGACAGCCCTGTTTTAGAGAAGCAGAATAGTAATGGCTAGGAGGGAGCGGGTCGCCTCACAATTTATTTGGAAATCCCCGACGCCTTGCGCGTTTTAATCGCTCGCGTAGGCTGCACTGGACGTCCCAGCTTCGCCGCGCGCAATGTCAATGCTCCCCTTGAAGTAGGCGCCATCTTCGATGGCCACCGCTGCGGCAACCAAATCGCCCACCACATGTCCGGTGCGCCGGATGTCGATCTTCTCGCGCGCTTCGATGTTGCCCGTCACCGAACCCTGAATCACCACCTGGCGGGCGCGAATCTCCGCCTTCACGCGGCCCTCGGGACCGATGGTGAGGCAATGATCGCTCATCGTGATGTTTCCGTCGAACTGCCCTTCGATGACGATGTCTTCGCCGGAGACGATCTGCCCCTGCGCCACAACGGTCCGGCCGAAAACGGTGCGTTGTCCGCTCGAGGCCGTAGAGTTGGATGCTCGGGGTGTCGGTTCGCTCATAGTCCTTACCTCTTCCGCAGGAGGTGGCGGGGCGTGCTCAGGCCGAGTGACGGGAGTCTCCTCCGCCGGCCGCGTTTTCTTTTCCCACCACATAGGATTAATTCACTCAAGTTTGAAGCGCGATGGAGTCCTTCACCGGTGCGATGGACTCTTTGATCAAATGAATCTTATAACGAGTGCGCCAGAAGTTCAACCACACGGGCGTACCAGCACTGCAGGAGTAATGCGCTCATGACACGATGAGTGGGTCGACGCCAGATGACAAGACTCTCCACCGCCGCCTTGAGGGCCATCTTTCCAGAGAGGCCGGCCTTGCTTGGGGGAAATCATTGACCCAACCGATTCTGCGTCGTATACCACCTTTCCCCCGACGATCGTCATGACCACGCGAGTTTCCTTGATCCGTGCGGGCGGTATCGTAAAGAGGTCGTCCGAGAGCACGACGATATCCGCCAGCATTCCCGGCGCGATGCGGCCCTTGTCGTTTTCCTGGAACGCGGCAAATGCCGAGCCTGACGTGTACGCCGCAAGTGCCTCTTCGACCGTCAAGCGCTGCTCGGGAAACCAGCCGTTGGGATTCTTGCCGTCCAGCGTCGCGCGCGTCACCGCAGCATAGATTCCCGGAATCGGGTCAAGAGGCGCGACCGGCCAATCCGAACCAAACGCCAGCGGCACCCCAGCCCGGAGCATTGACTTCCACGCGTAGCTCCACCGCGCTCGCCCGTGCCCCAAGCGTTTTTCAGCCCAGCGGCCATCGTCAATTGCGTGATAAGGCTGCATCGTCGCGACGATCCCGAGATCGCGACAACGTGTAAATTCGTCTGGACGCATGTGCTGGGCGTGCTCAATGCGAAATCGGCGAGACGCAGGATGCGCCCCACCAATTCGCCCGTAAATCCCAAGCAACTCGGCAATCGCACGATCCCCAATCGCGTGGATGCAAAGGTGGAGATTCGCTGCATCGGCGTCGCGAGCCAGCGCTTCCAATTTTGGCGGAGGATTCATCAATGGCAACGGCAGGCCGCAATTCGTTGAGTCATCGGCAAACGGCTCAAACATCCACGCGGTGCCAGAGCCAAGGGACCCATCGGCAAAGGCCTTTACTGCGCCCACTTGGACGAATTCGCTGCCCGAATTGCTCGTCACTCCCTCGGCGCGCAGTTTTTCCCAATGCACTACCGGGACGATTTCGTAGATGCGGCACGTGAGCCAGCCTTCGCGCTCAGCTCGCCGTAGGAGTTCAATCTCTCCGGTATAACAGCCGTTCCACGAATCGGTGTCGACCGTGATTGAATGCAGCGAGGTCACGCCGGCGCGGGCAGCTTCGGCGAGCGCCGCGCGCAGAGCCTCCTCCATCTCGGTTTCCGTCGGCCGGGGAATTGCGCGCGCGATTAAATCCTGGGCCGCGTCCTTGAAGACTCCCGTCGGTTCGCCAGAATCGTCCCTTACGATAAGGCCGCCAACCGGGTCGACTGTCGCGCGCGTGATTCCGGCGAGTTTGATTGCGAGTGAATTCGCCAGAATCGCATGCCCGTCGTAACGGCTCAGCAACAAGGGCGTCTGCGCCGTCACCGCATCGATCATCTGCCGCGTCGGGAGGCGTACCGGTGTCCACGCCTGCTCGTCCCATTCGCCGCCCTTGAGCCACTGCCCCGGCGCGAGAGTCTTTGCCTTGGCGGCAATCCGGCGGATGAACTCTTTCTCGCTTGCGGCATCCTTCAGGTTGACGGAAAGAATCTGAAATCCGCCATAAATCAGGTGCGCGTGGCTGTCGATGAAGCCCGGCACCGCGAGCCGGCCCTTGAGGTCAATCGTCCGCGTCCCTGAACCCGCGTAGCATTCCATTTCTGTGCGCGTGCCGACGGCCACGATCCGGCCCTTCGAGAGGGCGACGGCTTCGGCGAATTTATTGGGCGCACTCGCTCCGGTCCAAATTCTGCCATTGGTGAGAATTAGGGTCGACTCTGGATCTCCTCGATTTGGAGGTGCATTTGACATCAATTTCCAGGGATGATATCAGAACTGTACTGTTGGCGCGGCATGTCGAGGGGAAAATTATGCGGGGTCTTGCATCCCTATATGCAATTCTTTTCTGGGGTGGCTTCGCTTTGGGCCAAACCTCCGCATCGCGGAGCCTGAAGATCAATCCGTCTGTAGACGTCACCGCGGTCGATTACGATTATCCCGCACCGACAGGGCTGCGCTCCGTGCGAGATGTGGACTTCAAGAATTTGAAGGTTCTGGTTTTTGGCTACGACGGCAAGCCCGATGGCACCATCCCTCTTCGGCATGGCTCAGCGGAATGGGAACGGAATGATGCCAGCCTTGGCGGCGTTTACTTCTTCAAAGGCCTGAACGGCATCGCGGAACACGCACTAGTTGATGTCGGCTGGATTTCTGTCGGCGGCAGCAGCACCAATACGAGCTACCTCATCGTCTTTGAAGTCCGTGGCGGCCGCCTCCACGTGACCCAGCAAATCAGCTATGATGCCCATGCCCAATGGTGGACCCTCGACAAGTTTTATCCCGAGTCGGGAACACTGATTGTGCTGGGGCGAACCAGCGATGACAGCCCCCACTGCTGCCCCAGAAGCCTTGACGAGGTCATGTTTGAGTGGAAGCAAGACCGGTTTGAGATTACCGATGCCGAGCGACTGTACGTTGATTCAGCGGACACTTGTGGTGGCACAAGATAAATAGGAAACCCCAACTTCGGCGCGAAAACTGCCGCCCGAAACGCGCAAGCTTGCCCTACCGGACGGTGAAGTTCGCATGCAACGGAAGATTCTCGGATGAGTCGCCGACGTAGACCGCGAACTGTCCCGGGTCGACTTTCCAAGCCTCCGACTTGACGTCCCAATAAGCCAGGGAACGCCGATCCAGCGTCACCTCCACCTGTTTGCTCTCGCCCGGTTTCAACTCAACGCGTGCAAATCCCTTTAGTTCTTTTTCCGGCCGCGGCACAGTCGCTGACGGGTCGCCCACGTAGACTTCTGCAACTTCCGCACCGGTTCGTGGACCGATGTTCTTGACCTCGAATCGAACCGTGATCGGGCCGTCCGGGCTCGCATTCTCCGGCGTGACGCTCAGATGGTTGAAGGCGAACTGAGTGTAGGAAAGCCCATAGCCAAAGGGAAACAGCGGCGCTGCCTGGCTCATTTCGGCCAAGCCCGATATCCCACAAATACACCTTCGCGGTAATGGACATCGTGCGAATCCGGCTCCTCGTAGTAATTCTTGTAAGTAGGATTATCTTCGATGCTTTGCCACCAGGTAATGGGCAGTTTGCCCGATGGGTTTACTTTCCCGGTCAGAATCTCTGCCAGCGCGCGGCCTGCTTGCGAGCCTCCATACCAGGTCTGGATCAGCGCCGGAACCATACCAATCCATGGGCGGGCATCCACGCTGCCTCCCGCTGTAACGGTCACAATCGTGCGCGGATTGGCCTCCAGAACCGCCTGGATCAGGTCGTCCTGGAGCGGCGGCAGGCCGTCCGTGCGGTCGTAGGCTTCGCTTTCGATATCCGGGTCGAACCCCACCGAGAGCACCACGACGTCCGCCATTGCCGCGATTTTGCGCACGCTCGCGTCCAAAGCATCCTGCACCGCCACCGCCCCCAGCGCCGCGCGTATGTCGTGGGTCTTGGGGAGATAGTCCAACCGAACCTGGACCGGGTGGGCCGCGGGAAAATCGACATACGCCGACAGAGGCTGGCCTTTGCCCGCGTCTCCATTAAGAACCAGCTTGCCATCCACGTAGAGGTGGTAGGAGTCCTGCCATGAACAGGCCGCGATGAAAACTTGACGGCCGCCCGTCTTTGGAATGTAGTATCCCATCCAGCGCACGGAATATTTGTCACCGGCGCGGGTACGAATAATCTTCGAATTCCAATTTTTCAGGTTGCGCGTCGTGGTCACGCGGTCCGGGGTCCCCGCAAAATCGGTATTCGAAAATTCTTGCTGTTCGAGACCGGGATGCGCGCCTTCCGCATCCGTGAAGAAATTGGATCCCTCGAAAATTTCCGAATATTCCTTCACACCGCGGTTCCAATAAACCTTCGCACGCGGTGAAAACGCCTCGCTGATGCCTGCCAAAACGCTGATGGGTGCAAACGTGGTGACATGCGCGCTGCCCCCACCGGTTTCAATTGCGGGGAAGGAGTCCGGGCCGATGACGGCGATCGAGTGAATTTGGTCGGTTTGGAGCGGCAGCAGGTTGCCCTGATTCTTCAGCAGCACCATGCTCTGTTCCGCCGAGCGCAGCGCCACGGCCTCCGATTGCGGGTTGTAGAGCGGAATGCTCAAATCCTGTTGTTGATGATCGTCAAGGAATCCAAACTCCACCGCCAGCCGCAGCAGCCTTCGCACCTTGTCGTCGATAGTCGCGAGCGAAACTTCACCCGACTTGATCGCGGGCAACAGGGTCTCTGCGTTCATGTGATTCAGATCGGGGTTTTCCAGATCGAGCCCGGCGTTGGCCGCCGCGATGCCGTCATAAGTGGCGCCGTAGTCGGACATCAGCAGGCCGCGAAATCCCCAATCCTTTTTGAGGACCTCGAGATTCAAGAACTTATTCTGTGTGGAGTGCTCGCCGTTGACTAGGTTGTAGGAATCCATGATGACGCCGACGTGACCCTCTTTTACCGCGGCTTCGAAGGCGGGCAGATAGATCTCGCGCAGAGTGCGCTCGTCAATGACGGCGTTAACGCGGTGGCGGTCGTACTCCATGTTGTTGGCGTCAAAATGCTTTGCCGTGGCCACCACATCCTGGCTTTGCACGCCGAGAATGCAGTGCGCCCCGATTTTCCCGCGAGGAAAGGGTCTTCACCCAGATATTCGAAATTGCGGCCGTTCATCGAGGCGCGATAGATGTTAAATCCGGGCCCCAGCAGGATATGCACGCCGCGGGCTCGAGCGTCACGGCCGAGCGACTCGCCCACTTTGCGCGCGAGATCCACATCCCAGGAAGCGGTAAGAGAAATGCCCGCGGCGTATGCCGTCGTTGGTCCCCACATGCGAACTCCCAGCGAAGCGTCGGATTCCTTAAGCTCGGGCAGGCCAATCGACGCCATGCCGCGCGTGTAGGAGCCGCCGACGCTCCCCAGGAGATAGATCTTTTGCTCCAGCGTCAGCTTGGCGAGCAGGCCATCCACGCGGCGGTCGACTTCGGCCGGAGAAAGCTTCTCTCGATCGGCAGGTTGCGCCGTCAACGCCGCCACCGGACACATTACGAGCACCAAGAACAGGAGGGGTGCGCGTAGTAAGTTTGCAGTTTTATGAAGTGAAGTGGCCATCGCTGAGAATGGTTGTCGCAAAATTTCCCCCAGGGGAGCGGTCTTATGCTCTACCGTCGTGTTTGAATCGTTGGAAATTCCAATGGCCCACGAACTCTCTGAAATTCGCGTGGGTACCTCCTGTCCGGAGATCATACTCAGAATCCTCCCCGGTGCGCCCCGAGGCAATGAGTTCGGTTCGAGCCGCCTATTGTAGTGCGCGCGAGGCTTGTCTGCAATCGACCAACGTCAGCGTACGGTGCTTCACGAGACAAAAACACGAATATGACGCGACGACATTCAATTGATGGATTCGGTGGTTGGTTCTAAAGCCGGAGCGTGAACAGGGGATGCCCGAGGTTACAGCGTCGGCCCCAACTTTGTTGAAGCAGGCTAGCGTTTTTTGGATTTCGACTTGGGTTTGGCCTTGAGGGAGGCTTTGAGAATCTTTTGCGTGG
>CAVTDA010000065.1:0-8804 GCA_963733285.1 uncultured Acidobacteriota bacterium
AAGCCCGGCGCCACGCCGCAGCTTTGGACACCAGAGCGGATTGAAATCGGCCAGGCGAAATCATCCGCGATGCAACGCATTTTCCAAGGGCCGAATCCCCCGCCCTGATTGGCGATCCCCGAGGTCAGAGGCGGGCATCAATGCTGTTGACGACGGTCTTCAGGGCCTTGATCCGCGCCCACCACTTCCAGTTGCCTTCGATGATCGTCCACGGCGCATTCTCCGTGTCGGTCTTTTCAAACATCGCTTCCAGCGCCTCGATATAGGCGTCCCACTTGTCGCGATTGCGCCAGTCTTCGTCGGTCAACTTCCAGTTCTTCCACGGATCCTTTTCGCGTTTCCTAAAGCGGTCGAGCTGCTCTTTCTTGGAAATATGAATCCAAAACTTTACCAAGACCAGGCCGTCGTCGCTCAGAGTTCTTTCAAATTCGTTGATCTCCTGGTAGGCGCGCTGCCATTCCTCTTTCGTGGCAAATTTCTCCACCCGTTCCACCAGCACTCGCCCATACCAGGTGCGGTCAAAGATGCCGATTCGCCCGCGGGGAGGAATCCGCACCCAGAATCGCCTCAGCCAATGGTGAGCCTTCTGGCAGGGGTTGGGGCGCCGATCGGGTGGACTTCGTATCCGCGGGGGTCGAGCGCCTCCGTCAGGCGCTTGATGTTCCCCCCTTCCCCGCCGCGTCGCATCCCTCGTAGGCTATCGCTACGGCAACGCCCTTCTCAATACATTTCCGCTGTAATTTGAGCAACTTGAACTGGTACTCCTCAAGTAACTCTTCATATTCCTCTTTGGATTCCAGCTTCTTGTTGAGATCCAGCTTATCGAGGTATCCCATGGATTGACCTCCTGAAGGTTAAGCCGTAGCCAGTGAATAACTTGCTTGCATCCCGAAAGTTCAAATGAGGCTGGCCGCCGGCTTTACGGTGAAGTTCTCTTGCCAAACCAATGAACTGGTGGCGGATTCTAGCAGAACCCCGTCCCAGGCGGCAAAGAGTTTTATTTTGAATGTACTATGAGGCTTCAAAGAAAGGCAGCACGCGGGAGAATGACCTGAAAGGCAAAGCGCCGGCCCCATCCCTGGAGCCGGCGCTCATTGCATTTTGGAACTTCAGACTCTTTCCGTGCAATTACTCCTTACGAGCGGGAGGTGCTGACACGTCGGCGGGCGCAGCCGCCGCGGGCGATCCTTCATTCTTTGCCCGCTGTTCTCTCAGGACGGCCTTGCGGCTCAAACGTACTTTATTGCCTTCAACGGCAATCACTTTGACGAGGAGCTGATCGCCCATTTTCAGCTCATCGCGAATATCTTTAATCCGGTGTTCCGCGACTTCGCTGATATGCAGCAGGCCATCAGTGCCGGGGAAGATTTCGATGAATGCGCCGAAATCCGCCAGTCGCACGACCTTGCCGAGGTACGTCTTGCCAATCTCCGCCTCCGCCAGAAGGTCGCGGATCATCTTCAATGCTTTCGAGGCAGAAGTCTCATCCGTGGCGGCGACTTTCACGCTGCCATCATCCTCCACGTCAATCTTCACGCCTGTCTGCTCGATGATTCCGCGAATAACCTTTCCGCCCGGTCCGATGAGTTCGCCGATCCGGGAGGGATTGATCTTCATGGTATAGATGTGCGGAGCGTAGGTCGAAATATCGTTCCGGTGCGTGTCGAGCGTCTCAAGCATCTTGCCAAGAATATGCAGGCGTCCCGCTTTGGCCTGAGTCAATGCTTCCGCCATGATGGAGGAATTGACACCGGTAATCTTGATGTCCATTTGCAGGGCGGTGATGCCATCTTTGGTGCCGGCAACTTTGAAATCCATATCGCCGTAGTGATCTTCGGCTCCGGCAATATCGGAGAGGACGGCGTATTTATCTCCTTCCTTCACCAGACCCATGGCAATTCCCGCGACAGGCGATTTCATCGGAACTCCCGCGTCCATGAGGGCGAGCGTTCCGCCGCAAACCGTGGCCATGGAGGACGAACCATTGGATTCCATGATGTCGGAAACAACCCGAATCGTGTAAGGAAAGTCCGCCTCTTCCGGAAGCATGGCCAGAAGAGCGCGTTCCGCCAGGGCCCCATGTCCAATCTCGCGGCGGCCCGGTCCGCGCAGGAAACCGGTCTCACCCACACTGAACGGGGGGAAATTGTAATGGAGCATGAACCGCTTGAAAGCCTCGCCCTCAAGCACATCCAGCCGCTGCTGGTCTTCTCCGGTACCGAGCGTCGCAGTCACGAGCGCCTGAGTTTCACCGCGTGTGAACAAAGCGGAACCGTGCGTGCGGGGCAGCAAGCCGACCTCGGAACTGATGGCGCGGATTTGATCGAACGCGCGCTTGTCGGGCCTCTGCCGCTTCAATAGAACATCGTCGCGGAACAATCTTTCTTCGACGTCATCCACAAAATGCGCCACCAGCTTGCGCTTGGCCTCGTCATCCTCGGGATACGTCGCCACTAGAGCCTTGCGAAGTTCGGCAATCTTGCGATGGCTTTCGAGCTTAACGTACTTGGAGGTGTCCATCGCATCGTGGAGATCAGCTTCGATTTTGCCGCGGACGTCCTGGTACAGTGCTTCATCGCGAACCGGCGCGGTGAAGGCACGCTTCTTCAATCCCAACAATTCAAACAATTCCTTTTGCGCCGCGACAATTTTGCGAATCTCGCTGTGCGCGTATTCGATCGCTTCAATGATGGTCGCCTCGGAAACTTCTTTGGCGCCGGCTTCCACCATCGCGATGGCGTCTTCAGTACCGGCCACAATGAGGTTCAGCAAACTGGTCTTGATTTGCGTGTAGGTGGGATTGGTGACAAGTTTTCCATCCACGAGGCCCACGCGCACTGCGCCGACGGGGTTCAGGAACGGGATATCCGAAAGGTAAAGTGCTGCGGTGCCGGCGACCAATCCGATGACGTCGGGATTATTTTCCGAATCGGCCGAAAGGACCATGGCAATAACCTGGGTTTCGTCCCTGTAGCCATCGGCAAACAGCGGACGGACGGGGCGGTCGATCAACCGGCTGGTCAAAATCTCTTTTTCGGTGGGACGCCCTTCCCGTTTGAAAAAGCCGCCGGGGATTTTCCCCGCGGCATAGTTGTATTCGCGATAATCCACGGTGAGGGGAAAGAAATCGATTCCTTCCCGGGGGTTGGAAGAGCAGGCCGTCGCCAGAACCACGGTATCGCCATAACGGACAAATGCGGATCCATTGGCTTGTTTGGCAATCTTGCCACATTCGATAGAAAGGGTATTCGCACCCAGGGTAATACTAACTTGCTTCATTGATTGTAATCCTCTCAACATTTCGCGCCGGGCGCCCTACCGGGGCCACATAGCGGGTGATTGCGCATCTATCGGGTCGAACGGGATGAATCCCGCCTCCGCGATTAGTCATGCTGGTAATTCAGGGAGCTACGAATTGAGGGGGTCGGTGAACGGAAGAAATCCCCAAACTGCCTTGAGGCCGTTCCAAATGCAAAAGCGATCCACGCCGGCACGCCGGGGGATCGCTTCGACAATAAGCCCATTACGAACTGAAATCTTGAATTTCTAAGTGTCTGCACTGTACTACTTGCGGATGCCCAACTTCTCAATGACCTGCTTGTAGGCCTCAGGATTTCGCCGTTTGAGATATTCCAAATGTCTCTTGCGCCGTCCCACCATGTTCAGCAATCCACGCCGTGAGGCATGGTCCTTTCGATGGGCACGAAAATGCTCGTTCAGGTAGCTAATCCGCTCGCTGAGCAGCGCAATTTGGACTTCGGCAGAGCCCGTATCCTTCGGGTTGACTCGAAATTTCTCGATCGTGCTCGACTTTGATTCACGGGCTAACGGCATCCGCTGTCTCTCCTCAATTTTCGTCTCGTCTTTTGTCTACTGAAAAAGAGTAGCACGCCCCCCTGATTTTGGCAAAGAAAATTCACCCTGAAAGATCGACCCGCAACCTGAAAGTATCTCAGATTTCACGCTGTTCCAACGAATTCCTTCCTCCGAACGGGGTCCCATTCCGGCGCCGGGAACCGGACGTTAACCCAGGCCGATGGCGACCGTGGCGGCGGGACAAGCGGGGTGCTGCCGAAAACCTGTGTTAGAATGTCGTCGGCAAGTTACACATAACACTCTGGGAATAAATTGGGCAAAGCGTACGCAAGGCGATACCCGCGTTACCATCTCAACGTGCCCGTGGACTACTCCGTAGGCCAGCAGTCATTCCACGGGACGGCCAAAACCCTCAGCGGCGGCGGAATTTTCTTAACCAGCGCCCAAGGGCTGGAAACAGGCCTGGATGTTCTGCTGCACTTTCGCCCCGCGAAGCACCTTCCCGTCATTCAGACTTCGGGGCGAGTCCTCTATATCCTGCCGGAAAAAGGTGCGGGCTTGGAATTCACCAACCTCACCGATGACGACCGTCACGTCATTTTGCGTTTCATTCATCAAAAAAACCGTGACCGAAGAGCAAATCCACGGGCGCCTCTCGCCACTCAGGTGCAATGCGACCAAGCCATGTCACTGGCCTTTTCCCGGGATATAAGCCTGGGGGGCATGTTCGTTGAAACCACGGACATGATTCCCGTGGGAACCTCCATCACGGCCCGCTTCAACCTCGACGCAAAAGATCAGGTCATCACAGCAGTCGCCCAGGTGATCTACCACGTCGAGAAGATGGGAATGGGGATTATCTTCACCAATCTCGGCAAGGAAGAAAGCGAAGCGATCCGAAGATACTTGGAATCCACCCCGGAGGCGCCAGCCGATCTTCCCGCCAAATCCAGCTCAGTTTGATCCCAACGCACACCTTCAAACCTTCGGGCCGAAGCGCCCGTCATGCGTGAGTCTATTCTCCGCCACTGAATGGACCGGAGAAAGGCATGAGAAGGATTTCTTCCACCGACGCACGCCGGGACTGAGTGACGGCGCCGAGGACGGAAGCCGCCACATCTTCAGGCTTCAATAAGTCATCTTGCCGGACCGGAAAACTAAATTCGTCCTTCATGCGCGTTTCCGTCATGCCGGGCAGAACGGCCATCACGCGGATGCCGTCCTTCCGGAGTTCCGCGCGCAGCACACCCGTCAATCCCAGTGCCCCAAACTTTGCCGCCGTGTACGCAGTGCAGTTGGAAAATGCCACCCGGCTGGAGATGGAGAGAATATTTACGATATCGCCGCGACTGTGTTTCAGCAGCGGCAAAGCTGCTTGGGAGGTTAGGAAAATCGAGGTGAGGTTTGTTTCAATATTTTGCCGCCAGTCATTCAGCGTCGTCTTGGCAAAGGGCTTGAAGGTAAAAACTCCCGCATTGTTGATCAGAACATCGAGCCTGCCGATTTGCCTTTTGACGTCGCCGAACAGGCGCTTAACGTCCCGGGGCTAGTTATGTCCAGCGCCCTCGCTCATTACCGTGCCGGAAAGCGTGCCCCAGCCGCCTGAGCGGGCCGCGATTACGCGCGACGAGAATTAACTGGCGCCCTCGCGGCTAAAGGCCTGCGGCAATTGCCGAAGCCGATTCCCCGGCTCGCCCCGGTAATCAGGACGGTTTTCCCTTCAAGTTTTTGCATGGGTATCACCGGCCCGAGAATTATAGGGTCAGCCGCCGACAACACCAATCAGGCTCGCTCCTTGACCAGCCGCAGGAATTCCGACCGCGTCCCTTCGCAGTCGCGGAAAACCCCCAGCATGTGCGAGGTCACGGCAATGGAGTTTTGCTTTTCGACGCCGCGCATAATCATGCAGAGGTGGCGCGCCTCGACAATCACGCCCACGCCCTGCGGCTTGATCTTCTCCATGATGGTTTCGGCAATCTGCACCGTCAGCCGTTCCTGCACTTGCAGGCGCCGGGCAAACACATCGACGATGCGCGGAATTTTGCTGAGGCCGATCACCTTGCCATTGGGAACATAGGCCACGTGGCAGCGCCCAAAAAACGGCAGCAGATGATGCTCGCACATACTGAAAATTTCGATATCCTTCACAATCACCATCTCGTCGTAGTCCACGGAATAGAGCGCGCCGTTCAGCAACCTTGTCGATGTCCTGATGGTAGCCGCTGGTCAGAAAGCGCAGGGACTTCGCCACGCGCGCGGGAGTTTTCTAAATGCCCTCGCGATCAGGATCCTCTCCAATTTCGGCAATCAGCTTGCGAACCGCCTCCGGCAATCGGATCGGCGCGAGCCGCGGCTCCAAGTTCCTCAAGATTTTCCAGCTCGTCTGCTTTCATCGCCGTCCTCTACCGTTTCTCTTCTTGCTGCCGGCATGTTCAGGCACATACTCAAAGGAATTCAGGCTCGTCTCTTCCAGCCGCACGCGGTCGAGCTGCAAACCGCGCGCCTCCCCCGCCTGCTCCAGATGGATCGCGCAGCAGCCTATAGATTTCCAGGCAAAGATTTTCCGTGGTGGGAACCTGGGTGCGAAAATTCTCCATATCCAGATTCAGGTTCTTGTGGTCGAACTTATCGAGCACGCGCCCGGCAACGATTCCATCCAGCGCCCCAGATCAAAGATCATCCCGGTCGCCGGATTAATCGAACCGTGACTTCCAGAAGATAGTTGTGCCCGTGCCCATTGGGATTGTTGCATTTCCCATAAACCCGCCGATTTTCTTCCGCGCTCAAGCGCGTCATTGTGCAGGCGATGCCGGCGGAAAACCGGTAGCGCCGCGTCAGGTAAACCATCAGTCTCCGTAGTAGTCCGCAAAAGGTCCGGGTTCTCGTACACCCTGATTCGATGCAGTTCGCCATGTGCAAGTTTCGGCGCCAGCAGGTTCCAAATCTCCACCGCGATGTTTTCCGTGGTCGGATTTTTTTCCGCAAACGCTGGGACTTCCTTGTTCAGGAATTTATGATCCATCAATTGAATCACTTCCTGCTCCAGAAAGAACCTTCAATTCCTTGAGGTCCAGCACCATGCCAGTAGCGGGGTTGATTCCGCCGCTCACCGTGGCCTCCACAACATAGTTGTGGCCGTGCCCGAGGGTTATTGCACTTGCCGAAGATCGCGGATTCTCTTCCGGAGTAAAGTTCGGATTGTGATAATAGTGCGATGCGGAAAACTCCGCTCGACGCGTAACGTAGATCATCCCTTTCCTTTCGTGGCGTAATGCCGCCCTTTCCATTGGATGCTGCCCGCGGCGCGGTGGGCGCGCAATGAATCAGCATCAAGGCCCCCAGCAGCGCGGCGCCCAACGGTTGGTAGTCCGCCAGCCGGTCAAATCCCATTCTCGCCAGGCCCGCCCGTAATTCCACTGGCGCGCCAGCGCCACAGAACAAACTCCGGCGCAACAGCATCCGTCCCATCGACGTGCGATCAGGCCATCGCGGGCAGCCGCCATAAAAGCCAATCCCGGAAAAACATCCAGGACCCAAAGTGATGCAACTGCCCAACATCCTGGCACGTTTGCCCCCATAGAGGAGGTACAGGTTCTTGGTCCAGCCCTGCCACATCTCTCCAAAGGTGTGGTACATGCGCGTCCGAACCCACTAGGCGCCCGGCAGAACAGCAGCTTTCCCCCCCCGATTTGATTCGCCGCGCCAGTTCCACATCCTCGAGGATCGAAGACTTCACCGCCTCGTGCCCGCCACTGCGCTCGTAAATCTCCCGGCGAACGAGTATGTACTGCCCATTCGCCGCGGCCGCGTTCGATTCGGATCGGAAACTTCATCAAATCGGAAAAGCGATGACAAGCTTCACAAAGACCAGTGGGATAACCGCCTTTTCCCACCATGTCGGCGTTTCCTGCCGGGCGAGAGCGATAGAAATCGACACTGGGCGTTTTCCGCCCGCTGCAAAACCTCGGCAAGACTTCCCGGCAGGTGGACGGTATCCGCGTCGGTAAACAGCAGCCAATCGCCTGTCGCCAGGGCCGCGCCCGTGCCATAGCGTGGGTCTTTCCCATGCCATCCTTCCGGCAATGAATCCAGCCGCAGAACGCCAAGGAGTGGAATTTCCGATTTCAGCGCCGCCAGAATTTCCGGAGTCTTATCCGTCGATTGGTCGTCGACAACCAGTATTTCCCGAATCCGCGCCTGGTTCGCCAGCGACCTCACTACCCGGGCGATGTTTTCCTCTTCATTGCGGGCGGGGATGATTACCGAAACTTGCTGCTGGGATGGAAGAGTCATCCAATTGGAAAAATCGTAAGTCCGCTCGAAATTGAAAATCAGCGGCCGATTCCCTGCCCCGTGTTCGTTTCCGGCCCCTGCGTCGCACTGTAAATTACCCGGGCTTCTAGCGCCCCAGTTCCGGCATTTATTATAATGGACGGCGTAAACATGAGCAAAACCAAGAAAATAAAGCTCGCCGTAGTCGTCGTGATGGTGGGTGTCGCAGTCTACTTCGGGGCGCACTTCCACGAATCGCGTCCCGTCGCCATCGGTGAGTCAGCGCCGGAGTTCTCCGTGCCCGCGCTCTCGTCGGGATCGGTGGATTTGAAATCCTACCAGGGCCAAGTGGTCTTGGTGAACTTCTGGGCGACGTGGTGTCCACCTTGCGTGGAAGAGACGCCAAGCCTTGTCGGGTTCGCAGATAAATTGAAGTCAAACGGAGTGGTGGTGCTCGGGATTAGTGTGGACGACGATTCCAGCGCCCTCCGGGATTTCGTTGCAACGAACCGCATCTCATTTCCGGTTGGACGCGACCCGACCGCGCCCTCGCAGCCCGCTATGGCACTTATCAATTCCCGGAAACCTACATCCTGGACCGCCATGGCCGCGTGGCGGAAAAGGTGATCGGCGCCACCGACTGGAGCGATCCGCGAATCCAGAATTTTGTTCTGGGTCTGGCGAAAGTGCCCAAGCCTTAAGCGTTTGAATGAATG
>CAVTDA010000066.1:0-10460 GCA_963733285.1 uncultured Acidobacteriota bacterium
TTAGCCCCGCCGCACCCGAATTGCAAAATGAGAGGCCTTTAGGCCCTGAAGCAAATTGGATTCAGGGGCTGAAGCCCGCAAGAAATTCTCGACCGTTACGGCGGGGCTAAAGCCCCGCCCTTCCATCAAAGCCCGTTTCTGGGTACATTCCATCAATTTAGTGGTAGCGCCTTCAGCTCCCGCTTGCAGGCCTCATCGTTCGGCGCAATCTTGCAGCCGATTTGGAAGTGCTGGCGCGCATCGGAACTCATCCCAAGATGCTGCTCGGCATCGGCCAAAAGAAAGTGGCCAATGTAACTGTTGGGGGCGAGCGCCACGACCTGCTGAAACCGAAGCCGTGCCTTGGCGTAGTCCTTCTGCTTCAGCCAATATTCGCCGATGGACTGCGCGGCGGGGGAATATTGCGGGTCGAGTTTCAGCAGGATTTCCCATTCCCTGAGTGCGTCTTCAGAGCGCTTAAGTTGCAGATAGCACTCACCCAGATGAAAACGCGCCAGGGTATTTTGCGGATCTGATTTCAGGATCTGCTGGAATATCGCCATGGCCGGGGCCGTGCGTCCGCCGCGAAAATCCTCAAACGCCTTTTGATAAAGCGTGAACTCCGCGAAGCGATCCTTGGGGTCGGGCCCGGATTCGTCCAGTTTCCCGCGCGGTTGCGCCGCAAGGTAACCAAGGGATTCGAGTTGCGCCAAAGTTTCCGGCGAAAGAGACGAAGGTTCAGCGCGCTCGGCGGGCTTGTAGCGAGTCAGCAGCGCCGCCAGCTCGTTCTGAAGCTCTGCCGCCAGGGCAGAGTTCTTCGCGATCAGATTCACGCGCTCGTGCGGGTCGGTTTCGAGGTTGTAGAGTTCGGCCCTGGGGGCCTGGATGAATTTGTACTTCCCCTCGCGCAGAGCGCGCAACGGCGACCAGCCAAAGGCGTCATGCGCGTAAAGGCTCTCGCTATAGACGGGGCGGGGCCGGGAGTCTTCCGCAGGGTTGAGCGTGCTCAGCAGGTTTTGGCCTTCAAATGCCGCAGGCACGGGCACGCCGAGATAGCTCAAGAGGGTCGGCGCGACATCGATCAACCCCACCGGAGCATCGGCTCGCGCCGGATAATTCGATGTCACTGAACGGCTTGATTGCGGCCAGTGGATGAGCAGCGGCACGTGCAGTGTGCTCTCGTAGGCGTAGTAACCGTGGTCGATCTCCTGATGGTCGCCCAGACCCTCGCCATGGTCGCTGAACACAATCACGAGGGATTTATCCCACCAGCCGCTCTTAACCAGTGCCTCCTGAAATCGGCCCAGAACGCCGTCGACATAATCAAGCTGCGCATCGTAGCGGCTGAGGCCCTTTTGACGCGCCACTTCCGGCGGCAGGGCATAAGGCGTGTGCAGGTCAAAGAGATGCGCAAAAACAAAGACCGCCTGGCCCGGGTGGGCGTCGAGCCACTGGCGCGCCGCCCTTATCACCAGCGCCCCATCACGGCGGAATTGCTTTGCCACAGGCCCATCGGCCGTCGCCGTTTCCTCGGAGAAAGGGCAGTCATACTTATCAAAGCCCTGATCGAGGCCGTAAACCGGATGGAGAAACTCACTGCCAATGAAGGCGGCGGTCTTGTAGCCGCGGGCCCGCAGCACTGAGGCGAGCGTGGTGATTCCTGCCGGAACGCGCTCGCCGTTTTCCTCCACGCCATTTTCGAATGGATAGGTGGAAGTGAAAAGAACCGTGTGGGATGGCAGGGTAAGTGGAATCTGCGTCTCTGCCTGGGTGAAGAGCGTGCCGCCCTGGGCAAATGAATCAATGTGCGGCGTCCGCAGCCGCGGGTATCCGTATGAGCTGAGATGATCGGCGCGGAGCGTATCGATCGAGATGAAGATAACCGGAACCTGCTCCGCATTCTGGGCAAAGCAGATGGAGCGCGCGCCGGTCAGAAGGAAAATCACGCAGAAGGCAAGGACGCTCCCGCGGCCCCGTCGTTCCCAAGCCCCTAATAAATGTCGCTCATCAAAGCGGTCACACACTAGAAATTAAACCTCAACTGCAAATCGATTCTGCGGTTCGCCGCGCCGCGCGAAAAAAAGCCGCCCACCAGCGCGTTGGGCTTTCCGAAGATTGGTGAGCTCAAACTTCCCACGGGCGGAGCATCATTGACGTTGTTGAACAGGTTCCGCACTGAAAGACTCAACGTGAGATTGTAGCGCCGGTTGGTGGTGACGGAGCTGTTCATCGGATTGCCCCCGGTCCCCATGCTGCTCAGGCCGGCGCGGCCAATGCCCCCCTGTCCATAGGGAGGTCCGCCGCCCCCACCCGAGTTGCCTCCCTCGGAAACTTTGCCGAACGCAAACGTCTTGCTCAAGCGCAGATTGGCGGCGAACTGGCTGAACCCTGTTCCGTAATTCTGCGGGATGATCTTCTCCCCCGCCACGGGCACCGTATCGAAGGTTCCCCAGCGCGTGACCACCACATTGGCCTGGTTGGAGAGGCTTGATGCAAATGACGGCCGGTCATTGAAAATGGAATCGCCATTGAGGTCCTCGCCCAGGGTGATATTGAAGGGCGGGGCGGAATTCGCCACGACGAAGGGGAAGACCTGGAATCCTTTGGGGAGGTTCCAGCTACCGCCCAGCAGCAGCCGTTGGCGTATGTCGTAAGCGGCGCGGCCGTAATCCTCGGCGAGATCATAGGAGTTCATCGGAAAGGAGGTTGCTCCCGCCGTGTTGCTGTCGGCGAAATTCAGCGTATAAAACCCGAAGAGGGAAAATTTCGAGGCGTGAACGTTGAAGTTGGTGATGAGCTGATTCTGATTGTAGAGCCCGACGGATTCATACTGATACAGGTCGCCCTTGGTCGCGTCCGGACGCGCATCGCCGGGATTCGCGGGATCGGGAGCATTGATATTTTCGGATATGAGTTGGTGGACTCCGTGGGTGTTGAGGTAGGTGACGGAGAGCATGGAGTTTTTGGCGAGTTGCCGCTCAATTCCAATGCCCGTCTGCGAAGCGTAGGGCGCGCGCAGCCGGGGGTCGATCTGGTAGAGCGTGGGCGTCACGGGCAGGGAATTCGCGTCGGGGACGGTGGGGAAGAAATCCGGCATGGCGACGAAGTATTGTTTCTGGTTGATCCCGTTGTAGCGAATCGCGTTGATGACATAGTCGTCCGTGAAGCGGTCGTAGAACAGGCCGTACCCCGCGCGCAGCACCGTCTTGACGTTTTTGCCTTTCCCCAATCCCCAGGCAAGTCCGAGGCGCGGAGCAAAGTCGGCATGGTCGTGAATCTGGTTTTGCGTTTCGAATCGCAGGCCGCCGCTGAGGGTGATGTTTGGGCGGATTTTCCAATCGTCTTCCACGTAGGGCTCGATGTCGTAGATATTGAGCGAGGCGGTGGGATTTCCTCCCGCCAGGGTGAATTGGCTTGCACCTCCGCCGTTGGCTCGAATCTCCGCCGCGGTTAACCCCGCTTGCAGACCCTGTTCGGTAATCTGGTAGGCCGTAAGGGATGGGAAAGTAAACGATCCGTTGAAGTCGGCGTTTGAGGTGTTTGACAGCGTGTGATCGCGCACTCGGATTCCGAACTTCAAGAAGTGGCGAGAATAGGAGAATGACGTGTAGTTCTGAAATTCATAGTAATTGGCGGTGGAGCTAGTTTCGCCGGTGGTCGAACCTCCGCCGGTGAAGGCTCCCAGAACATTGACTCCCAGCGCCGAGCTTGCGGGGGTAGTTTTCTCGTCGTCGCGGCCATAGCGAAAGCGAATTTCCGTGACGGCCTTGTCGTTGATGACATGCGAATCGCTGACCATCAGGCTCTGCCAGCGCTCGAAGCTGTCATAAGCGGCTTCGGGGAGGATGAACTGCCCCGCGTTGGAGTTCTTCTGGTCGTTTTGCCAAAGGTGATAGCTGAAGGTGAGGGTGTCGTTGTTGCCGATTTGCGTGTCCAGCCGGGGCGAAAGGCTGGTGCGGGTTTGCGGTGCGGCGACAGGTTCAACCAGGGTGGAGGGATTGAAATTCGGATCGAGAACCTGCGCATTCACGATGGCCTCATTCTGGATGTCGCGATGATACCCGCTCATGAAGAATGACGTCTTGCTGTTGACCGGCCCGCCCAGGTTGCCACCAAAGGTTTCACTGTGATAGCCGGGAATCGAGGTGGCGAAAGGGTTCCGCGTATTGAACGCCGAGTCATTCCCAGTTGCTGAAACCTGCCCGTGAAGTTTGTTCGTGCCGGGCTTGGTAAGGATTTCGATCCGTCCGTATCCCAGGGTGTCGTACTGCGCCGAAAAGGGATTCTGATTGACGCGGATTTCACGAATGGAGGATCGGGGCGGCACTTCGCCTTCGGTAAATCCGTCGACGAAGATCTGCCCAGCCATGGGGCCCGCGCTGGGACCCGCCAGAGCCTCCAGTTCTGCCTGCAAATCGTCGGGGTCGTCGGAAAGAGCGTCCAAATCCTTACCCTTGACGATTACGGCGCTGGCGTTCTCCGCAGGGGCAACATCGACTTTATTGGACTCTTCCGTAACCGTGATTTGTTGCTTTTCCGTCGCCACAACTATTTGCGCATTGACCACCTGAGGTTTGTTGCGGGCAATCGTAATGCCGGGTCTGACGAAGTCATTGAACCCGGGAAGCTGAATGGTCAGAGAGTAAACGCCAGGCGGGAGAGCGCGAAACACGTACCGGCCCTGCTCGTCGGTTTGGGCCTCCAATTTTGTTCCGCGTGGGCCCACCACCTGAACCGTTATGGCGGGAACTGCCGCGCCTGAGGTATCCACAACCTGCCCGCGCAGGCTGGGGTTTGACGTCTGGGCGTAAACCAGGGCGGGAAACAAACAAAGTGCCAGCACCATGCCCCAAGTCACGCCACGAGCTAAACGAACCAAAATGAATTCTCCCCAACTGTATTTTCGTGCCGGAATTGCTGAAGCGCCGAAGGAGCGCGAGGATTTCGGAGGAAATCGCCGAAACCGCGCGTCAACCCACCAGGAGTGAATGACGAGGGAGACTACGGACCACCTTCGCCCGTTTCAGCGCCGCCCCCGAGACTCAAATTCCACGTGCCCAGATTCATCTCGCCGCCGCCCTTGGGCAACGCGGCAAGAATGGGCTCGACGCCGGTCAGGATGTAGATGGCGGTAACTTCCGACGGGCTTGTGCCCTCGGTACTGAAGATGACGACAGGGTCCCCACGCTTAAGATCGTTCAAAGTGATGACGGGCATTCGCTCCAGCGCCTGGCTCAGATTGCTCATTCCGCCGCGGCGCATTCCACCCCCGCCACCGGGGCCGCCGCCCGGAGCTCCTCCCGCGTGAGCCCCACCCGCCGGTGGGCCGGCTGCGCCCCCCGAGTTCAGCCGCGCAATCATTTGGGCAACGAAGTCCGGAAGCTGGTGCATTTTGCAATCGGCATTGACGTGAACGACGACCGGCTTGTTGGTCGAGAGGTTTTTGACGGTCAGGGTTTTCGCTTGCGTATCGACGGAAATGATTGTCGCGCCGATGTTGTGGAAGGTTCCGAAGATAACCTCGTCCGCGGCATAGTGGCTGCCGTCATCGCTCTTCGAGCCAAGCGCGCGCAATTGGTCGCCCGGTTTAATTCCCATCAGCGAGCTGGGCCTGGCATCGGCGAACTGGATGGAATTCGGCGCGTAACGCATGAATTGAGTTTTGTCGGTCGCGGTCACCATCACCGGATGGGTCAGATTGCCGGGCGTAGGCGGACGATTGGGCGCGGCGATGGTGATTTCCATCTTGTCCGCGTCGATGGATTTCACGATGCCTTCAATCCCGCGGGTCTGCCACTCGCGCACCTCCGCCGCGTGGAGGCTGGCGAGGTCGGATTGGGTCAAGACCAGAACGCGCGTGGCCTCGATCGTCTGCTGGTCGGCGGCAAGATGGCCCAGCACCACGGCGCGGTCGCCGGGAACGATGTCGGTGACGGCAATCGCCACAGCGGACTTCAAATCCTTCGCGCCGGGAGGCACGCGCAGCAGCCGGGCGCCATCCGGCAAGGTCACTTGAACATCTCCCGTTGCCGTGCGCAGGGTCAAATGGCCGGGTGCAACCTGAGTCACATCGCCCGTGGCCTTTGCGGTCGCGGGAGCGGCGGCCGGAGCCTGCTCCTGCGCGCTCACCTCGGCGACGAGGGAAATGAACAGCATTCCGACCACTACGAGTAAGATTTGAGGGAAGAACCTCTTCACCCACCGGCTCCTTGGCTGCAATTATAGTTAGACGCTCCTGCCCCTTGCGGAGTTTCCCATTTATTGTACTGCAATTGCTGCTCTGCGAGGCGCGGAGAGATGGCAGCCCTCTCTGTGGGGTTTCTCTTGCCCGCCGGGCCAAATCAAGGGTAGATTGTCGGTCGGTTGGAGATTCACGCCTGACAGTATTTTTCCCGAGAACCCTTCTTGAAGGAATTGTTCCATGCAAATCAATCGGCCTCTCGACTGGGAACCCAAAAAGCTGCTGAGATTATTGCGTACCGTTTGGGCGCTGATGCTGGCCTCATTGGTTATGTATGCCTTCGTGGCAAAAAAGCTCGTTCCAACCGCTGCGACCGCCCCCCCAAATCATGAATTTCAATTCGGAATTTCCTTTACGGGGATGGCCTTTGCCATCGTCGTTCTCTTCCTGCGCTTCAGCAGGATAAGCGACCTTCTCTCCCAGCTCGGATCAACGGAGTTTAAACTTCTGGCGAGAAAGATTTATGCGACCTACATCATTTCCTTTGTCTTCGCGGAGGCTGTTTCGTTGTTTGGTTTCGTTTTATTCGTCATGCGCGGCGACCCCGAGTACTACCTCGCGCTCTATCTCGGCGGGGTGCTGCTGATGCTGCTCTGCTTCCCGCGCCTGCCCATCCCGGAATAAGGCCCGCGTGCGGCCGCCAGCATCTTTAGGGGCCGGAATGACGGCTGCCTGGTGGACACCTCCCTTCGATTGTCCGGTCTGATAGCCCCGTTTGACGGGAAGTGCACAACTCTAGATCTTCCGGGTGTGACGGCTGGCGTGAAGTGATATTATCGCGGCCGAACTTTTGAGGTTCAATCATGGAAGCACTTTCCGAGCCAAAGAGACGTGGTCGCTATGATTGTCCGGCGTGTGGAGTACGAATAAAGAAGCCCGTTCGGAAAGGCACGTTCTTTCATCCCACGGCCCATTGCCCCCACTGTGGTGCTCGAATTTCATCCTTCTCGCCTATTGTGACTATTCTGTCGTCCCTTGGGTTCATCCCATATTTGGTAATAACCGGAACGGTTCAGCACGAGACGAAAGCAATGAGGTTAATTTTATTGGTTTACATGTTGGCCCTCCTTGTACTTTGTGTGTTCAACCTCGTTTATTTCTTCCTCAAAGGTGCGTATCGTCTAATCCCTGACAAAACGGATGAGTCGGCGGGTAACAAGTGAAGACCAAGAAGCGCGAACCACCGCCCTTGTGGTTCGCGCCTTTTCCCCGAGTTCGAATTCCCGCATCTTCCAATTTCGGACCGAACGATTTTGTGAGTATCCACTATCAAAAGTGACGCAGACCGCAAACACGGCGGTCTGCCCTACGCTTGCTCAGCCTTTCCTAATCCAGGAGGGAAATCCCGGCTCTGCCGGGGAGGCAGCCAAGGATTGACAGTTACGGGGAGTAGATGCCGAAAACCGAAAGAGACCCCTCACCCGACCTCCTCCGTCGGCCGCCACCCTCTCCCCTGGGAGAGGGGAAAGGGAATTTTCAGCGCGTCCGCGCAAAGGAGTGTGCGGCAGCGTCGCTGCCGCAAGAAATCCTTACCTTCTCCCCGGGGAGTAGGGGCTAAGGGACGAAGCCGGAGGAGGGGTCTTTCGCCGACGGTGGCGGTTAAGCCCCTTTGAGGCGCACCTACCGTAAAGCCTCCAGCTTTGCAGGGATGATAATTACTCCAGTAGGGGAGCCCTTCGCGTCAGCCGCCTGCTTCAGCCCAATAAAATCGCCCCCGCCAAATTGCCCGAACTGTCCTACTGCCTTGTCTGACAGCATCTCCCTTGCCCCTACACTCGACCCTGGCCCACGTTTCTCGCTTCCGCCCGGACCTCGCGACGGATTTTGGAAGGCATGAGTTCAAAAGAACACTCCGAAGACCCCGCTCTCCCCTCATTCATCAATCGCAGGTCATTCCTAAAAATCGGTGGACTGGGGAGCGCGCTGCCGCTGGCGATTACGTCAGCGGAGATGCCCACGGTGGCGGGATCGGCGCCAACGGCAGCAACCCCCGCGGAGAGGACCAGCAATCTGCCGAGCGGCACCCCATGATCTCCCCGGCATCCCCCACGCCCACAGGATTTGGCCAGTGACACGCTCGTCCATCATTTTCGCGACCTCTTCAACGAGCCGCAGATGGCGAACGAGTCTGGGGTTTCTGCAAGCGCACAAATCGGTCTCCGCGATGCAGGCCGTCACCTTTGCGCCCTTCACGTGTTGCGGGCTGCCCGATCCCGCCAGTCGCGCGGGACCTGATTACGGCCCGGCCTGTTTCTCGATGGGCAGATTCTGGCGAACTATCCCGCGCCCGCCGGGGAAGTGGCCTACAAGTGGTATCCGCACAAAATCTGGCGGCAGACGCGCGTGCAAGGGCTCACGGTTCACGACGGAAACGATCATGCCCGCCAAGCAGCGCGCGGTGGCGATGTCGATCGAAGTGAAGAACGAATCGGGCGAGCACCGCAGCGGTACCCTCGGACTGGACATTCGCGCCGGGGTTGCGAGGATGACCCACAAGAATCAGTGGTGGTCGCGCTTCGCGGAACTCGACAATCGCATCACCGCCGATGCCACGCGCGGCTGTTTGATTTTCGCAGCCCGGCACAGTGAAGCGGTTTCGGTACAGGGAATTTCGCCGCCTCCCGATCGCATCGAGCAGGGCCGCATGCTGGTGCGCGAGTTTCTCGCTGGCGCCGGGCGACTCGCTGACGCTGCATTATCTGAACGTGATCGACGCCACGGCCGAGAGGAGCGCTGGAAATCTACGACAGCCTGCAAACGCATTGCGGGGAATTGGCACGCGAGCAGGAAGAGCACGTGACCGGCGGTCTATTCGCGCCGCATTCACTCCGGGGAATTCTGATGTTCTCGGGCTACCTGCCGCAGCTTCACACCAACGAACCTTCTGTGGAAGCTCTACTACAACGGCATCGCGGGCCTGCTCTTCTGCCGGCGCGATTCTCCCGCTTCGGTCTACGGCCCGACCTATATCACCTGCACCTACGGCGCCACCACCAGTTGGGTTTGGGACACCATGCTGACCTCGATCAGCATGGCGCTGCTCGACCCTGCCGTCCTGCGCATGCTGCTGGAGGTTTGGCTCACCGAGGACATGCACCAGCACGTCGCGACCGAATTCCTGGAAGGCGAAGGCGTGGGCAAGTGGGGCTATGCCGTGAACGATTACGGAATCCTGCGCTGCGCCGACTCCTACCTGCGCGTCACGGGGGACTTTGCCTGGCTCGACAAGATCGTGAACGGGAAGCCGGTCATTCAGAGTTTGCTGGACCATGCGCTCTATTGGAAGACGCTGGATAAGCGCGGCGCCGGCCTGGCCGATTACGGCGAAATGCGCAATCTGCTGGAAGTCGTCAGCACGTGGGTCCACGAAGTCGCGGGGATCAATGCCGGAAATGTTTATGGTATGCGATTCGTCGCGAGCCTCTTCGAGCGCCGGGGCGATGCGGCTAAGGCGGCGCAGTTGCGTGCCGAGGCCAAGGAGCTCGCGGCGCGCATCAATCGGCTGCTTTACGTGGAGGGCAAAGGCTGGTGGAAGTGCGGCCAACCGGATGGAACCTATCAGGAAATCCGGCATTGCTACGACCTGCTCGCGGTTTTCGACGCGATGTTTGAAGACCTCAGCGACCAGCAGAAGAAGGAGATGAGCAACTTCTTCTGGTCGGAGCTTTACACCCCGCTCTGGATGCACGCGCTTTCGCCCCAGGACGCCGACTCGACGTGGGATGTGCGGGCGGACCACAGTTGGCTGGGGGCCTACGTTGCATGGCCACCGATGACGGCGAAGGGTCTGTACAAGATCGACCCCTCGGCGCGTGTGGCGGAATGGCTGAAGGGGCTCGCAAAGTCAGGAAATCAGGGACCTTACGCGCAGGCGCACGTCGTCGAGAGCGTGTTCCCGCCGGAAAACGGTGGCGCCATGAAGAGTCCCTACGACCCCCCCTATCAGAACGACTGGTCGATCGTTTCGGGCGGCTGCTTTACCGATATGGTCATCGATTCCGTCTTCGGCGCCGATTTGACCCTTTACGACGGCATTAAGCTCAACTCCCATCTGGCCGATTTGACATAAGCAACTCATTGATTTCATAAGGCAGATGCAGATTCACCATGATGTCAAGCCGCACAGTCCTCTTCAAGGTGATCGACTTGCAGCGAGATGCGCGCTCGAGAAAGAGAATCCTTTTCCTGCGCACGGGGGCGGCGTAACCGGTGAGTGACCCATTGCAACCAATCGGATGAG
>CAVTDA010000067.1:0-15788 GCA_963733285.1 uncultured Acidobacteriota bacterium
CAATGTATTGCTGTCTTGCAGCGAGTGCAACATCTCCTCCTTGAGCTTTTGCTTCCCATCGGAAGCCAGCAGCGCGTCCGACCGCCATGTCGAGAGAACCAGAATGATGGAATCACGAGCGCGCGCAACGTCGGCGGCGCTCTCCTTGTCGGCGAGCGGCTTCGCCAAACCCAAATCGACCCCGACGCGGAGAAACCGGTTCTCCTCGGCGTCCGCGAGATTCACCACGAAGGGTTCCAGGTGAAGAATTCCCTTATCCGCGGTGCCGGCAGGGTCATCGTCGTGGTCGTGGGCGCTGGCGTCAGCCTTTTTGCAACCAACGCCGGTTACCGACGTGACCCATACCAGTCCGATCAGACAGAACACTGCCAGGCGAGTTCTATTTCCGCTGGCCTGCCACTGGGAAACATTTGCCATAGCCCCCCATCCACAAAGCAAGGCTCCTACCAAGAGAGTGGGAGGACCATTAAAAGATTCCCACGACCCCGAACGGAAGGAAGCCTTCGCAATAGAGCCGATTGCAAGGTGAGGCAGGGCACGACGAACCCTACCGGCATACAAGCCGGGAGAAATTCCGAGTTCCCAATTGGGAAAATCCTCATGAAGAAGTTCCGATTTGGTCTTTGTTTATCGCGAGGGTTCTTGCATCAGTGGCGTGGGGATCCTCCCATCTTAATATTCACATGGCGAACTGGAGCGAAGGCGGTTGGCGGTTGAATCCGAATGTGTTACGATGCTTGCTTCGGCTTTAGGATGGTTCGAGCCAATTGGATCAGGAGAATTCGTAAGTAGGGGAGGGAAGAATGTTTTTGAAGGGACAAGTCGGGTTGATTACCGGGGCCTCCAGCGGGATCGGCAAGGCGACGGCAGAAGCGATGGCCCGTGAAGGCGCCCGGGTGGCGGTGAACTATCTTCGCAATCAAAAGGGCGCAGATGAAACGGTGGAAGTGATTCGCAAGGCGGGAGGAGACGCCGCGGCGTTCCGTGCGGACGTGACAAACCAGGACGATATACACAATCTCATGGCGCAAGTGCGCAAGCAATTTGGTCAAATCGATATTCTGGTCAACAATGCCGGAGACCTGATCGCGCGCCGCACGCTGTCCGACATGACGGTGGAATATTGGGATCAGATCATGGACCTGAACCTGAAGAGTGTCTTCCTCTGCACGCAGGCGGTGTGGGAAGAGATGGCGGCTCGCAAGAACGGCATTATTATCAACGTTGCATCCATTGCCGGGCGCAATGGTGGAGGCATAGGAGCGGCAGCCTACGCCACAGCCAAGGCGGGATTGATTGCTTACACCAAGGCGTTGGCGAAAGAGCTTATTCCCCATGGGATTCGAGTCAATGGAATCAACCCGGGGGTATTGCGACTCCTTATCATGAACGCTACAGTCCGCCTGAACTGATGGCCAAGATGGTCGCGAACATTCCCCAAGGCCGTGCCGGCAAGGCCGATGAAATTGCGGATGTTATTGTGTTTCTTGCCTCTCCAGCGGCACGTTATATTCTTGGAGAAACGGTGGAAGTGAATGGTGGGATGCTGATGGACTGATTCCTTTGGCACCTTTGCCTTCTAACCCATTTATTCATCGACAGGATTTTCGCTTTATCGGGTCGATACAAGATCAGACCGTTGGACGTCGGAGTTTGCCGCCTTGTTTAGGTTCGCACAACGATCTGTCCTGGGCAAAGCCAGCCCAAATCTTCAGGTCAACTCCCCGGAAACTTAATCCCTTAATCAAACCACTTCGGAGTTGTTCTTCTTCCAATCCGCCTGTATACTCGCCGACGCTCAAGGGGGGCATGGGTGGATGCCCACCCTGCATCACTACACTGATAAAAACAACAGGACACAACCTGCCTTGAAAGGGGGGCGCTATGAAGAAGTACGTGGCGGAGTTTATCGGTACGTTTATCTTGGTGCTATTCGGTTGTGGAACCGCGGTGGTGTCAGGCCAGGCAGTAGGCCATCTCGGGATCGCATTTGCATTTGGATTTGCCCTGATTGCAGCGGCTTACGGCATTGGGCCGGTCTTCAGGGTGTCACATTAATCCCGCCGTGAGCCTCGGCGTATTTACGGCTGGGCGGATGAATGTAAAGGACCTGCTGGGCTATATCGTGGGCCAGGTATTGGGAGCTATTGCCGCGGCTGCGGTTCTGAAGAGCATTGTGGAAGGTGTTTTAGCCGGCTACTCAGTAGCAACCAGTGGATTAGGCCAGGACGGGTGGGGTGCGGGATTTCTGGGCGGATACTCACTGCGATCGGGCATTCTGTTTGAGTTCTTTGCAACATTGATTTTCGTGATTGTCATTCTGGGGGCAACGCAGGGCGGAGCGCCCACCCAAATGGCGGGTCTCGCGATTGGCATCACGCTGGTGGTCATTCACATCTTTGGCATCAACATTACGGGAGTTTCTGTGAATCCAGCCCGCAGTTTGGGTCCAGCCCTGCTGGTGGGTGGCCAGGCCCTCTCGCAAGTGTGGATGTTCCTCCTTGTTCCCAGTATCGCCGGAATCGTTGGGGGCATTACTGCTCGCACCAAGGTCTTGGACATCTAGATGGGGACGATCCGGGAGGCTAATTTGGGGCGCTCTTTGCGGGCGCCTCGAGCTTGTATCCTGACGGGAGCGGGCAGGATAGAAATTGCCAATTTTAGAATTGGGGTCATCTGGAAGGGAATGGTCCGTCAAATGCAGTTCATTTATCTTGCATGGAATTGCGTTTTCCTTGGAAGGTCGCGGACTGAGAGCGGCTTTCCGCTGCCATGTTGCCTTCTGGGCGTTATTGCTGGCCCTGCCCCAGATGTTACCCGCGCAGAGCGGGGGCGCGTTCCGGCTCTTGAGTGTTACCGTGAGCGGCTCTCAACGTTTCGATTCGGTGACCGCGGCCCGTGCCACAGGATTAAGCTTGGCGACTCGATTACAATCAAGTCGCTCGATGAAGCCGCGAATCGGCTGGCGTCCCTCGGAGTTTTTGCCACCGTCAACTATCGCTACCAGACCCGGGGTGAGTCCTTGACGGTGATTTTCACCGTTGTGGATGCCCGTCAATTCGTACCCTGCGTTTTTGACAATTTTATTTGGTTCTCCCCCCAAGAATTGAAGGAAGGCATTCGATCGCGCGTCCCGCTTTTTGATGGCAATGTGCCCCTGGGCGGAGAGGCGGTGGAAGCCATTTCCACGGCGCTGTCGGCGCTACTCGAGACGCGAGGCATTCACGCGCGGGTTGAGGGCAGTCCGGTGCAGGGGGAGTTGGGCGGGCCTGTACGAGGCATGGAATTCCAGGTTAAGGACGTCCCCATGCCGGTTCGAAAAATCGAATTCACTGGCGTGGAGAAAGTTCGTCCGCGACTCTTGCAGGAGGCCGCAACCCCGCTAATCGACAAGGATTATGACGCTACTTTCGTCCGAGAATTCTCTCGCAAGGGCGTTGCCGCTGTTTATAATGAGCGCGGCTATCTGCGCGCGGACTTTGGCGAACCTGTTCCACACTTGCTGGCGGGTGATCCCGTTTCCAATGCCGTATTCGTAACCATCCCGGTTTCTGAGGGCCAACCTTACACTCTAAAGGAATTGACCTGGTCCGGTGAAAGCGTCATCCCATTCCCCGACCTAGCCAAACTAATCCATGCCAAAGTGGGTGCTCCAGTGAATTCCATCGAGCTTGAGCAGGATTCTCTAGCCTTGCTGACACTGTACCATCCCAAAGGCTACCTGAATGCCGATGTGAATCTAAAGTCGACCCTGGACGACGCAGGCCACCTGGCGGCCTACGAAATTCAAATCCGGCAAGGAGACCTGTTCCACATAGGAAAGATTGAAATTAAGGGTCTCGACGACGCCCACACCCGGTCCTTTGAGCAGCTTTCTTGCCTTCATCCGGGTGACCCTTTCAATGATTCCTGCCTGCAAACTTTCGGACAGCAGATGATTCAAAAGCTCTCCCACGGCTGGATGTTAACCCCCACAACCCTGACCCTCCACAACGAAACTAAGACCGTGGACGTGACTTTCCATTTCCACTCGACCTGAGGTATTCCCGCTCCAGCGGATGGATGAATAGTGATTTCGATGGACCAGGAAGGCCCATGAGGCATTTCCCGGCATCTCCAGGCAAGAGCAAGAACGCAAATTCCCCCCGCTGAGGCTCTTCTCACGCCTCCTGTATCCCCCTGCGTTGCTTCGTGCCGATTCGCTAAAGGGTTAAGGATGAATTGCCGATGAGCCAACTGGTGGGTGGAGAGTATGCATTTGTCCGACGACAGAGTGACTTGGGCATATCCTGAAGGAACCGCACGTCCCGAGGCCAACCCACTGGTTATTACACCCACATTTAGTGACACGGTTAACCCCGAAGAAAAGCAGAGTCGCAAAATCCGGCTAATGGCCGCGCTAGCGGACGGACTTCCCACGCTTCCGGCCTACGTTTTTGAGCTCAATAGCATGTTGTCTCAATCGCCCGTCGATCTGAGGCGCGTGAGCGAGGTTATACGAACGGATCCAAGCCTGACGGCCCAAGTGCTCCGGCTTTCCAACTCAGCCTTCATGGGTTTTCGCGCTCCCATCACCAAGATCGAAAACGCGGTGGTCCTGGTGGGCACGGAACGCTTAAGGACCATGGTTCTGACCTGCTCCCTCGTGGAGTATTTGGGGCACCGGGTTTCGTCAGAGGAATTTCAGGCGTTTTGGCAACACTGTTTTTTGACGGCAGCGCTCAGTGAGAGGATTGCCCGCGCCATTCAATACCCCCAGGCCGAGATTGCCTACCTCGGAGGGCTCCTCCACGATATTGGCGCGTTACCACTCCTGGTCGTCACTTCCGCCGAATCGAAGGCTGAAAAGGGCAGCGTGTCGATGTACGGATGGGGAGAATCGGTGGAAGCCGAACGAGAGCAATTTGGCGTTGACCATTGTGAGATCGGACGTTGGATTGGGGTCTCCTGGAGCTTTCCTCCCACGCTGTTGGAAGTCATGGTGAAACACCACAATCCCAGCGAGGCGATGCACGATGCAACCCTGGTTGGGGTGGTTACGGCCGCGGACCAATTCTGTATTCGTCGCGGGATCAAGCTGGGTGGAACACCTCCTGAGCCCTCGGGCCCCGCCAACCAACAGGACGAGGAGATACTCCAAACCCTACTGTTGCATCTGAAGCCGGGCGAAGCCGGCAAACTGGCTGAAATGCTGGAAACGGATTTTCTCCATCTTATCCAACTGATGGAATTTGGCGCCGCCGGATTGTTTGGGGGTGGAATTCCTAAGAATCCTTTCCGGGAGTAAGAGGAAATGGTATGAACCCGCTCAGTATTTTGATCGTGGATGATTCCTCGGTAATGCGGAAGATTGTTGACCGCTCGCTCCGCCAGGCAGGATTGGCCATCAAAGAAGTATTTGAGGCCAGTAACGGGGCGGAGGGATTGGCGCGCATGCAGGAAACCCGAGTTGACTTGATCCTCAGCGATATCAACATGCCGACGATGGATGGCCTGGAATTCGTCCGCCAACTTCAGGCGGTGGACAATGCCAAAGGCGTCCCCATTGTGATGATTACGACCGAGGGTGGAGAAGCTCACGTGGTTCAGGCGCTTTCTTGTGGCGCCCAAGGGTATATCCGCAAGCCGTTTAGCTCCGACCAGATTAAGGAACGCATTCTGCCGCTGCTTCAGGGGTAAAGATGGAACCCGAAAAAAACTCAACCCGCTCTGGAAATCACGTCCAGTTGATCCTTTCCGCCAAATCCTCCGGCAGCGTCGCAACTTCCAAAGCGGCAGGACTTCCCCGTGAGGAATCCAAAGAGCGATTTACCCAGGCTTTAGACATTGCGGCAGTTGAAGTCTTCGACATGATGGTTGGCACCCCCCTGGGTGATGCTGAGCAAGCCACGCTGCCTCGCGTCGCCGACTATACTTCGATGGTCGGGCTTGCCGGGGATCTCTGTGGAGTCCTTAGTTTCCGATGCAGCAATGCCTCGGCCGACTCGATCGCAGCAAAGATGCTCAACACCGAAGAGGCTACCTCGGCCGAGTGTACTCGTGACGCTCTGGGCGAGATTTCCAACATGGTGGCGGGTGCATTCAAGGCCCACATCATGGACATCATCAACCAGTGCTTCCTTTCCGTTCCAACTGTGGTTACGGGAAAGGATTACCAATTGCACCCCCTGGCCGACGGCTTGCGAATCCAGGTCGCAAAGAGTTTTGATGGTGCATCCATCCTGGTCACACTTGATCTACACGGGATTTAAGCCCACCCCATTCGGGGAAGGGAAGGCCGGTCCGGGGCGACCGTTCCCCGCCGTAAGATCATTGGCCAATACCGCTACTTTGGTCCGCAATCTTGAGCGACTCCCGGGTTCGCACTCCAGTCGAAACCGAATCGGCACATCTTGCCCATATGGGATCTAACCCGGCAGGGTTTTCCTCATTTCGTTCTCGCGCCCAGGTGACCCCCACAATTTCTGTCAATTGTTATCTGCCGTTTAAGCCCTTTCATCCAAACCTCGTAATCGTGGCAGACCTCCTGCAAGGAGGCCGGAGGGGAGTCATGATATGGACAGTGGTTTTTATGCGGCATGCACCGGCCTTCTTGCCCAAACGGATGCGTTGGACGTTTTGGCCAACAATCTCGCCAATCTCAATACCCCGGGGTACAAGGGCCAAATGGAATTCTACCGCGCGCTTGAAGCCAGCGCGGCAAATCACAACCTCACTCCACTGAATCAGGCCGTGAACAATTATGGAATTCTCGGGGGATCGGCCGTCGATCTCAAACGGGGGGAATTCCAGAAGACGGGCAATGCTCTCGACCTGGGCCTGGAGGGGGAGGGATTTTTCGTCATCAAGACCTCCGCTGGGGTCAGTTACACACGAAACGGGAACTTTCACACCGACGCCGCCGGCAACCTTCTTACCGCCACCGGCGACACGGTGATGGGAACGGAGGGCCCCATTCAACTTCCCAGTGGGACGATTACCATCAGCTCCGATGGAACGGTCTCGCAGGGGGGGCGGTGGTTGCCAGCCTGAAGCTGGTGACCTTCAAGCCCGGAACCGCCCTGAGCGCGCAGGGGAACTCCTACTACCAGGCCCCGCAGGATGCGGAACTGCCGGCCGAAGACCCGCGCCTTTCCCAGGGAACTCTGGAGAGTTCCAACACCAACCCCATCACCGGCACGATCGACCTGATGACGCTGCAGCGGCGGGCGCAACTTCTGGAGCAGGCGCTCACGATTTTTCATACGGTATTCAATCAAGCGCCGGGGCAGGATATCGCTCGCGTGGCGTAAAGCCGGAACCCGATTGATCGCAGCTTGCAGGCGCGCGCGCCGCCAATGCTAAAGGAGACGAAGAAATGTTTCGAGCCCTGTAGACGGCCGCCAGTGGAATGCTGGCCCAGCAATTGAATCTCGATAATATTGCCAACAACCTGGCCAACGCCAGCACCACGGGATTCCGCGGTACGCGACTGCAATTTCAGGATCTGGTCTATCAGGACGTGGTGGTTCCGGGATCAGCGGCGACGCAGCAGACGACGGTCTCTGCGGGGCTCCAGATCGGCTTGGGGACGCGCGCCTCGGCTTCGGAAATTTTGCAGACGCAAGGCGATGCCGACACGACCGGGAATCCGCTCGACATGATGATTCAGGGTGCGGGCTTTTTCCAGGTCAAGCAGACCAATGGAGAGATTGCGTACACACGCGCCGGCACCTTTCATCTGGATCAGCAGGGGAACATCGTGACCGCCAGTGGTGATCCCTTGCAGCCCTCGGTGGCCATTCCCAACGGGGCAACGAGTATCAGCGTGGGAACGGACGGGACGATCACCGTCACCATGCCCGGCCAAACCAACGCGCAGCAGGTTGGGGTTATTCAGTTGGCCAGTTTTCCCAACCCGGGCGGCCTGCTGGCGAATGGCAATACCTATTTCACGCCTACGACCGCGTCGGGCGATCCCATCGTGGGAACTCCCGGCGGATCTGAGGGTCTTGGTTCCTTACAACAAGGGATGTTGGAAAACTCCAATATCAATGTCGTCGATCAATTCATTCAGATGATTGTCACGCAGCGAGCGTACGAATCAAACTCCAAAGTCGTGCAGGTGGCAGACCAGATGTTGCAGGACGTCAATCAGATGTCGCATTAAGTTCGCTATGATTCTTACACCTCAAGCAACGAGTTCTAGCCGCAACCTTGTTTTCGGTTCTGGCTTTGGCTCCCATCACCAGGGCCCGCCCGGCCGAAACTCCCGGGGGGCGCACTCTCATGGAAAGTACAGATCGGCATGAAGTCGAATCCCCTTCTGCCGCATCATTTGCCGCCCGTCGAGAGGTGTTTGACCTTATTCAAGCGGAGCTTGCCCGCAGGGGATTTTCCAACTCGACCCCTCTTCGTCCTGACGACCTCATGCTTCAATCAATTCTGCCGCTGCGCCTCTTGCACAACCAACTCGCCGTTAAGAAAATCCGGTTTGACCGATATCGCCGGGAAATTATTTTTGAGGTCTGGTCTCCGCAAGAGCCTCTGATTCCCCCCTTTGGAATCGGCGTGCGGGACAATCCAAATTTAATTGCCGCTTGTGTGGCCCAGCTTTCCGAAAACCCGGTTTTTTACTTCCGAGAGGATACCGGGGTCACGCCCGGGAAGTCGCCACCGCAAATAAAGCCCGCGATCCTGGCAAAACCTGGAACTCCGTCAACCTTGACGATGTTTGGCCAAAACGTTCGAATCACCATGTCCGTTCTTCCCCTGCAATCCGGCACCAAGGGTCAATGCATCTTCGTGCGCGATGCCTCGACCGGCCGGGTGCTGAAGGCGGAAGTGACAGACCAAAACCTATTGCAAGCCAATTTCTGAATGGAAATGCCGATGCGATCGAATACCTTCAATGCCCGCGATGAAGCCGGGGATCAGGCCAAAGGAACCCAACCATTGAAAGGCGGAGATCGGAGTTCATCCTGCGGGATTGATCCTGCAATCTTCCAAACCATCTGGTTCGCCGCGGTTCTTGGGTTGTTGATTGCTCCTCCAGCCTATGGCGCCCGAACCCGGAAAAAGCAGCCACCCGAGAAAGATCTCCTCGCCGAATACATCGAACGGGTTCGAGGATTGAAACTTCCCCCCCCGGTTCTGGGCAGTGTTTGGACGGCCCAAAGCCCCTTTTCGGATATGGCGAGCGATTATAAGGCCCGAAACATTAACGACCTCATCGTTATTCAGGTGGTGGAGTCGACGACCGCGGCGGAGGATGGGGCGGTGAAGACGGCGCGGACCTTCTCGGCGAGTTCCGGGATCAGCGCGGCGCTAGGCATTCCCGGCCCCGTCTCCGGGATTCAGAACATTTTCTCGCCCAATTCCTCCCGAACCCTCAACGGGCAATCGCAAACCTCGTCGGATTCGAACTTGAGCACAAGCCTTTCCGGGAGAGTGGTCGAAGTCTTGCCCAACGGTTTTCTGGTGATTGAGGCGGAACGCAAAATCTTTATGAATAACCAGCACCAAACGTTCATCATTCACGGCGTGGTCCGGCCCGGAGATATCACCTCGGCCAACACGGTGCCCTCCACGGCGGTGAGCAATCTGGAAGTTGAGTTACAAGGCAAGGGCGTGATCAGCGACGGCGTGGCGCCGCCCAACAAGCTGGTGCGTTTCATCCTGAAGATCACGGGGTTTTAGACCAATGCGACCGATGACCCTTCTGGTGCTGCTGTCAGTGAGCCTGGCAGTTTCCGTTTCCCCATCCCCTGCGGCGGTCGAAACCGATGCAAGGCAGGCTCGCCTGGGGGATCTTTCCACCATCGAAGGAGTTCGCGAAAATTTGCTGATCGGTTACGGGATGGTGGTCGGGCTTCACGGCACCGGTGACAGTCAACAAACCATCTTCTCCGTCCAAACTCTCGCCAACTTGATGCAAAAGATGGGAGTCCAATTCGCCCCCTCGGCCGTCGTGGTCAAAAACGTGGCGGCGGTTTTTGTGACCGCAACCCTTCCACCTTTTGCGCGGCCCGGCACCTCCATTGATGTTACCGTGGCCTCCGTCGGCGATGCCAAAAGCCTCGATGGCGGATTGCTTTTATTTACCACCCTGCATGGACCCGACGGCCAAATATGGGCCACGGCTCAAGGCCCCCTGGAGAATGGAGGCTATTCCGCGGGTGGCCGTGGAAACTCCGTGCAGGTTAATCACCCCACCACATCGCGGATTCCTGCGGGCGGCATTGTGGAGCGGGACGGCTCGGTGGACCTGAGCCGCTGGACGCAGATTTCCCTATTACTCCGCGACCCCGACTTTCAGACCGCTCGCGATGCGGCGGACGCCGTAGATCGTGAGCTGGGAAAAGGCGCGGCCCTGGCAATTGACAGCCGCCGCATCGAAATCCACATTCCGCACCCGGGAGTGGATGCGGTTTCTATCATGATGGCGAAAGTGGAAAATCTCATGGTGCCGGTTCGCCCCATCGCCAAGGTGGTGGTGAATGAACGGACGGGAACCATTGTCATGGGCCAGGCGGTGACTCTGGGAGCGTGCTCGGTGCTGCACGGGAATCTGTCGGTGGTGATTACGACGGAATTCAAGGTATCACAACCGTCGCCCTTCTCCGCTACCGGGCAGACCCAGGTGGTGCCGCAGACCACAGTCAAAGCTTCCGAGAGCCCGGCACGCCGAATCGAGCTGCGGGAGGGGGCAAGTGTCGACGACCTCATTGATGGTCTGCAGGCGATTGGAGCGACCCCTCGCGACATTGTGGGCATCCTGGAAGCTATTCGGTCCGCCGGCGCGCTGCGGGCGGAATTGGAGGTCATATGATCGAGACGAGCCTGAATTCCGCGCTGTCATCGTCCTCCCTCCACGGCAGCCCGGCGACAGCCAGCAACCAGGTTGAATCGCCTGCGCACAAGAGACTCCGCAAGGGAGCGGAGGAGTTTGAAGGCATGCTAATTGCCCAGCTCTTGGGGGATTTTACGATGTCGTTCACTTCCCTGACCGGAGGAGATGAAGCGGCGGCAGGATCCTCCACGCTGAACTCCCTCGCCGTACAGACCCTATCCCGAGCCATGGCGGCGCGTGGCGGTTTCGGGATTGCAAACATGCTCATCCATCAGCTTGAGCCGAGCTTGAGTCGGGGAAAATGAAATTGCCCGGAAGGGAGATTTTCTCCCGGACTTGGAGGTTGAGGCCGAAAGGAATCCTCCTCCTCACGATATCCTTTTTGATTACTGATCCCTCGTGGCAACTCGGGAGGTGCAAACAGTTAATCGCTGAAACCGGAGCTAACTAGATGTCTTTACGGCACTTCGACTCGGGAAATTAAAACTCCATCACCAGCATAAAGTTTTCTCAGAATCCGCCGATAGGGTAGTTGTAAAGCAAGGAGGAAGGTCTATGAAAATAGACGGCGCGATTCCAATTTCCGAAAATATTCAGACGCAAAGCATCGCTCGGCGTGGGGTCACAACACCCCAAAGCACTCCAGCACCGAATGTGGATGGGCAGGATCAAGCCCAACTTTCTGCGCAAGCGGGAAACGTCGGGCAGTTGAAAGGGGCGCTTTCGCAGGTTCCGGACATCCGGCAGGAACGCGTCCAGGCGCTGCGGCAAGCGATCAGCAGTGGCAGTTATCGTATTTCGAATCAGCAATTGGCTGATGCAATTGGGGAATTTCCGCATTCCAATGGCGGGGATGAATAGAAACTCATAACCGAAGTGGAGAGATGGGGAGGGGATCATGGGCGAATTAACCGCTACCCCCACACAGTGGACCAATGACAATGCCAGCGGGGCAAGGGACGAAATCCTCAGGTCGCGGAAGAAGGCTCCAAAGAAGACATCGCCGGGGCTTTTCCTGAAGCCGAACAACGGCCCAAACATCATGCTGGAGATTGAAGCCGAGCCGGAATCCGAAATGGATCGGAAACTCGATATTTTGGCTTGAAAATGAAAAGCGAAGTGCAACGGTACCTCGTCCTGCTCGAACGGCGGATCGCCACCCTGCGGCTGCTGGCGGCGGATCTTGAGGCTAGCCGGGCAGCCTATGTCAACCTCGATTTGCGGGCCATGCACCAGCACACCTCACAACAGGACGACCTCTGCAACGAAATTCGCGCTCTTGACGTTGAATTGCAGGATTTGCGGGGAAAAATCAACCGGAGGACTGCCGAGGGGAAAATTCCATCCCATCTCGAGGGACTTGACGCGCAATTTGACCCCGCCACCGCCCGGCAACTCCATCTCCTTCTCGGCGGGCTCAAGACCATTCAGGCGGACGTGCGGAGGCTTTGCCGCGTGCATTCAGAATTGCTGCGGCGCTCCCGCCGATCCGTTAATGTGCTCTTGAACTTCCTCGCCCACTATTCCGGCGAATATCCTCACCCCGCTGCCTCGGGGAAAGGCGCCTCCTACGCGTGGTTGGGGAAGTAGATTATGTCGAGCCTCTTCGGTACCATGTCAGTCGCGCTCCAGGCGATGCTGGCGCAACAAGGCGCGCTCGAGGTGGTCGCCAACAACGTTGCCAACGTCAATACGCCGGGATACTCACGGGAAATCGCCAATTTTGAAGAAAGCCCTCCCGCCCTGAACGGAAACATCCTGATCGGCACGGGAGTTACATTGGCGGGTGTTGAAAGCGTCCGGGACAACATTTTGAATCTTCGGATCGACCAGGAATCCTCCCAACAATCCAGCCTGAATTCCTACGTGGGGGCAATGGACCAAGTCCAGTCCCTGTTCAATGAAACCCAGGGCACTGGGCTGCAATCGTACTTGACGAATTTCTTCAACAGCTTTCAATCGCTCTCAACGGACCCCCCCAGCTCGTCACTGCGGCAGGCAGCCCTCACGGCGGGACAGGACCTTGCCAGCGCTTTCAGCCAAACCAGCGATAACCTCACTCAGATCCGGCAGGGCTTGGACCAGTCGGTGGTCCAGACCGTTGACCAGGTTAACAGCCTCACCACGCAGATTGCCGGGCTGAATCAACAAATTCAGGATATCTCGAATTTGGGCGAAAATCCCGGCGCGCTCGAGGATCAACGCGATTCCGCCCTCACCAACCTCTCGCAACTGATCGATACCGCCGTTGTCTACTCCAGCGATGGAAGCGCATCGGTCAACACCACCAATGGCGTGACCCTGGTTTCCGGGAATCAGTCCAATAACCTGAGCACCCAACTGAATGTGACCACCGGGATGCATGATGTGTATGCCCAGGGGACCGACATCACCTCCAGCATCGCGGGCGGCGCACTGCAGGGGCTCATCAATGCTCGCGACCAGGGCATTCCTTCCACGCAGGCTTCCCTCGACAACCTTGCGGCAGGCATCGTTTCCGGGGTGAATTCGCAGCAGGCCGCCGGGTTTGACTTGAATGGGGCAAATGGCGCCGCTTTCTTCACCCCCTTCACGCCGGCGACCCCGGGTTCCAACGCGGGGGCTGCAAGCGTGATGAGCGTGGCCCTCACCAGTCCCGACCAGATCGCCGCCAGTTCCGGTGCGACAACCGGGGACAACGGGAATGCTACGGCCCTGGCCAACCTGGCGAATCAACCGATTGTCGCGGGCCAGTCGCCCGGAGATTACTATTCGAACCTGATCGACCAGGTCGGTAATGACGTTTCCAACGCTACTGCCGAGCAGCAGGCGGTGGGTTTGGCTTTACAACAACTCACCAATCAACAAGCCGGGGTTTCCGGCGTTTCATTAGACGAGGAAGCGACAAACTTGGTGCTGTACCAGCGGGCCTACGAAGCGTCGGCTCGGGTCATCTCCGTCGTGGATGAACTGACGTCAGCGACCATCAATATGTTTACACCGAGCTAATTATGGGTATCCGTGTTAATCCCAACTTCTACAGCGCCATCCTGAATGGATTGCAATTGACCACCCAACAAGAAGATCAGGCTTTGCAGCAGGTCTCGAGTGGGCAAAAGCTCAATTCCTTGTCGGACAATCCCAGTGCCGCCGCTGCTCTGGTGAACTTGCGCATGCAATCCGGCGCCGATACGCAATACCTGCAGAATATTTCCACTTTGACGGGCGAGTTGAACGTCGCCGGTTCAGCGGCCAACTCCGTAGTTGAGGCGCTGACTTCAGCACAGTCCATCGCCGTGCAGGCGAGTGACCCCACACTGAGCGATTCCGATCGTCAGGCTCTGGCCCAACAGATCGAGGGAATTCAGCAGCAGATTTTGCAGCTCGCGAACACCTCCTACAATGGGCAGTATCTCTTTTCGGGGACGGCAACCAGCACCCAGCCTTATGTGGCAGATGCCAATTCCGCCTCCGGTGTGGATTACAACGGGAACTCCAATACCAACAGTGTGGATATCTCCGCCGGCCAGGCCATGCCCATTAACCTGCCCGGAAGTCAGTTGTTCAGCAATGCAAGCGCCAATGTTTTTCAGTCTCTTCAGGACCTCTCCACTGCCCTGACCACAAACGGCAACATTCAGGGGGCCACCTCGGAAGTGCAAAATGCCCTGAGTTATGTGAGTTCTCAACAAACCTTTTACGGCAATTCTGTGCAGCGCCTTAATAACGCACAGGCTTTTATTACTCAGGAGCAAACACAATTGTCAACCACCGAAGGCGATACGCTGGGCGCCGACCTGGCGACCTCGGTGACGAATTTGGTGCAGTCCGAAACCTCGCGCCAGGCACTTGTGCAAGCCGGAGGCTACCTGTCGCAAGCCAATTTATTCGATTACCTGCCTGTGAGTTAGTGAGCCCCGATTAAAAGCCTCGAATTTCCCCCCTAAAATCAAATTTATCCGGCATTTAGTTCAATTACCGCGGTCAAAGCTCGCGGCGGGAGACAGGTTGATATGCCCAGTTTCAACCTACAAGACCATTAAAATCAGCGCGTTGGAAGAATCCCAAGGGAATTGCCGGGCAACCAGCTAGGGGCGTAATTATCTTCGAATCAATCCTATAAGTTCCATAAGTTAGCCATAAAGGTTCAAATGCGCCCTGATCAACCTAAATTGGGTGGCATCTAAGTGCCAAGGTTGGGGATTTGCCGCCCTAAGCCGACAATCAGTCAAATTATCCGAAATCGCCCGCCATGAGACGGTTTTTGCTATAGGGTGCCCAAATCATTGAAATAAAAAAAATTTTTAATTTCCTGACAAAATCTTCTTGACGACGTAATTGATTCATGTTACTTTCCCCTCGCTTTCTGTTTAGCGGTTCTCTATCTAAAGCCTACTTGATGTGCAGTTCTAGACCGTCAATCGGTGAACGGATGTGAGCTTACGTTTAGCAGAATGCCAGCCTCGGGTATTATTCCGGGTCCTTTCCATTTGCATCACTAGCGTCTAAGGTCTTAGGGTCAAATCCATAGCATGGAGGAGCAGCATGGTTAATTTGACCCGGCGTATCGCCGTACTTTTGGTGATGGCGCTGAGCATTGGTGTGGGCACGCTACTCGCCCAGACTGATCGCGGCACCATAACCGGGACCATCACCGACTCATCCGGTGCAAGAGTTGCGGGGAGCTGACATTAATGTCACCGCAACCCAAACCGGAATCACCACGAAATTGAAAAGCAATGCCGACGGTATTTATGCTGCCGAGAACCTGCCGATCGGACAGTACGCCGTAACAGTCGAGCACGCTGGATTCAAAAAGTACCAGCAACAGGGCATCACGCTGAGCGTCGGCCAGACCCTGGGCATCGACGTCGTTCTCCAAGTCGGAAACGCAACTGAGACGATTCAGGTCACCGGCGAAGCGCCGCAGCTCGAGGCGGCAACCACGAACATTGCTACGACGGCGACGAATACCCTG
>CAVTDA010000068.1:0-20761 GCA_963733285.1 uncultured Acidobacteriota bacterium
CCAGAACTAACTTGGACATTCTGTGGATCGACCCATACGAATACAAGGATAGGTTGAGCGAAGCGATGCATATATTGAACAGCAACGGGATGAACGCATCCATATACAACCACCAATTGTGCGTCGTAAATCAGGACGTCGAGCGGAATTATCGCAAATCGATTAGTGACTGGAAAAACGAGTTTCTAGAATCGTGTCCCCATGCAGCCGCAAATCTGAATGCGGCGGGTTCTTTTCCTCTTCCAAGATGTATAAGCACAGTGAATACATAAAACCCTTTGCTTGACAGACATGCCGCCGGCTGCGCAGGACCTTGACGTTGGGAATCTGCAATCCCAAACGGATGTGGTTGGGTTTAAGCGAGCAGAGGAGAGTCACTGTCAAAAATAAAGAATTGCGAACCCCTAACGCCAGTTCTTGATTTCAAATTCAAAATTCAAAAATACCAATCCCGAAATCCTAATCCTCCGCCTGACCATCTCCAGCGCCATTTGCGTGGCCCAGAAGCGGGCGCGGTTGCGGTCGCCGGGGGGCGGAATTCGCGTACCCGAGTTCGCGGTCGTCGCCACAGACATTCTCATGGAACGCCGGTGAAAATCCGCTGATCCCGACACGTCGGAACGGTCATCGCTACGACCTAGACGACGCGTCGTTTCCTGAAGACCACCCCCGTCCCGATGACTCGGTCCTGCCCCCTCCATATTCGAGGCGGGGAGCCGTTGCGCGCTCGCGCGGATCGCGGCATTGGGCGCTGTGGACTACAGTGTGTCGCCCGCCGGCTGACGGGCGAAGGTAAAGGCCACGTCTGCCCCTTCGATCCGTTTGTAGGGGGAGGGCTCGCTCCTCTGTGTCAAGACATGGTTAGCACCGGTCTGAAAAGGAACCAATTTCACCGGTTTGGCGGGAGCCACTCGGATGAAAAAGTTGATTTCGGGCACACTAACATGGTTGCGGGCTTTCGCGTGAACCTTTCCCACACTTCAGTACCGGTAAGTTCCAACCGAGCGTCAACGCACGTGCGGAATGGCCCCCTGGAAGGACCCTGCCATGAAGCGATTACTTCTTGCGCTGGTAGTTGTTGCCTTCGCTCCCGCAATTGTTTTCCCCAAGGTGCCGCCGGAGGAACAACCGCCTTTCCAACCAGTACATGCGGTTTCAGTAACGGACATAGAACCTCCAAGCTTTGCTGCCTCCGAGGGAACTGTGGTGCTGAACGCCCTCATAAGTGAAACGGGCAAGGTGGAGCGGGTTGAAGTGCGACGGGATTTGGGGCACTTTTCCAAGCTCGCAGCCCAAGCCGTGGAAGACTGGGAATTTTCGCCGGCTACCAAGGGCGATAAAGCAATCGCCTCGCGAATACCGGTGGCCGTCACATTCCGCCCGCCGGTCTCGTTTGCAGAACCCGTTCCCCTTCCGACGCTGATCCCCCAGAGCGAGGCGGCGATCCAGCCGGAGTTCCAGCCGGCAGAGGTGCTTCATGCCGAGTTCCCACGCTACCCACCCGACACCACAGTGAGTGGAACCGTTGTCCTGGAGGCGGTTTTGAATGCAGAAGGGAAGGCTAAGGAACTAAGAGTACTCCGTGATATTCCCCCTTTGACCGAGGAGGCCAAGGCCGTGGTGGAAAAGTGGCGGTTCATTCCTGCGACACTAAACGGTCACCCCGTCGAGTCAAGGATCGTTCTGGTGTTCCTCTTCCCACCCCTATACCTCGGTCCTGAGCCGTGGTAACCGGCCGATGCCGCTGAGAGGCACCGAGGCAGGAACCCCATTCTGTGTGGTCGGCCTGTGTTCAGAAACGCCTGGAGGGCCGGCAGATTGTGGCCCATGGATTATGCCATGTGATTGATGGATAGAGATGAAAGGCAAGCCCTGGAGGGGCGACAGAAAACCTTTGGGAATGGATTTCGTTTCAAACAAGAACTCTTTCGCCCCTGCCGGGGCTTGAACCACGAACGCGCGCTTGTTCCCACGGCTTACGCCGTGGGCTACAGTCTGTCGCCCGTCGGCTGACGGGCTCAGGGAAAGGCCACGTCCGCCCCGTTTGAATCGTTTGTAGGGGGTGGGCTCGCTCTCCCCTTATGTGCCGATTGCACACAATCGGCGAGGATAAAGCAAGCCCTACAGAACCCGCTGAGCGCGCTCGCGTTACGACTCGCCGGGCAATTGCGGGATTGACGATGGAGTTGGAGACGGCCCAAGCCCAAGACGTTCCTCGCCGCAATAGACGATGTAGCGGCGGCCGCGGAGGAACCCGACCAAGGTCATGCCGAGTTCGCGCGCCATTTGCACGGCGAGACTCGATGATGCGGAAACTGAGGCCAAGAGAGGGATTCCAGCCATCAGCGATTTCTGGATGATCTCAAATCCCCCGCGGCCACTGGCCAGGAGCGCGCAATTGGAAAGGGGCAGAAGGCCCTGCATTAACGCCCAGCCCACTAACTTATCCACCGCGTTATGGCGGCCCACATCTTCTTTGAGCACGATCAACTTCCCTGCCGAGTCAAACAATGCCGCAGCGTGCAATCCACCCGTCTTGCCGAAAAGAGTTTGAACCGAGCGCAGGGCATCCGGAAGGCTGCAAAGAACCTCGGGCTCCATGCGAAAGTCAGGATTGGGCGGACTTATTCCGGGAGTGTAGACATCGGCGAGCGATGCTTTGCCGCACAGGCCGCAACCGGAATTGGCGATAAAGTTCCGCTTGGGCGCCTGGAAACGGCCCGCAGCCTCGGGCGTCAATTCGACTTGAACGGCGGAGCCCTCGGACTCAGGCTGCGCTGCCTCGCGAATGTTGATGATTTCTTGGCGCGACTTGATGATCCCCTCGGTGAAGAGGAATCCCGCCGCGAGGTCGAAGTCATCGCCGGGCGTGCGCATCGTGACGCTGAGCGATTGGTCACCGATCTTAATCAGCAGCGGGTCCTCGCCCACCAACAGGTCTTCGACACGCCGAATCTTGCCGTCGTTCCACTCGGTTATGGTGGATGGCTGCGCCGACTTGCGATTAGAATCAGCTTCGCTCATAGGCAGTTTCATGCAAAGGCACAAAGGCCGCAAAGGAAGAACGAAGAGACCCCTCATCCGGCATCGTCCCTCAGCCACCTTCTCCCCTCGGAGAAGGAAAAGCATCTTATGCGGCGGGACCGCCGCAAGCTCGTGGCGCGATTTCTCACGCGACAAACAACTTCCCTCTCCGCCGGGGAGAGGGGGGATCCGTCAGTCGACGGATGGGTGAGGGGTCACTTGCCAGCCGCGAATTCCGCAACTACCGGCGGCTGCTTTCCCATCCACGCCAGAGGCATTTTCACGATTCTGAGGACAAATTGCAAATACGGGACGATCAGGACGGCTTGCCCTGAAATAAGAAGACCAACTCGATCACCAAAATGATGATAACGATCAGCTCCAGCACGAAGCCGCGGGCGTGGTTGAATTTATCCACCATGAATTCGTAGAGTTCACCCGCCGTGCGCAGCTTTTCATCCACCAGATCGCGATAGTCGGGAACACCGACTTTTGTTGCCGCAAGGCGATAGAGGCGCGCGTAAAACATGTCGCTGAGAAATTTGATGGAGTTATCCATCCGTTCGGTTAATTCCGTTACGTCCAGACGCAGGGCATTCAACCTTTCAGCCTCGCGTGCCAGGCGCCAACGCGAAAGCAATCCGCCGCCTTTGTCGAGCGACTGGTAAACGCCCTTCAAAACCTGTGTCAGAACCGCGTCGTAGTGGCGAAATTCCAGGAGCTGCGTGTTCGCGTATTCCAGCAATTGAATCGTCGGCGCCGCACCCTCATGCGTGTCGTAAATCAGGGCAGCGGTCCACCCAAGAACGAGGAGGTCGGTGGGGTAATACGAGATTCTCGACTGCAAAATCTCCTGGCGCTCGGTGTCGGATAGCACGGCAGTCTCGCCGCGCACGATTTGGGCGATCTCACCGCCGTGTTGTGCCAACAATTCGGACGCGGAGGATGGCCCGCCGCCCGCCCCCGGGACTTCCAGCAGGTGGATGATGTAGTAGTCCTCGGTCAAGCGCTTTTCGTAGGGCTTGACCAGGGCGGAATCCAGGCGCTTCAGACGCTCGCGGATCAGTTCCATTGCGCGATTCTCAGTTCCCGGCCCGGTGATCCAGCGGCATGAGTGCTCGATCAGCGCCGGCCATTCAAGCTCAAATGGCAATTCCAGCTCGACGCTCATAACACCATATTCGTAATACTTCACCTTGCCTTGAATCTGCTTTCCCGGCTCGGTGGCAACTGGGGAAATGCATTCCACCACGGGCGGCTGCTCGAAGCGAACGTACTCCGGCGTGGGATGAGCAAAGCTTGGAGCAGGCGCGGTCCCAACTCCCAGAATTGCGGGCAGGCGATCCAGCAGAATGCTGTCCGCTACGTCGCACATGAACAACGCTCGGAATGAACCACGAAGAGGCATGAGGGCTCCAGCAGGACAGGAGGTGCCACAGCGACGCCCGGCTTGAGAGAAAACGAACCGGGGGACATCCAGAATCTCACGGCGCAGTGGGTGACGGCAAGGTGGAAAGGAAAAACTCAACAAGCGCAGGCATTGCCTCGAACTTACTGAGCGCTGAGTCCCAAGACCTCTCTCCCCAAAATCTAGAGTCTTGTTATACTGGAAGTTTATGACCATGACCAAAGATGAGGCTGTGTTTGATGAATTTCGGCGCTGGGGATTCCAGGCGGCGGACCTCGATCCGCTGGGTTACCTGAAGCCGCTTGCCCCTCCGGAGATCGCACTGGAAGGCGAATCGGCCGAGGCGGCGCGCAAAATTTATTGCGGCACGATCGGCGCGGAATTCATGCACATCCCCGACCGCGAGCGGCGGCGCTGGGTGGCAGAACAGATGGAAGCGGAACCCTCCCCCGTCGATACCCAACGCGTATTGGATTTGCTGATCCGCGGCACGACGTTTGAGCAGGTCTTGCAGTCACGCTACATCGGAACGAAGCGATTCTCGCTGGAAGGCAACGTGGCGCTGCTCCCTGTCGTCGACGTTCTGCTCGACCGCGCGGCGGAGCTGGGCGCCGAGCAGATGGTCTTCGGCATGAGTCATCGCGGACGGCTGAATGCCATGGCCCACATCGTGGGCAAACCGCCGGCCGACGTTTTCTCCCGTTTTGAGGATTTTGATCCGCGCAGCGTTCTCGGCGGCGGTGACGTGAAGTATCACCTGGGCGCCACCGGAATCTACCGCACAGCCCACGGCGCGAATGTGGAGATTCATCTGGTTTCAAATCCCTCCCACCTGGAAGCGGTGGACCCGGTGGCAATGGGGCGGGCGCGGGCAAAACAGGCGCGCCTCTGCGGACGCGGAACCCGCTGCGTCATTCCCATGGTGATGCACGGCGACGCTGCGTTCGCGGGACAAGGCACGGCGGCAGAGACGCTGAACATGGCCAATCTCGATGGCTATGAAGTGGGCGGGACAATTCACATCATCGTGAACAACTTGATTGGCTTCACGGCGAATCCCGAGGATACTTCCTCCTCGCGGTTCGCCTCCGACGTGGCCAAACGCCTGCCCATTCCGATTTTTCACGTGAATGCCGAAGATCCCGACGCTGCGGTCCGCATTGCGCGCTGGGCGGTGGAATACCGTTACAAATTCCGCAGCGACGTCATCATCGATCTCATTGGCTACCGCCGCCATGGGCATAGCGAAGTTGATGATCCCACCACGACTCAGCCCGTCCGCTATCGACGCATTGCCGCACTGCCCCCTTTGTGGCAATCCTATTCGGGCCGTCATCGGATTGACGCGGCGGCGCGCGTGGCGGAAATCCGGGGTGAGTTCGAAGCGGCGCTTAAATCCGCCCGCAACATCCGCAAGAATCCGCGTCTCGCTCAACTGCCGTCCTATTGGGACGCTTACCACGGCGGCCCTTACGACCCCGCTGATGAAGTGGAAACGGCCGTCTCAGCCGAAGAGTTGAAAACCATAGGCGAATTGATGGTCCGCGCGCCATCGGGATTCTCCATCCATCCCAAAGTGAAAAAGCTGATGGACCAGCGCCTGCACATGACGCAAGGCAGGCATTCCGTCGACTATGGCACGGCTGAACTCCTGGCTTACGGCTCCCTTCTGCGCAAGGGAGTTCCTGTGCGCCTGAGCGGGCAGGATTCGCGCCGCGGCACGTTCAATCAGCGGCACGCAACGTTGATTGATACCGAGACCGAAGCAGCGTATACACCGCTTGGCCACATGGCGTTCCCCCAACCCCTCTTCGAAATCTACGACTCCCCGCTTTCGGAAGCCGCCGTGCTCGGCTTCGAATACGGCTATAGCCGCGACTATCCCGAGACGCTGACGCTGTGGGAGGCGCAGTTCGGAGATTTCGCCAACGGGGCGCAGGTCATCATCGACCAGTTCATTACGGCGGGCGAAGAAAAGTGGGGACTGCTTTCGGGCCTGGTGATGCTGCTGCCGCACGGATATGAAGGGCAGGGGCCGGAGCATTCGAGCGCCCGCATGGAGCGCTTCCTGCAACTCACCGCGCGCGACAACTTGCAGATTTGCCAGCCCAGCACGGCGGCGCAATACTTCCACATGCTGCGACGGCAGGCGCTGCGAAAATGGCGGAAACCGCTCGTGGTATTTACTCCCAAAGGGATGCTTCGCCATCCTTCCGCCGTGTCTCCCTTGCAGGATTTTACCAGGGGGCGATTTCAGACGGTGATTCGCGATCCGGACGCCGTCAATCCCACGCGCATTCTGCTCGCCACGGGCAAGTTCGTTCATGAGCTTCGCGCCGAGCGCAAGAAGCGTGGCGACTACGCGACCGGTATCTTTGCCCTGGAACAACTCTATCCATTTCCCGAGCAGGAATTGCTGGCAGCGCTGCGGCAGTATAAAACCGTTCGGGAAGTGGTTTGGGTGCAGGAAGAGCCCGCCAACATGGGCGCGATGCTGTTCCTGCTGCCGCGCCTGCGCCGATTGGCCCGGCCGCGATCGGTGCTGTCCGTCAAGCTTTCCGAAAGCCCCAGCCCCGCCACCGGATCCGGCAAGGCGCATGAGCTGCAACAGAAGACTTTGCTTTCACTGGCTTTCGCCAAACCCAAGGCGGTATGATCCCCTCATGCCAATCGGCGCCCGCCTCAACTACGAGGATTACTGCCTGCTGCCCAACAACGGGAAGCGCTATGAGATTATCGATGGAGAATTGTTTGTTTCCAGGTCATCCACTCGAGAGCACCAGAATACCCTTACGAATGTTCTCCTTCACTTGACTAAATTCGTAAAGGACCATGTTTTGGGTTGGGTGTGCTTGGCTCCCTTCGATGTTGTTTTCTCGCCATACGACGTTGTCCAGCCAGACATCCTCTATGTTTCGAAAGACCGCGCTTCAGTGGTGACGGAGAAGAACGTCCAGGGCGCTCCGGATTTAGTCGTAGAAATTCTCTCCGAGAGCACGGCAAAAACCGACCGCACCACAAAGTTGAAGCTTTATGCCCGGTATGGCGTGGCGGAATACTGGGTGATTGATCCCGCTATGTGCTCCGTGGAAATCTACTGGCTCGCTCCCGGCGGGTATGAACTCGCAACCCAACTTGACTCCAGCCAGACGCTGACCTCGCCGCTTTTTCCTGGTTTCGCTCTTCCGCTTTCCAAACTGGCCGAGTAGGTCAGCCTTGTTGCCCAATTACCGCGCAGGTGCGCGGCGCGAGGCGAATTCTGGCGGGCAAGGTTTGGATTGTATCCGGCTGGAACGGCATCAAGACCTCAACTTGGGTTCCCTGCTCTGCATCCCAAGAGACCTCGGCAGTCTCCTCCTCGTTGCCGAAGTTCACAACGACGCACGCCTTCCCTTTCCCATCCATCCCTTCAAAAACTGAAAAGCGCACGTTGGCGCCAGCTTCCACCGTTGCGCCCTTCGCATCGCGAAACCGTCCCAAGAAGAGCACGTCCTTGTGCTTCGACCGGATGCGAATCAGCTCCTGCACGTAGCGGGAGAGCGGCCGCGTGAGACGTTCGTCCATCGAGTCGTTGTAGTGGCGGGGCTGGACGGCCCAAACCAGTCCATAACGCATGCCATTGTTCATGACGTTGAAATCGCCGGGAGACTCGGCGCAGATAGTCGCAGTCCATTCTGGAAACGTGTATTTGAGCGCCGGCGAGGACATATCCATCTGATTCATTCGAGCGTAGGTGACATCGACATAGGGGAATGCCCTATCCATAAAATTCTCGGAAGCGATTGCCACGTCAGGGTCCACTTTTCGCGCCTCGGCGAGGACTTCTTTGTAGGTCTGAAGGACTCCCTCCATCAAAGACCGGTCCGGAGAAGTGGGGAGGTCGGGGTTGAAATCCAGATCACCCATCATGCCGGCCTTATCGAATTGGAAGCCCGCGCCACCGTCCCGAATGCGATCGACGCACTGGTCAACCAGCATCTTGCGGTATTCGGGATGGGACGGACTCACCAGCGTCATGTTGGACCGCGTCAAGCCCAGGCGCGCGCTGATGGTGCCTTCGCCCCAACCGTACAGGATGTAATCGGGGGCCCACTTCCCCAAAACCGCATAACGGTGCAACTTCTCCTTGAACAGAGGCGTGGCTGTATCCACTACTTGAATATTGGCGAAGAGCAGCGGATGCACGCCGATGCGCCGAATCTCCGCAAGCGCCCGGCGGAAGTCCTCGGATGTGCCGAGTCGCGGGTCAGGAGTGTATTGGGGATAGCCGCGGTCGATTCCGCCCACATTCCAACCGAGGATTTCAAAAGTCGTGACGTCATACTTCTTCGCGCCGGCCGCCAAACGGGGCCATTCGTGGTAGGGGTAGAGAACCTGATCCTCACAATTGGAGACAATGACCGACTGCCAAGCCATCTCCTTGCGCAGCCACGTTGCGGGACGTCGGACCTGAAAATGCTGGTCGAACCAATGACGGTACAGCACGCTGCCCTCATGCCAATCCCCGGCGTGAACCTGCAAGGCAATCGGACCGAAACGTGACACACCCTTGCCGGCGTAAGGGAAACTCAGCCAACCCATCGTCAGCCCGATTGGCTCATCCGCAGGGACATCCTGACGCGTGGGCCATCTATCCCCAACGACAGCGGTTTTAGTGAAGGGGCGAAGCTCAAAGTAAATGGCGGCGAGCCGAGGCTCGGGATCGTGGTAGGCGTAATGGAGGCCAATGTTAGCTTGGGGATTGTAGAACTCCGTCCAGCCCATGACCAGGTTGAATCCCGTGTATTCAAATCCCTGCGCAGAATAGCGGATGCCGAGGTTGCCTCCGCCGTAACCTCCGCTAAAGCCACGAAAGAGGTCAGGCGAGAGATTCGAAAACGCGCCGGGAACCAGCGATTCCGTCTCCTGGCGGATGCCCAAGCCGTTCTGGCCGCCGACGATGCCATAGAACACTTCTGCAAGCGGGAGTCCGCTGGAGTTTTCAATTTCCAGTGAGAATTCCACCCGGCCGTCTACGGTGCGAATGGAATAGGCAACACGGACGGCAATCTCCTCGCGCTCATTGCGCAACGAGTCGTACCGGCACACCACCCCGTCGGGCCGCGCTTCGATTCTGCTCACTTTTTGTTGGCTGCTGAGAAAGTAGTTTGCTTCGACCCCCGGGCGGGGGAAGCGCACCCGGAAATTCTCACCCAGCCTCGGCTCCTCGATGATTTCCAAGGCAGGATTTTTCCAGGTTAAGCCGCGAAGGTCGCCCGTTACCTCATCGAGACGCAGCGTGCAGATTGCGGTTTCGATCTCCCTGATGCCTGCGGCTCCCGCCGTGGGCAGGCTTTCACTACCCAGCGATTGCCTGGCCGTGGCCGAGTATGCGGCAAACAATCCTGCGGTGGTTTCTAAAAAGGTTCTGCGGTTTATGCCTTGGGGGTTTCCATTTCCAGTCGGAGCGTCCTGAGAGTTTTCCATGGGAGGGGTCTTCTTTCGTTGGGTACGGGTTTGAAGGGCATTGGTGCGTAGACTCTACATCTCACGCGGGTACCGTGGGGGATTTCGCTTCAGCTATGCGGGACAAGCTGCGAGCTGCGGTGAGCCTGGCGAAGGGCGGTTTGCAGCATCAACAATTCGCCGACGTGGTCCAGGGTGAGCAATCCCACCAGAGCGCCGTCATGGAGCACCGGGACAGATCGGCTGTTTGCCTCACGCATGATGGCCAGAGCATGCTCCAGCATCTCGTGGGAGTCGACGGTTACGACCTCGCGTTTCATGGCAGTGCGAACCGGCATGTCGACCCCACCCTTGGCAATCTCCCGCATCAGGTCGGCCCGCGTCAGCATTCCCAGGACGTGTTCACCAAAAACAACCGGAAAATCCTGCTGCCATCCATCCAGGACGTGTTCCACGGCCTTTGCCAGGGTGTCATCGGGCAGGATGGTGCGGAAGTTTGTGAGCATGGCCTGTTGAACGGGAATGCTGCCCAGCGAGTTGTGCATTTGGACCGAAGCCGACTCCTGCTCGGCTCCCAGCCAAACGAATAAGGCGATGAAAACCAGGAACGGGTCGAGAAACAGGCCCACAAATCCGAAAACGAACGCAATAGTCTGCCCCACTCGCGCCGCAACAAACGTCGCGCGGGGATAATCGAGTCGCGTCGCCAGCAACGCCCTCAGAACGCGACCGCCATCCATGGGGAAAGCGGGAATTATATTGAAGAGAACGAGCCAGACATTGACCACCATGAGTTTGTTGAGAAAGCTGCCCCCGGTCCAGCGAAAGGACCCCAAATCGGGCCGCACGCCCAGGGAGTAGTCGATGGCAATGAGAACACCGGCAATCAGCAAATTCACCGCCGGGCCAGCCAGTGCCACCCAAAGCTCCTGAATCGGAATATCGGGCATGCGCTCGAGGCGCGAGAGTCCACCAATTGGCAAAATCGTGATGTCGCGCGTGCGGATTCCGTAGTGCTTCGCTGCCAGCGAATGTCCCAACTCGTGCAGCACGATGCAGCCAAAAATGGCCAGGATGAATACCACTCCTCCCGCCGATGACTTCGCCGACTTGCCGGCGTGCAGATTCAGGAAGAAGATAAACAGGATAAGAAGGAGAAACGTGGCGTGAACGTAGATGCCGATTCCGGCTATTTTCCCGATTTTCCATGACCACCGCATGATCCCGCCTCGTGCGCGTCTGAAAATCCCATACCCCGCTTCACTCACCACGTTATCATTGCGAGCGTGCCACCGCAACCTGCGCGCTCTCAGTGTCGAGAGAACCCTCCACGCGAGTTGCAACCTTGCCTGCTATAGTGTACAAAGAGCACCGCAACAAGCACGATTTGCCGAAAGAGGCCCCCCATGGTTATTCGCAAACAGGATGTGCTGGATTATCACCGCCTGGGAAGAAAAGGCAAGATCGAGGTTGTTTCCTCCAAACCCTGTCGCACCCAATACGATTTGAGTCTTGCCTATACGCCCGGGGTCGCCGAGCCGTGTCTGGAGATCCAAAAAAAGCCCGAGTTGGCATTTGAATACACCGCCAAGGGAAACCTGGTGGCGGTCGTTTCCAACGGGACGGCCGTACTCGGATTGGGAAATATCGGAGCCCTGGCGGGCAAGCCCGTAATGGAAGGCAAAGGCGTGCTCTTCAAGCGCTTTGCCGATATCGACGTTTTCGACTTGGAGGTTAATTCCGCCAATCCCGACGAGGTCATCCGCGTTTGTCAGCTTCTTGAGCCCACTTTCGGCGGGATCAACCTGGAGGACATCAAGGCGCCCGAGTGTTTTCAAATCGAGCAAACGTTGCGCAAGACGATGTCAATTCCGGTGTTTCACGATGACCAACACGGGACGGCCATCATCTCCGGGGCGGCATTACTGAACGCGCTGGAGATTGTGGGCAAGGATATCAGCCAGGTTCGCGTGGTTTTCAACGGCGCGGGAGCATCTGGAATTGCCTGCGCGGAACACTATATCCACCTGGGAGTGCGCCGCGAAAACATCCTGCTCTGCGATACCCATGGAGTGGTTTACGAAGGGCGCGCCGAAAACATGAATCCCTACAAGACCCGTCTCGCCGCCAAAACCGACCGGCGCACGCTCGCGGAGGCTCTGGAAGGGGCCGACGTATTTGCCGGCCTCTCGATCGGCAACTGCGTCACCGGGAAGATGCTCGAAGCGATGGCCGCCCGCCCGATTGTCTTCGCCCTGGCCAACCCCGTCCCGGAAATCAGCTATGAGGAGGCGCGCGCTGCCCGCCCCGACGCCATCATCGCCACGGGCCGTTCCGACTATCCCAACCAGGTCAATAATGTCCTGGGCTTCCCCTTCATCTTCCGTGGAGCGCTGGATGTGAGGGCGCGAACCATCAATGAGGAAATGAAGCTGGCGGCGACGCGGGCGCTGGCAGGTCTGGCCAAGCAGGACGTGCACGATTCGGTGTTGCGGGCCTACGGCGTCAACCGCATGCAATTCGGCCCCGAATATATCATCCCCAAACCCTTTGACCCGCGCGTACTCATCTGGGTTTCCTCCGCCGTAGCGGAAGCCGCCATGAACAGTGGCGTGGCGCAGATCACGGTGAATCTGGAAGAATACCGGGACCAACTCCAGCGCCGCCTGGGCCGCACTTATGCGGTGATGCAGAGCATTCGCTTCCGCGCCCGAAGCGATCCCAAGCGCATCGTCTTTTCCGAGGGCGAGCATGAAAAGATCATTCGCGCCAGCGTCCGGCTGGTGGAGGAGAATATCGCCCACCCCATTCTTCTGGGACGCCCCGAAGTCATCGAGGCCAAATTTAGGGAGTTGGGATTGGGAAAGGTGAAGTCGGAAGTGATCGACCCTTCGAAATCCTCGCGCCTTGCTCAATATGCCGATGAATTATTCCGGCTCCGTCAACGCGCGGGCATTACCCGTTCTGAAGCTCGCGATTGGATGCTGAACCTCAACTACTTCGGCGCCATGATGGTGCACATGGAAGATGCCGACGGATTCATTGCCGGCGTCAATCAACACTACCCGGACACCATTCGCCCCGCCCTGCAAATTATCCGCACGCGTCCGGGAGTTGAACGGGTCGCGGGGCTTTACGTGATTCCCACCAACAAGAACGTCTACTTCTTTGCCGACACCACCGTCAATATTGAGCCCGACGCCGAGCAGCTCGCGGAGACGGCCATCCTTTCCGCCGAGGTGGCGCGATGGTTCAATGTGGAGCCGCGCGTGGCCATGCTCTCGTTCTCAAACTTCGGCAGCGCGCGCCACCCGGTGGTGGAAAAGGTTCGACGCGCCACCGAGATGGTCAAGCGGAGAGCCCCCGATCTAATCGTGGAAGGAGAAATGATGGCGGACATGGCCATCGTCCCGGAACTTTTCGCCGAAGACTACCCCTTTTCGCGCATCAAAGGCGACGCCAACGTGCTGATCTTCCCCAATCTCGAAGCCGGCAACATTGCCTACAAATTGATGATGCGGATGGGCGGCGCGGAAGGCATGGGACCGATCCTGATGGGGCTCGCCAAGCCGGTTCACGTGCTGGCGCGAGGGTGCGGCGTGGAAGAGATCGTCAACATGACCTCCATCGCCGTGGTTCACGCGCAGGTGGGCATTCTGGGAATTCAATAGGACCGCAGAGTTGAAAACCCCTGGAATTCATTGACGTCAGTATTGCGGACGATGCGAGGAGCGGAAACGTGTGTTGCAGTCGAGGCACCGCATGGAATGGACGCCAAACAGGGGCAGAATCCAGCGCTCGAACCACCCTTGCGGCCGGGAGGCAGTGAGGTTCATGCTGTCACAGTTTGGGCATGCGACTTGGTTATACATAAGGGCCGGAATCGTTATTGGGGTGGTGCCGGAAAACTGTCTCGCGGCGTGGCCCGCAATGGGGTAAATTCTCGCGCCTGAAGATTCGAAATCCCACCAGTAGACGCAGTCCAGGAGGAAGTGTACGAGGGCAGTCTACCACGAATTGGTCGGAGGGCTCGAATTCGTCCAACAAGCTGCTGGTTGGATGATTATTGAAGAGTAGATTACTGGCCGCCGCGCTTACTCATTCCGATTGATGGTCCCGCGGCACGAGTCCATTCCACACTTGCAGTGCATGGTTTCATCCGTATCGTCGTAATTGTAATCGACGGTCAGTTCCTCGCCCTTTTCAATCTCCCGCAAGCTCATGTAGAGAATATGACCCTTCATAATGCGTGAGACCAGGTTGGGCTGGCACGAATGATTGATCAACTCGGCGCCTGAACCGCCTACGCCCCCGTCGATTGTCCAATGATGATCGAGAACAAATAAGTAGGGAGTATCGCCCCGGCGCTCTGCTTCCTCGGGACCGATCTTTTCGCCACGATATTCAATCACCTTGCGATTGGCCGGGATCCTCTGGCCGGCATAAACTCCCCAGCGGTGAATCCTGGATTCGGCGGCATGAACTCTGTAACAGCAGTACTTGGAATCGATGACGGGTGCAACCGCCGGGACCTTATTCGACTCAGGCATAAAGTGAAAACGTAACGCCTCCTTGCAATGAATGTGCATTCCACACTACCACAAGTGCGGCTCAATTCTCATCTGGGCAGATGAGGTCGAAAACGCCGGCGTGTGTCCGAGCGTCAAATTGTCTCTGCGCAAAATCTCGCTCTCGGATATTTATTCCCGATGCAATTCATACGGAAATGGGTCAGCCTGAAGCGGCCACATTGCGTTTAGGGTTCAAATCTGGGCATTGAAAAATAGTTGGACCAACGTCGTCATCCTCCACCGTCCATGCACCTCCGGCAATCTAGAAAAGGAATGCCCACGCGTAAGAATTAAAGGTCATCAGCGGAACGTCCGAGCCTGGACTTTGAATTGGCCAAGGGATATTCTCTCAGGTTGGAAATTTCATCACGGAGAACACTGTGTCCACAACTTTGAGCAATCTACGTCTGGCCAGCCGCATGGGGCGACTGGGAACCGAGAGCGCCTTTGAAGTTCTGGTTCGCGCCCGCGCACTGGAAGCGCAGGGCAAAAACATCATTCATCTCGAAATCGGCGAGCCCGACTTTGATACGCCGGAAAATGTAGTCGATGCGGGCGTCAATGCTCTGCGCGGAGGTTGGACCCACTACGGCCCCTCGGCGGGATTCCCCAAGCTGCGCGAGGCCGTTGCCGCCACGACGCATCGGAACCTCGGCATCAATGTTGACCCGTCCGAAGTGGTCATCGTTCCCGGCGGCAAGCCCATCATGTTCTTCGTCATCCTGGCGCTGGTGCAAGAGGGCGACGAAGTGCTCTATCCCAATCCCGGGTTCCCGATTTATGAATCCATGATTCGCTTCTCCGGCGCAATGGCAGTGCCCTACGGCCTGCGCGAAGAGCATGACTTTGACGTGAACGTGGACGAGATTCTGGAGAAGCTCACCGACCGCACGCGGCTCGTCATTCTGAACAGCCCGCAGAATCCCACCGGTGGAGTCATGGAGCGCGCGGAAATCGAGCGCCTCGCGAAGGTGCTGGCCGACCGCGACATCTTTGTGCTCTCCGATGAAATCTATGATCGATTGATTTACGAGGGCGAGCACTCGAGTATCACGCAATTTCCCGGCATGAAGGAGAAGACCATCATCCTGAATGGCTTTTCCAAAACTTATGCCATGACCGGCTGGCGCATGGGCTACGGCATTATGCGGCCCGACCTGGCCGCACAAATCACTCTGCTGATGACTAACTCGAATTCGTGTACCGCCAGCTTTACGCAGATGGCGGGAATTGAAGCGCTGAATGGGCCGCAGGATTCCGTGGACAAGATGCGCGAGGAGTTTCGCCGCCGCCGCAAGGTTATTGTCGACGGGCTGAATCGCATTCCCGGCTTCAAATGCCGCCAGCCGCACGGGGCCTTCTACGTTTTCCCCAATATCAAGGGCACCGGGCGGGCCTCGCGCCCACTTGCCGACAAGCTCCTGGCCGAAGCGGGCGTGGCATGCCTCTGGGGAACGGCCTTCGGCGACTGGGGCGAGGGTTACCTACGCTTCTCGTTTGCGAATTCCGTGGAGAATTTGGAAAAGGCGCTGGAGAGAATTGAAGGGTGGGTTATGAAGAACTTGTAGGGAGTCGAATTATCGAATCACCCAGTTGTTGGACAATCGACGGGAATCGTTCATCGATCCCCTGTTTCCTCACGCGCCCGCTACAACTCATGTAGAAACTCCTGGTGTTGGGCGTGTGCGCCGGCGACGAATTTTTCCCGCTCGGCACGTGTCTTATCGGCGCGCCGGACTTTTTCAGTAAGGTAGCGCTGGCCGGTAATGGGGGAGTTTTGCAGAGATTCGGCCCAGGCGCGTAGCTGGCGGGAAACGCTTTCCGCAGGAGATCTCAAATTTGAGATTTCAGATTTCAGATCGGCGTAGTCTTCCAGGGTACCGAGCAAACAGAGCATGAATCTCACTTCGCCCGCCGAACCTCGTGCGATATAAATAAACGTCAACAATTCCTGAGTCGTGCCGCGCTCAAAACCTTCGGCAATATTGTTGGAGACGGAGACGGCTGCACGCTGGATCTGGTCACACAGACTGCGGCTTCGGCGTAAGCGAGCCTTCGCCGTGAGACGATAGATGTCCCTGGCGAGATTCAACGCCGCCTGCCAAACGGGCAACTCTTCAAACCGTTTATAAGTCATCGGAAAAACTCGCTTTCAAGAACACCTCAGCCCTGATCACCGTGCATGGCACGACGCCTGAAAGAAGCTGCGCCCACCACACGCCGGAGACCGCCTTCACAATCCATTATCGGCGGAATGTGAACAGTAAATGAGAGAGCTTGGCCTGAAAACTGGAAAGCAGTTCGTGGCGCGGCCCGACAACCTTGCAGCCCGCGATCACGCCAACAACCCCCGCTGGCGGCTCAAGCGCGTATCGCGATCGCGGGCGAAGCGTTGAATGCCGGCAAAAATCGATTCAGGGTCGAGGTGCGCCTCGGCGATCACTTCCGCTTCCAAGCCGCCGGTCAGCCACTGATTATCCCAATCCGACGTCAGCGAATAATCATCCGTCAGCGGTCCCACGCCACGAACCGGCCAAATGCGCCGCGTTCCGGTGCTCACCACCATCAAATCGTAATAAGCCTCGGGCGGCAGGACGGAATGGCGATACTCCTCCGATTGCCGGTCGTACAGCTCTTCGCTCACGGCGGCGACTACTTTCACGTTGACTCCAGCTTGTTCCAAACGCGGCAGCACGCTGACCAGATTGAAAGTCGAACTTGAGCCCTGCACCAACACGTAGCCCGACTTCGGCTTGCCGGACGCGAAGTCGCGAATAACGTAAAAACCCTTGGCCGCGGCTTTCAGATCCGTGTTGGCAAACTTGCTGCGATCGGCGACGGCGAAATCGGGCCGCGCGACTTCGATGGAAATGATGCCCACTTTGGGATCGCGGGCGGCAATCTCCGCGGCGGCAAAGTAGCCGGGAGCGACATCATTGTAATCCCAGAAATTCAAGTGAATGGTTTGCCCGCGCGGGAAGAGCTTCCAAACCTGCGTCGAAAAAATGCCAAAGTGCGTGCGCGCATCGGCCGCCGTTTCCGGCCCGGAATGCGCGGCGAGAATGTGCAGCACGCCCATGCGGAACCGGCTGTCCTGATTCTGCTGGCTCCAGACGCGCGCGGGCGTATACATCAGAGGCGTGAAGGCGCCATAGGTGCCGCTCATGGCCCAGACGCCGGCAAACTGGTGGGGATCGACGCTCGCGCTCTGGCTGATCAATCCAATCGCCGTCGCGGCATTGCCCGCTTCCTGAATCGCCGCCTTCAGGCGCGTTCCCAGCGGATTGGTGTCTGGATTGTAGTGGCCCCACAAGCTTCCATGCTCCATGTTGATGGAGTCGGAAAGGTCGGCGGCAATGGTGAAGAAGCGGTTGCCCGTCACATAATTCATCCACTTGATGATTTCGGAAATTCCGCGCCGCGTACCGGCAATCTCGCCGGGCTTGCGGAATAAAGTGACGGACACCTGCTTTTCCGCGCCGGAAACCCGATTGGTGACCGTAACCTTTTGCGGCTCGATGGGCAGATTCGCCACACGCAGGCGGTCGTCGAGGAAGGGATCCTGCCGAACATCGAAGTGCAGCTTGAAATCATCCTTCACCGTATCGCCAATCGCCACGAGGCGATCCGCCAGCCAATCGCCCAAGCCGTTCCGGTCGAGCACCGACATCACCACATCGAGGTTGGTCTTGAACTGAATCATCCGTTCGCGCGGATCGGTTACAGGTCCTTTGCGAATGCCCTCGAAAGTCACTCCGTACTTCTTCTCAAACGTGCTCGCCAGAGCGACGAAGTAGTCCGAATTCATCTTTTGCGCGTAAGGATGGCTGGGATAGCTGACGAGTTGATCGACGCCGCCGGGGAGCTTGCCGTTGACGGCAGTCGGCCAATAGCCTTTGGTCGTCAGACCCACCACAATCATCGGACGGCGGTCCTGCTCGTCCCAATCCTCCATGGTCTTCAGCGCAGAAATAACCTGGCCGTAGTCATTGCCGTTCGGCAGCGTCAAGACGTTCCAGCCGTATGATGTCCACTGGTCCACTAGATCGTAAGCACTGAATTTGCGGTCGACCACGCCGCCCAGCAGCACATCGTCGATGCCCGCATTGTTATCCGACAGCAGGATTCGCAGCCGCTTGCCCACCTGCAGCGCCACCGCTTGCGTTTTCAATTCCTGCGCGTGGCCTTCGGTCAAGGCGAATTCGCCTTCCAGCGCGATGACTTTCAACGAGCCGGCGCGCCCACGATGTCCCAGAACGCCGCTTTGCCCGCGGAAGTCGAGATCCCGATTCCCGATGGGCCGCCGTTCACGTCGTTCGTCACATCTACGCTTTCCGCATGGCCGGCGAGCGCCTTGATGCCGCGCGATTTGGCCTGCGCGAACAGCGGATCGTCGGCCAATCCGTGCTCTTGCAGAAGGCTCTTCAGCGCATTGGCGTTGCGGCGGAATCCCAGCGCGTCGATGGGCAGCATGGCCACATTCGGATCCACGTAATAGCGATTATCGCCGGTGGCTTTGAACTTCCGCTCGAGCGCCTGGCCCATGATCATCCACAGCGCGTAGCCGGTGGGAATATTGTGCCCGCCCGCCAGCATAAATTTGTCGCAATAGGGATGCTTGGGCCGGCGATAATCGAAGCGCAGCCCGCCCAGCTCCGGCCCCGCCAGATGCGCTGCGACGTTGTACGGCGTGTAGGCCAGTGGCCCGCCAAAGTGGCCCGGTCTGCGAATAGTTCCCGAGCAGCACCATCGTCATGCACGTCATGAATCCGATATCTTCCAAACCTTCTTGCCGGTCGATTTGCACGTTCAATTTTTCAACTGGTAATGCCAATGATTGCGCCTGTGACGTCAAGGTCCCGCCCTCCCGAATGATGGGATTTAAAATGCACTGGAATAATAGTCCAATTGCTCGATCACGTAAACTCAAACGCGGAACGGAACCATGCGGGGCGCTACCAATGAATTCCAAAATGCATCGTGTAAATGGGGAGTGCAATGTAGGCGAGAAATCCATTCACGCAGTAAAGAATCCAAAAGCGCTGAGTCAGATCGCGCCAGCGCAGGATAATCACCAGCGTCGCGACCAATTCCCATGGCACGCTGAACACCGACGCGTAGTCCCCCATCCAGCCGACAATATCGAGCCTCGCCAGATAATTAGACAGGTCGGAGATGGCAATGGACGCGACGTAACACACGGGCAGACTGATGCCAAACCCGGTTACGACCTTCACGAAAACCTTCAGAAATTTATCCCACTGCGCCGCCATGTGCGGAACCCAGCAGACACGGGCTCGGACGGCGCTGGAGGACGCCGAATATTTCGCGCCAAAAAGATTATTTGATTTTCGTTGAAAATGGTATCAATCGGCCGGCAGATTCGGATTTAAGACGCGTGCAACGATACGAATTGGCGAAAGTGTTCCCGGAGATCGTCGCGGATGCGGCGGAACGCCGACAGGCGTTGCTCCTCTGAGCCCTGAACTGCCGCGGGATCTTCCAGGCTCCAGTGAATGCGCTGGGTGGTGGAGGGGAAAATCGGACAGCTTTCCCTGGCGTTATCACAAACCGTGATGACGCAGTCGAAATGCTGTCCGGCAAATTCATCGACGGATTTGGACCGGTGGTGGCGGGGTGATATCAATTCCAATCTCGTGGCATGACCTGGACAGCTTCCGGCCGCACTTGGGTCGGATGCGTTCCCGCGCTGAAGACTTCAAACTTCACGCCGCCGTCGTGCCGGAGCAGCCCTTCCGCCATTTTGGCCGCGGGTGGATTTCCTGTGCAGAGAATTAAAACGCGCATGTTCACCGCCTGTGGAAGAGACATGGAATTATACGGCGATCCTGCAAGTGAAGCCGCAAGGAAGACATCAATCCGGATAAATCTCCAGGTTGACGCTAACCCGTAGCATCCCACCCTTTGGTGCCGTGGCCACCGTCAACATCTCAACATCCCCACGGTCATACTTGTTGAATCGAGTAGACGAACCGGCGCCCTCCTGAATTTGGAAATCGGGCCGCAGTTGTCCCGCCACCCACCCTTTGTATGTGTCGGCCGCGTCGTTTGTCTGAAATTCCCAATCCGCGTGCGCGCCTCCATCCGTGAATTGCGGGGAGACGTTCATTTATTTGTCGCGAGTCGGAGGGGATGGTTCGATCATACAGGCGGGCAACTTCTTGCTGTAAGTGGGTGTCCGCGCTGTTTTCCGAAGTGCAACTGGATAGCGTTCCCCAACTTGTTATCAAGAGGAGACCGATCACGGTTTTTGGGAGCCTTTTCATGCCTGTCCCTTGCGGCGATCCTTCCG
>CAVTDA010000069.1:0-22608 GCA_963733285.1 uncultured Acidobacteriota bacterium
GGCTGAAATCGCCATGCCCAACGCCATCTCCGCCACGGGAACGCCAAAAACCGGCGCAATGACCGTAACGTAGATGTTGCGGCGATGGCATTCCTCGTAATCGATGTTGGGCAGAAAATTTCCTTCCATATTCACGATCAGGCGCAGATTGGGCGCGCGGTCGAGGCGCTCGCGCGGCATGGCGGACTGGCCGAGAATCGCCACAGCATTTGCCAGGTTCTCTTCAATGAGGGAATTCGGAGCGGGGTTGCCATCGTGCCACACGACGCGCCCCAGCGATTCGAGCCGCCGCTTGTCCTCCGGGCTGAAGATCACGTTCGAATAACGCGGATAAGGATCGAGGATGATGACCTTTTCGCTGACACTCATTTACGTTCAAGCCTCACTGAGATTTTTGCGGTGCAGATATCCCGCGGCAAAGCGGGGAGCTTTAAATTACGGGGCGACGGCCCGATTCACCGCCCTACCTGAAGCTATACCACAGCAGGCAGGTGGAAATGAAGAGAAGCACCGCCCAAGTCCGGTAGTCGCTAACTCCTTCCCACGGAGCGGTGAATTCGCCGAAGACATTCTGCGTCGACTTGGCGAAATCAGACTCCTGACTGGTCATCTGGCTGACAATGACCATCACGATCACCGCAGCCAGAAATGCCACCAGCGTCCGGTGCATGAAGGAGTGCATGATCGGCACGGAAATCACCGGCAATCCCCACTTCAGCACGGTATCCAAAAAGAAGACCATGCCCAAACCGAATCCGGCGATAAGTCCGGCAATCGCGCCCTTGGTGTTGCCCTTCTTCCAGAGCAATCCGGTGAGGATCACCGCCGCCATGGGCACAGAGAGATAGGCGGAAATAAACTGAAGGTAATACCAAATGGTGACCGAGAGGCCAACCAGCGGCGCGGCGGCGACTCCCAACACGGCCATCAGCACGGTGACCCAACGCCCGATTTTAACTTGTCGATCTTCCGACGTTTTGGGCCGGAAGCGCAGCACAAAGTCTTTGACCACCAGCGTGGCGCTGGCGTTATAACACGCGCTCATGGACGACATCAGAATCGCAATCAGTCCGGCGAGCACAAGGCCCCGCGCGCCCGGCGGCAAGAGCCCCATCACCAGCCGGGGATATGCGAGGTCGTAGCGCGAAATATTGGGATAAAGAACGCGGGAGATAATTCCCGGCAGCACGAGGATAAAGGGCACCAGGAGTTTGATGAAACCCGCGAACATGGCGCCGCGCTGGCCGTCCTCGATCGTGCGGGCGCCGAGGACGCGCTGCACGTTGGTCTGATCCATGCACCAGTAAAACATTCCGGCAAAGAAGTTGGCGATGAGGAATCCGGTAATGGGGAAGTCGTCGTTCAGCGGCTTCACCATTTGCATGGTCGAGTGCGGAACATGCGCCACCAGCCCCGACCAGCCCCCCACGGCCTTCAACCCGAGGACGACCAGGATGGCGCTGCTGATAATCAGCCACGTTCCCTGCACCATGTCCGCGTAGACCACGGCGCGCAAGCCGCCCTTCATCGTGTAGAGCGCGGTGAAGGCGGAGAGAACAATCATCACGACAAACTGGTTCCAGCCGAAGAGGACGGTGAAAAGCAACGACCCGGCCCAGATATCAATGGCATTTTTGGTGAAGACGTTAATGATGAGCAGATTCGCGGAGAGAAAAGCGCGCATCGGCCAGCCGAAGCGGCGTTCCAGAAATTCCGGAATGGTGAAGATTTTTTCGCGCAGGTAAAGGGGCGCGAAAAGCATGGCCAGCATGATGAGGTCCCAGCCGCTCACCCATTCATATCCACCCGCCACCATGCCGATGCGGTACCCGTCGCCGGCCAGTCCCAGCACATGCTCGGCGGAAATGTTCGAGGCGAACAGCGACATGCCGATGAACCACCAGCGCAGGTCGCGCCCGGCGAGGAAGTATTCGCTGCCGGTGCTGGTCTTCCTGGAAGCGCGGGTGGCGACGAAAATCACCAGCGCCAGGCTCACGAAAATCGTAACGGAATCAATCCATGACAACACGATGATTTACTCCTTGCAATCGGTGGACGCGGGTACTGACGGTAATTATTTCACTCAACGCACAATTGCCCATTCAGGCCCAACCGGGCTGCGTCACAAAAGTCTTTTCAGAGGGGTCAATCTTTGCGGGCGTAATGATTGTTTGTGTTCCCCATGGCTACCGGGGTCCTCTGCACGTTTTCCAACTTGAAGAGACCGATTCGCGGCTCAAAACTCATTTCAGGCGGCTGAGCTTCGTGAATCAAACCTCTTCTTGCCCGGCACAGCTTATGAGATTGTGGCCTTTCGGTCTAGCACAAAATGCAAAGGGCGACGCTAGGCACTCAGGGCCGCGGCCTTCTTGACCCGGTCCGCGAGCCCGCCGGGTTTGAGCAAAATTGTGAAATCGCCCCCGGCCAGCGCCGCCGCGACCATCCAAATCGACCAGTTGAACCAGTAATCCCAGCCGTAGCTGATCTGCCCATCGTCGCCGTAGCCACTGCAACAATTCACGCCATCCCAAAGATATCCCCACTGGCAGCAATAGTTGTAAAGCTGCTTGTGCAGCAGGTCGAGACCAAATTCGCGGTGACCCTCGTAAATCGAAAGCGTGCTCAGCCAAAAGACTTGATGGTTGGCAAAGACGTATTTCCCCGCCATGTAGGGATTGCTCGATCCCATCCACGGCGTTCCATCCGGATTGGAGTAGTTGGGAGGGATTCCGAGTTTGCTGATCTTGCAGACCTTGTCGCGTAGCGTCGCCAGAACCTTCTCCACATTCTCCTTGGGCAACACGCGGGGAGCGCCGCTGACGAAGGCGAAGTATTGACCATCGAGTTGCGGCGTGTAGAAGGCGTCAAATTTCCGGCCGGTCTTTGGGTCGTTGTAGACGAGATAATGGTCGCCCCGCCAGAGATACTTCTCCATGGCTTCTTTTCCGGCGCGAACCGTGGCATCCATCTTTTTGGCGTATTCGCTATCGCCTGCCTTAAGGGCCCATTCCCGCATCAACTCCGCGCCCATTAATCGATAGCCGCCGGCAAGAACCTCAAACCCGTACATCGTGCGGTCTTCAAACCACTCGACACCTCCGCCGGGAGGCATGGCGATGATTTGCTCCAGCCCCATATCCTTGTGCAGCGTGATGGAGTATTCCATCAAACTCTTGGCCGAAGGGTAAAACTCCTTGAAAAAACCTTCGTCGCCGCTCGACTTCAATTGCCAGTCCAATTGGCCCAGATAGTCTCCGGGATTCATGACTTTCTGGTACTCATAACCCAGCGGAAACGCCACGTCCATCCACAGGCCGAGCACACAGGGGATGTTTCCTTCTTCGTTCTGGGCGGCGCGAAAGGCCCGTAGCGTGGAAAGCGCGAGATCCGGGAAGAACATCGAAAGGAAGGGCCCGCCGATGGCCGCATTCTGAAATGTGTTCATGTGCGCGCACGAGCGCGGGGCTTCTGCCAGCGCAAACAATCCGTCCTCCGGTTTGCACCAGTCTCCAATCGGAGGCTTGGCCTGCGCCCAAATGCTGCATGGCCCAAAATAGTAGAAGGCATTGACCAGGACATCCTTCAGAAACCCCGGAAGCGACTTCTCGCGGTAAATTTCCGACTGCCACGCGATCACCCGCTGCAAGAGCGATTCATGATTGCGGGCAAGATACGTGGCCACCGCTCCCGCATCCGCAAAACGCGAAGCGTACATGTGCGTATAACTCTTGCCGGTGCTGCCGGGGCCGCCCTTGGGATCCACCTGGCCATCGTGGTAGTTCGCCAGGTCGCGCGTGTAGACAACTTTGCCCCCGGTTCCCGGATTCCCATTGCCCTCCCAAACGGGCGCGTACCAGGCGAGAACGATGCGCACAATTTTTTCGCTCTGCGCGGCAATGCGGAAGTCCACGCCCAGCGAGGAGCCGCCATCATCGCGCGACTCGGTTGCGAAGGCCGGCAACTCCGCCGCGATGCGAGTCCACTTGTTTCCATCGACTCCCAAGGCGCCCCCAACCCGCACTTCCGGTTCCTCCAGCGCGCCGAGAACATAGCTCATGCCCCATCCCTTGTCCTCCACCCACGTCCCCTCAACACCCTTGGGCGCATCGCGCCGTTCGACATGTGGACGCGGAAGATTCGGCTTCGCGGCGAGGTCCGTCCAACCTATGATTTCATCCCGGCTGTGATGATCGGAAAACCCGGGAAAGCTGAAGGCCAGCGTGCCGCTTTGTTCATCCTTGGTCGAATTTGCAAGGTGAATCTCGAAGATCGCGCCCGGCGTATTGGACGCCTTCGAGTCGCCGGGGAAAAATGGCGCCCAGGCTCTTACGCTCACCGAGACGGGGGCGTCCGTATAGAACTGCGTGTCGGCGACGGGATAGTGTCCCCAGTAATCCACGCCGTTGATCTCTTCCAGGCCCGGAGTCTCGAAAAAAGTCATGGGAGGCCCAAGGCTCGGACGGCAATCACCCGCGTAATTCTTGGTTCGGCGGCTGGTGAGTACCCACGTCTTGTCGCCTACGGCCAGCCCCAGGTAAGGCGTGTTCAGCGGTCCGCCCTGGGGAGTGTAATGATTGAAGATGGACGTGTAACCGAAAGCGCCCGAGGACTCGATATAGAGCGCGCCCGTGTCGATGCCGCCCAGAGGAACTCCCGAAACCGGCCGGATGCCCGAAGCCGCCCCAAACTGCGACCACGAGGCTTGCTCCTGACGGTAGGCGATTCCCGTCACCGGCACCTGATATCCGGCTGCCTGGAACTCGCTCCAATCGAATGCCTCGATGCCCGAAGGAAATAATTTGCCCAGGCCGTTCAGTTCACGAACTCCCCCGCCCCGTGCGGAATGTCCAATTGCCGCGGTCGCGCCCTCGCCCAAGTACGTACTGCCCACGATGGCGGCCGCCGCCTGCATGAAATCCCTACGAGAAAATTTTGGCATAGCATTCCTCCCGGCGATCGACAGGTTCGAACCCCGCGGGCTTTGTCGGCAATGGGTTTGAGGATTGATTCCTGATTTCCCCAGCGCGTGCGACGGGTAACATACACCCGGCGGCGGCAACATGCAATTGCGTTACGCGCCGCAAGGGCCTCGGCTCATCCCTGCCGGCGACACACTCCGCTGTCATTATCCTCCGGCAAAGCCGGAGGCTTTAGGGTGGCTGACCCCTCGAACGGGTCTGACCGCCACCATCGGCAAGAGACCCCTCACCCGTCCGTCAGCCGACGGATACGGCCTCTCCCCTGAGAGAGGCATCTGTTTGCGGGTGCACTCTAGCCCCCGGAAAAGATTAGATCCCTCTCCCAAGGGGAGAGGGCAGGCCGGAACCTTCCGGACGGGTGAGGGGTCCCTTTCTGACATCAACTGCGCCTCCGTTACACTTCGCCCCCCTCTCCGGCACAACCGAGGGGGAGTTCCCTTGCTAACGAGGGCAGCCCCGCCCACCTTGACTTATGTAGCCTATTTTGATATACTTAAGGCGAGAGCGGGACCCGCGGCCGAACCGGGGCCCGGAAGGGAGAGGACGTTGAGCGAACCCGTTGCGCCGTGAGATTCGATACCCATTCAGCACCGCAAATCCCCCCGTCCTGGTGCCGCTGCCGTTCCTTGCGCCAACCCGCGCGCCAGCGATTTCCTCCCTTCCCCGCGGTGTCCAATAAGAAAACGAATACCAAAACGAAGGTCTATCCGGGTATGTGCTTTAGAATCAGTAAAAGTTTCGCAAGAATCCCTTGCAGACCGGCACAAGCCGTGCTGTTCGACAAGAAAGCGAATATTAAAATGAAGGTCTATCCGGGTATGTGCTTTAGAATCAATAAAAGTCTCGAAAGATAACGTTGCAGACCGGCCCAGGCCGCGTTGCTCGACAAGAAAGCGAATATTAGAATGAAGGCCTATCCGGGTATGTGCTTTAGAATCAATAGAAGCTTGGAAAGGTCCCATAACGGAACGACGCGGCCCGCGGTTTTCTCCTGCCCGCCCCACTGTGGCGGATTACCCTGGATAGGGGCAGCACCGTCCCTATTTCCTTGTCGCTCTGTCACCCTCCGGCCTTTTTCCGCCTCATGGTCACGCTACGACACGGCAGAGCTTAAAATCCCCTCCCGACGCCGAAATCGAGCTTTCGAATCGATCCGCGAAAGACTCGGGGAGAAGAGCGGGCCAGGGATGCCGGTAAAATTCGCCGCGATTAGGGACCCCAGCCTTGCCAGTCTTTTTGATTCTAGTCACTCTATAATGCCCGCCGTATTGTATACTTGGAGGCTATGCGAGGTGTTGGGCTCTCGCAGAATCAAACTGAAGGATGTGAAGTATGCCTAAGACGGGTGCGCAAATTCTCTGGGAATGTTTGGAACGTGAAGGGGTCAAGCACGTTTTCGGTTACCCGGGCGGCGCCATTCTGCCGGCTTATGACGCCATGACGCGCAGCAGCGTTCATCATGTGCTGGTCCGGCACGAACAGGGCGCGACGCACATGGCGGACGGCTACGCGCGCGCCAGCGGCAAAGTGGGCGTGGCGATTGCCACCTCCGGCCCCGGCGCCACCAACATGGTCACCGGAATCGCCACCGCCATGATGGACTCCTCCCCCATCGTCTGCATCACCGGACAGGTGGGCAGCAAGCTCATCGGCTCCGACGCCTTCCAGGAAACCGACATCACCGGCGTGACTTTGCCCATCACCAAGCACAACTATCTGGTGACCCATGCCAGCGAAGTGGCCAGAACGATTCGTGAAGCCTTTTACGTTGCGGCCTCGGGACGTCCCGGCCCCGTTCTGGTGGACATCACCAAGGACGCCCAGCAATCTTCCTGTGAATTCGATTGGGAAGCCGCCAAGCCGCAATTGCCCGGCTATCGACCTGACCTTTCGCCGACCTCTCGGGACTACTCTGAAGCATTGAAATTGATCCAGGAGGCCAAGCGCCCCGTCATTCTGGCGGGACATGGCATTCTCGTGTCGGGCGCCATGCAGGAGGTGCGCGAGCTCGCCGAGCGCACCGGCATCCCCGTTACCCTCACACTGCTCGGTCTTGGAGCCTTCCCCGCCTCGCATCCGCTGAATCTCGGCATGATGGGCATGCATGGAGAGGCCTGGGTCAATCACATGATCCAGGAGGCCGACCTGCTGATCGCTCTCGGGATGCGCTTTGACGACCGCGTCACCGGCAATCTGAAAACCTACGCGCCCAAGGCCAAGAAGCTGCACATTGAAATCGACCCGACCGAGGTCAACAAGAACGTCAAGGTGGACGTGGCCCTGATAGGCGACCTCCGCGAAGTGTTGCGCGAACTCATTCCCCGCCTGCAAACGATTGATTGCAGCGAATGGCGCAGCCACATCGATGGGCTCAAGGGTGACTCCGCCGTGCGCGATATTCAGAATCTGCCCGACAACGGGCACCTCTACGCCGCGCACGTCCTTAACGATCTGTGGAAGGAAACCCACGGGTCCGACACTATTGTCGTGACCGACGTGGGCCAGCACCAGATGTGGGAGGCGCAGTATTTCAAGCACGAGCACCCGCGCTCGCTGATCACCTCCGGCGGATTGGGCACCATGGGATTCGCCCTTCCGGCCGCCATCGGCGCCAAGGTCGCCCGCCCCGAGGCTGAAGTCTGGGTCGTGGTGGGTGACGGCGGATTCCAGATGACCATGGCGGAGATGGCCACAATAGTCCAGGAAAACTTGAAGGTCAACATCGCCATCATCAACAACGGGTATCTGGGCATGGTGCGGCAGTGGCAGGAGTTCTTCTACGACCGCAACTATGAGTCCACTCCGTTGTTGAACCCCGATTTCTCGGCGCTTGCCGCACGCCTATGGCATTCGCAACATGAAGGTCTCCAAGCGCTCCGAAGTGGTTCCGGCGGTGCAGTCGGCGCGGCGCCACGATGGCCCCGTGCTGATTGATTTCAAGGTTGAACAGGAAGATACCGTATACCCGATGGTCGCGGCGGGAGCAGGATTGCACGAAATGATCCGGCGGCCCAACCCGCTCGTGGAGACGGCGGAAGACGAGTAACATCTTTCATTTTGGATTTTTGATTTTGGATTTTAGATTGCGCACCTTTACTCCGGCTGCCGGATTAGCGTTGCTGCCCTTCGAATCCTGAACCCAAATCCAAAATCGCAAATCCAAAATTCCAGGTTCATATGCTCAACACTTTTGTTGTCTACGTGGAAAACAAACCCGGCGTGCTGACGCGGGTTTCATCGCTGTTCCGGCGGCGCGCCTTTAACATCGACTCTTTAACGGTGGGACGGACGGAAAAGCCCGAGGTCTCCCGCATGACGATTACCGTTGAAGCGGATGCGGACCAGGCCAAGCGCATCGAGGCCAACCTCTACAAGCTCGTCAATGTGCTGCTGGTGGAAAACGTCACGGACGAGCCCATCATTTCCCGCGATCTCGCGCTGGTCAAGATTTCCGCCAACCAGGAAACCCGCGATAAAGTGCTGAGTCTGGTGAATGTCTTCCGCGCGCGCGTGCTTGACGTCGCCGCCACTTCCATCACCATTGAAATTACCGGCAATGAAGAGAAGATTGACCGGCTGCTTGAACTCATTTCGCCTTTCGGCGTGCTGGAAATGGTGCGCACCGGCATCGTGGCCATGCGCCGCGGCGTTACCTCTCCCACGCCCAGCCCGCAACTCGTCGTCATGGACGAAGTTCCCGCCGCGGACGACGATGCGATGTCCGTCTAGTGGGGATGCTATTGTCGCGTGAGGCTTTGGAGGACGGGGGAGTATGCGGCGCTGGATGCCGGAGCCTTTGCGCTTCTATCGTTCAATCCAAACGAAACCTGATTCCTACTGTGCCCGCTGGCATACGGTGTCGTAATGCGGCACGCCCGTCGCTCCACCCACGGCTTCAATTCCGTATGCTGCGCAAGCGCATCCAATCTGCGCTGCCGTGACGGGATCCTTGCCGCGAGAGAGCGCAGTGATGAATCCGGCGTCCCAGCAGTCCCCCGCTCCGGTTGTATCCACGACATTCGCGGGATAGGCGCAAACTTCGACGCGCGTATCCCCTTTGGCGACAAAGCATCCCTTGGCGCCCATCTTGATTACCGCTGCCCCCGCCCCGAGCCCAATCAAACGATCGGCAAGATCGCCAGCGCTGGAATTCGGGTAGATCGCCTGAAGGTCGTCGAAGCTGGGCATCACGTAGTCGCAATGCGGAAGCATCAGTTCAAGCTGCTCGCGCTTGGGCCCGTAGCCATAGGCTTCATCCAGGAACGTCACCACGCCGCGCTGGCGGGCCTCCTGCAAAAGGCTCGCGGCCGGCTGGCCATCGAGCCCCGGCAGCACCCACAAATCCTGATAGAGGAGGTAATCACAATCGAGCAGGTGGGATTTGTCAATGTCCGCAAGAGTGAAGGTCAGGTTGGCGCCAGGCGTGTGAATGAAGGTCCGGTCGCCGTCACCGTGAATGCCCACGAACGTGAAGGGCGTGGAATCCTTTGCCGAAACGCAGACACCGGCAGTGTCCACACCGACCTGCTGCAATTCGTTCAGGACGAAAGTGCCGTTGGGATCGTTCCCCACTTTGGAATATGCCGTGACCCCCGCTCCCATGCGCGCCAGGGCCGAGGGCGTATTGGCCGCGCCGCCTCCCGCCGCCATGCGAATCCACTCTGCCGTGATTTGAGTTTGCTTGCGGGGAACAGGATATTGCTTGATGGGACCGTTCAACAGGTCAACCACCAGGACTCCAACACAGTGAATTTTGGGCATGAGTCTACCGGTCTTTCAAGAATATCAGGCGCTGACGAAGGGATTATTCTCCGACAAAGCCGGAGACTTTATGAGAACTGGCACGTCAAAGGGGCGCAAACGCCACCGATAGCAAGAGACCCCTCATCCGGCTTCGTCCCTCAGCCACCTTCTCCCCTCGGAGAAGGTAAGGGATCTTTTGCGGCGGAATTCGCCGCAACTGCGGTCATGAAGTTTAGACCGCCGCGGGCGCCATTCCCAAAAGTTCCTGCGGTGTCTCGTAAAGGATCGCCTTCGCCACGCGCAGAGCCTCGTCCTTCGTGTATTGCCCCATCGCGACTTTATCTGTCAGGACGACGGCCAATTGGTTCAGCACTATCTTCGATTTGCCATAGGTCCATTCGAGACAATAGGCATCGGAGAAGAAGCCGACCTGCTTGTTGGTGGGAAGCATGTCGAGGCGCTCCTCCATAACTTGACGCATCACTGAGGGGAAGAAGTTCAACCACCAGTAGCCGCTTAGCGAGAAGTTCGGCAGCTCACGCGCCATCGTGCAAAGCGATTGATTGGCGTGACGGCTGGCAACAAAGCTCTGGAAGCGAATCTTCGGGTGGCGGCTGATCATCTCGGCCAACTGCTTGATGGTCTGCTGCGAAAGCCGGCTGGCGGTTTCAAACGGCAGCGGTTCGGCGCCAAGGCTGAATTGGAAGATAAGTTTCGCGTTGCGGGCTTCGAGCGCATTCAGATAAGCCTCGTTGATGTAGGAGGCGTAGATGTCGCGCTCCCTCGGACCCGCTTGGTCACGCCGCTTGAGCGCCGGCCGACATTTCAGCATCGGAAACGACGGTTAAATCGATATCCGTCGAAATATGCGTGGCGGTGGAAAGAATCTCGTTATGCGGGATATTGTCGACATAGTGCTGCACCGCCGCGTGAACGTCATCGAGAGTTCTGAATCACGCGCTCCGTCGCAGGCCGCTTGCCCGCCGCCAATCGGACTCGGGCTCGCGGGCGTTTTGCCCCAACACCGCTCGACCTCATAGAGCGCCGTGTCAAACTCACCCCACTGGCAGCGCGTGAAGAAGGCCCATTCGAGAGCGTATTGCAGGATGTCCTTGTCCTTGCCGCTTTCGCGCCGCGCGTGTTCCGTGCAGTAGCGCTTGATATTCGTGCGGCGCATGATTTCCCGCTGCCACGCCCGATCGTCGGCCCGCTCGCGAATCATGCCGTCGAGTCGCTGCCAATTGTCTGCAGTCAGGGGCTCTTTCCAGTTGTACAGATCCTCCAGAATCAGCCGGATTCCCCAGGAGATGCTCGTGTTCTGCACGTATTTCAGATACGGCAGACGCTTCCTTGATGCGCTTGTGGGCTTCCTCAATCGCTGGGCCAGCCGGGGTATTCCGTCAGGCGCGCGCCCGACGGGCATCCGGCGCCGTACAAGTCGCTCACTGCCATGTGATAGAGCAGAACATCGTGCAGACCGCGCGCCCCGAGCTTGCCATCCACCAGATGCGTATGGGCATCAAGAAGTGGAATCGACCGTAATCCTTCGCTGATTTCATGGAACAAATTGGTATGAGTCATCTAAAATTCTCCGGTTTGCGATTTACGCGCATGCGCAAAAATTTGTCAAGGGTATCTTCGGATGTAGCGATTGGAAGTGCCCGCAAACGATACAGTATTTGCGGGTCTTTTAGACGCGCGGCCTCTTACGTGGGCCACATGGCATGATCTTGCCACGCAACTTCACCCGAAAGAGCGAGCCAAACGTTTTCGATATGAGCGAAATCCGATTCACCTCACGCTCACTTCGCCCCCCGAAGTGATTTCAACATGATTGACGTAGGTTGTACGGGTGAGCAACTTCCCGTCCCGATAGGCCTCGTAATCCCAGGGACCGAGCACGACATCGTACGAATGGCCTCTGAACCGATAGCCCGCCAATCGTGCCTGACCAAGCTCTTGGTGGTAGGAAGGAGCGACTTCGAGTGAGCCATCCAAATGCGGGCGAAGACCGAATACGCCGAAGACCATGGCGCCCATGGCGCTGCCGGCATCAAGTTCAAGGGGCATCTCCGCCTCCGGAGAGCGGGGGCTGTCACCAAAGACCTCCTGCGGCACGATGGGAAAGTTTTTAGTCCACAGCGTGCAGCGGTTCAGAATATCCCATGCCAATTCCGAATATCCCAGGCGATAGAGGCTTTCGACGAGCCGCAGCGGCTCGCCGGTGTACTGGCCGCCGCCGCCCCAATCGACATCCTCAAGGTCCCAGTGCACGCGGTCGGCTTTGGAAATCGAGTACATCCCCAGCGGCGCAAGAAACTCGCCCTCTTTCAAGTGGCCGATGAGGGCGGTTTGCTGCTCAGGTGAGAGAATGCCGGCATCGAGCATGTCATAGAGATGATAGCTCCAGACGAGCTGCTTGCTGTCGTCGGGATAAAGATTCACGAACCATCCGTCGGATTCATCCCAAAGCTTGCTGATTAAGGCCTTCATGCAGATTCTTCGCCCACGACTTCAAACTGAGCGGCGTCAGGATCATTGTGCTCGCGGCACCACTCGGCCACCTGGCGAAAGTAGGCAATGGTCAATCCATTGGAAGCCGCGATGACGTGTTCATACCCATCGGTGCGCATTTCGAGAAAGCGTTGCGAGCCCGCGCCAAAATCCAGCAGGCCGTCGGGCCGCGCGTATTGTTTCTCCAGCTCGCGGCCCATGCGCTTCATCCATTCGAGAATCGTCGCTCCCTCTTCGGTATGATCGAGAAACGCCGTGTCCCCCGTCTGCGTGAGGTATTCCTGAATGATGCGCATTTCCGCAAAGGGATTTTGAACGTACCAATACCGCAACTTTGTTCCGGGAAAGAAGGTGTTCGCGTTGCCGTTCCAGGGCACCCAACTGTTGGTCAAAAGGCCGGCTCGCACGTAGGTCAGAAACGCCTCGCGAAGTCCCTGCGGGTCAAGAACACTGAGCATCTCGGAAGCGTAAGAGGTGTCCCACGGAATCGTGAAGATCCACGTTCCCACGGCGTAAAAGGGCCGGGCGGCAAAGTTTTCCCGCTCCCATCTTGATTCCAGAATGCTCAGGATGCAGCGGCGGTAGAGGTCATCGAATGCAGGATCAGCGGTGTTCACTTGCGGCAGTTTATCGCTGGCCCATTGCAGGCGAGCCCGGAGGGCCTGATCCGCCTGCACCATGCGTTGCGCGATGTCGGGCTCCACGACGGCCGGGGCGGGCGCGGATGCTTGTTGAAGCACAATGGCAAAATATGCTTTGCTTTGGGAATGGCCGGGGATTTCCCACTTCCACCCGTCTTTGCCTTCTTGCGCAAGGTTGCTCACCGTAGTGAGGCGGATCTGGTCGCTCGCAAGCGTAAACACGTCAGGGCGCGCGACTGGGCCGGCGGGCTTGGGAGGTTCATTGGGGAAAGTGAGGGTCAAATCCGGCGCGCGCTGATCGGGACTCACGATAAACTCGAGTGTCTCGGCTTCGCGGTTCTCGAATTCCACTTCCATGTAAACCTCGTCCTTTTCGGCAGAGACATTGGTTTTTGTCGACACCCCAAAGGAAATCCAGCGGCCACCGATGAACTTGTTAAACGTTCCGGTGCGGAAATAAGTTCCGGGCTCCCAGTAAGCCTGCTGAAGAAGCAGCGTATAAGGCAGGCCGGGGGTGAAGTTCATGCCGAGCGGGTGGGGGTTTTTCCAATTCTGAATTTTCGCCTCATAGTAGTCCGGAACAACGTCCTGAATCAGCAGATTGGCCTTGGTTTCCCTGAAGGCCAGCGAAAATCGCCAATCTCTCAGGTCGACGGGCGGGAACTTGAGAAATTGCAGGCCGGTCAAGCTCTTGTCGCGAATCGAGACGGCGCCGCGGCCATTGAAGAGGCGAACTCGGCGGTCGTCGAAGCTAATCTGGGAGCGCGGCATACCGAGATTTTCCGGCGTGAGCGAATTGACCGTAGACGCCGGGGTAATTTGTCCTTCACCCTGCCCCAAGGGAATTTGCGCCACCCCCTCGACAGCGGATACCAAAAGGACTACTGAGAGAATTGCGAGGAGTCTGATTCGATTCTTGCCAGTCATGGTTCGTTCCTTTCATTTGAAGGGTGCGCTTGCCTCCGGCGCGATGCCGAGGTCACCTTACACCCGTGCGACGGCTAAATCCACCGCCTCGACAAAATTCAATACTGTTTCGTCCGGAACCTCCGGCCCGATGTCCGCGACCCACACATCGCGGAGGGAGCCAGTGCCCGCTTCGCAGACCATTCGACTCACGGTTTCACGGACAGATCCCGGTGGCATATTCTGCAAGTCGTAAATATTAATCATCAGATCGAGTTTCGAATCGGGAAAGGCATGATGAACGGCCGCCACGTTGCTTCCCCACCCCACCTCGATAAAATCAATGGGTTGAAGGTGTTGATACCCACCTAGATATTTGTCCATGACTCCGCAGTGATGCAAACCAAAGCCCTGGATTTGCTGGCGGTAATGGAGGTCGGCGGGAAGCACTACCTGCGCATAAGTCGTGGGGCTGATCATCATTACCGGACAATTACCGATAAAGGGCTTGCGACCCTGCGCTGCGCCTGGGTCAAAAGCCATCGTCAAGGCGTCGTAAGTCGCCAGGCAAACATCGGCGATCAGGTGGAGGAATTGCGTCATGATCCCAGGCGATTCGGAAAGGTAGAGCAGCCCTTGGTTACCGAGAATCGCCACGGCCCCATTCAGCGGGCCGCCAAAGTTGATAGAGGCATCGGTCCAACCATACTTCTCAAGCAGAATTGCCCCCTGCCGCCGGAATTCTTGCACCCACCGACTGGATTCGAGGTCAGGTCGGGTTAGAGCTGCGATCTCTGCGGCAGATTGAATCGGCAAATGGTGGTAGCTGGGCGCCTGATCGTCCTGAAAAATGATCTCACAACCAAATAGCGCCGGTAGAAACCGGTGCCCGCAAACTTCCAGATGCGGGTGCGGGGGTGGGTCTTTCTGGCCGATCCCCGCCTGCCCAAAGCGCTCGTAAAGCACTCGGCGTGCTTCGCGATCCTGCTCCGTGCGATAGACAGGATCAGTGCAATACTTTTCACCGAAGGTCATTCCATAATTTGTATGGAACCATGCTTCTGAGAATGTGGGCCGCGCGTGGGTCCGGGGCAGATTTTCGCCGGAATACCATTTCATTATGTCACGCCCCCTTCACTGAATTTCCGCCACTCACGAGGGCAAAACTACGACGTAAACCGGTGGTTTCCTTCGGGTCTGCAAGGGGTCTTGCGCGGCGGAGACGTGCCGTCGAAGTTGAGCACTGCGCTTTAGGGTCTCAACCAGTTAATGCGTGGTTACGCTCAACACCTTTACCGGCCCCAGCAACCCGGATTCCAGGAGTGGGGTTGAGTCCTTGAAGGGACGATAATCGACCCACGCATAGGGCTTGGCGTTGGGCTGCTGGTCGCCGATCAACCGGTTTGGCCACAAATTGGTTACCTTGATTTCAAGATGGTTCTTACCGGGCACGAGCGCCGCCGTCACATCGGCGCGGTAGGGAGGCTTCCAGAGGATCTCCCCCACCGGTTTGCCGTTGACCCAAACTTCCGCGATCTCCTTCACCTCACCAAGGTCGAGGATAATCTTCGCATCCGGCTTAAACCAATCCTGCGGCGCGTCGAGATCCAATCGATAAGTTGCCGTTCCGGAGAAGTACTTGATGCCATCGTTGGGGATCTCTGTCCAGGACACCAGCGGGTCGATGCTCGCCTTGGCTGGCGCTCCCCAATTGGGCGGAAAGCTGATTTCCACCGGGCCCTCCACCGTCGCAGTTCAGTGGTCACTGGATGCGGCAGGCTCCGCGAACGCTCTTTCGTCGCGTGCTCAAACATCACAAATACCGATCCGCAGGGATCAAGGTGCAGCGGGACAATGGTCCGGCCGTTTTCCATTTGATACTCGGCCGGCTCCGTCATCCCCGTGTCCGGATGCCACAACTCGGCTTCCTTTCCATCCACCCGGAAGCTGTTCGCACATCCTCCGTGCGATCCTTCTGGTTGGCCACAAAGTAGATGTCGCGTCGCCATCGCGGCGATGAATCCAGACCAGGTCCGTATCAAACTCCGGCTTGTTATGCTCGAAGTCAGGTGGAGTTTTTTCTTCCGCCAGGACCTCCGCGATCGGTTTCCCCCAGTAAACTTTCCCCTTGCCTAATCGAGTGCTCGTTGCCGCTCGCGCCGTCCATGATTCCCCAGAGCTCCGACGACAATGCTTCGATACTCCACCTCCTTCCTGCGTCGGAAAGGCTGGGCGACCCGGTGGGCTTGGGCGCGACAACGATGCCGCCCGCCTCCACGAGATCCCGAATCTTGCGCAATAAAGGCAGGGTCATTTGAGTCACATAATCGGGGAACACCAGCGCCTTGTAGCTCATCCCGTCGGGCAGGACCATGCGGCCGTCCTGAAGGAAATTGATGCAGGATACGTCGCATTCATCCAATCCACCCCGTAGCCTTGGGGCGGAGGCGGAGTCAGAGGCTTCCAAAAGAAGATCGTGGCGGGCACACCTTCACCGTAGAAGTAGGCAAGGTCGCCGACAAATTTCCCCTGCTGGAGCAAGTACGATGAGCGCGCCAGATAGTCATTGAACGCAACCGATTGCTCGGCCCAGGTGTTGTTGCGCGTAAAGTTTTGGCCGGTATAGGTCAGCGACATGCCTGGCTTGTGATGGTCATCCACAAAAGGCTGCTGTGTGTTGGTGTGAAGAACGAACCGGTTGATGCCGTAGGACATCGCGCGGTCGCCGAGCGGTTTGAGGTAATAGGGCGAGGCCCAAACCGGTGCTTCAACATTGGTCGTAAAGGACTCGGCGGCGACAAACTTTTTGCCGTAGATATGCGCCGCGGAAGCCGCCTCCCACAAATCCGTGCAGTGATAATAGGTGTCCTTCTTGCCCACCACGGGCGTCCAGAACTCCCCCATGGGGACGTCCACCAGCCCCTTGCTAAGGAGTGAATCCGCCGTGGTCGGTGAGAACGGCCCCTCCGCTTCCGCAATCAACCCCACACCAGACCGGTTCAGGTAGCGGGTGACAAGGTTGTAGTCGTTCTCCGCCAGCAGGTCGGCAATGGTGCGGCGAAAATCCCAAAGAAATCGGTCGCTGGCCTCGGCGCTTTCCACGACGCGCCCCGTCAGCACAGGCAGGAATGGCGTCGGGTCGTAGCCGCGCAGGCGCTGAAAGTCCGCAAGCATCGTTTCGGTCCAGTTCTCGACGCCGGCCTCCCAACTGTCCATATCAAAATAGCGAAAGCTCTTGCCGAAGTTGGGGCCCACCGTGCTTGACATCGTGTCGGCAAAATATTTGATGTAGTCGCCCACATCCTGAGCGCTCAGCTTGTCAACTTCGAAACCCGTGCCCTCTGCGGTGGCAGGATGAACATTCTTACCCGTCAACGAGTAGCCAAAGCGCAGGATCATCCACCGGCCGGCAGGGGCGTCCCAGTCCAGGGTGCCATCGGGGCGCATTCTGGACGTGAGGTCGATAACGTCTTTGCGGGCCACGGCCTCGCCGGGGTCAATGGGAGGCGTCGCAATCGTGGAAAAATCGGAGGTGTCTCCGTACGCGGCCTTCCCCTGCCAGTGATTCACTCGCGGACCGGCAATCTCCAATTCCGCAAGGCGAACCGTTCCCTCGGCCGGAGGCGGACTGCCTCGTTCCTTGGCACGCGCAATGAGCCCTGCCTCCGCCGGCGCGGGACGCAGCATGAGCCGAAAATAGCGCGCGGTCGTGGGCGGAAAGGAGTAGGTCTGTATGGGGAAATCGCGATGAATAAAGTAGGGACAAGAGAGACTGGTGACGTCCAACCAATCTTTGCCGTCGTCACTCGATTGCAGCACACCCTCGGCGATGGTCCCACCGGTGAAGACATTCACGTTCCCGCCGCCCAGCATCAAGGATTCGGCGCGGTAAGGTTGTGGAAACTCCAATTCCACCCACACGCGCGACTCGCCCGGATTCAGGTGTAATTTCACTTCGGTGGAAAATTTCCCGTCAGTAAGAAAGTCCAGATTCACCCCCGGGTCGCTCGCCGTGATGCGGGGGTGGGAATCCAACATGCGAGACTCGCCGGCAGGCAATCGATACGCGATGACCTTGGTGTCAGCATAGAATGTGGGTGCAGGCTGCGGCGGCGGAGCGGGCAACTCGTGTTTGGCACCCGGCAAACCCTGCGGCGCCGGATTCTGCAACTCCACCGGCATACCCATGTCCTGGAATCTTCCGTTGTTGGCCGGAGGGTGCGGCAAAACACCATAGAATTTTGTTGGTCCGGTCACCAGCGTTTCGCTCCAGACGATCTTCTTCATCGCCGCCTGGGGCTTCACCCACGGCCCCCCGGACTCGCTCCACCCGGGAGAAGCAGCCATTGCGATCTCCATATCGAGGCGACGAGCTTCTTCCGCCATGTGGCGCCACGCATCCTTCCACTCCGGCGACATCCAGACCAGCCGCTGATCCACAAACTGCGGCGTTCCCACATTCACGTCAAATACATTCACTCCCACCAGGCCGACGCGCCGCATCCACTCGAAATCGGCGGTGATGCCCTCCTTGGTCACGTTTCCATTGAGCCAGAAGTAGTATTGCCGCGGCCGGGCCGAGTCGGGCGGATTTCGAAACTCTTGCTCCATCGGGTCAGCGGGGGTTTGGGCTTGAATCGCGGGCACGAGTCCTGGGGTTAAAAGACCGAATCCTAGAACTAGAAGAGTTGCATGGCGAATGGGTTTCATCTACTGCGATTCCTTTCGAGAACTCCAGAGAGTGGCATCAGTGAGAGAATCCGGTGGGACAGATAGAGTTGCGACCGGAATATTCCGCCTTCGTCACTTCTCCGTCTGCTGCATTATTCTCACCGGCCCGATCAAACCGGAGGGCAAAAGCGGCGCTGACGCTTTAAACGGCCGATAGTCGATCCAGGCATAAGGCTTGGCGTCAGGTTGCATGTCTCCAATCAACCGGTTGGGCCAGAGGTTCGTGATCTTCACCTCGAGATGATTGGCGCCGGGTTGCAGCACCGAGGTGATGTCCGTCTGATAGGATGGCTTCCAGAGAATTCCACCCACGGGGTTGCCGTTGACTGAAACCTCGGCAATTTCCCTGACCGAACCGAGGTCGAGCAGAATTTTGGCGCCCGGTGTGAACCAGCTTTGCGGCGCGTCAATCTCCTTGCGGTAAGTTGCGGTGCCGGAGAAATACTTCACACCAGCGATGGGAACTTCAGGCCATGAAATCAATTTGTTGATGCTGACCTTCGGGGGCGCTCCCCAGTTTTGTGGAAAATCAATCTCCCATGGGCCCTCGACCGTCGCGAGGTCGCTCGTCACGGCGTGCGGCACGATTCTCGATCTCTCATTCGTCGGGTGTTGAAAGACCACGAACACCGAGCCGCACGGGTCAAAGTGCAACGGCACAAAAGTCCGCCCGTTTTCCATGCGATACTCCGCCGGTTCGGTCGTGCCCGTGTCCGGATGCCACAATTCGGCTTCCTTGCCTTCGACTCTGAAGCTCGCTTTCACGTCCTCCACTCGATCCTTTTGGTTCGCCACGAAATAGATGTCGCGGTCGCCGTCGCGGCGATGAATCCAGACCAGATCGGTATCGATTTCCGGATCGTTGTGCTCAAAATCCGACGGGGTTTGCTGGGCCGCAAGAACTTCTTCGATGGGCTTTCCCCAATAGATTTTCCCATTTCCAAACGCGTGCTCGTTGCCGCTCGATCCATCCATAATTCCCCAAAGCTGCACGACAATGCTTCGATACTCCGCCTCTTTGCCCTGGTCCGCAAGACTCGGCGATCCAGTCGGCTTCGGGGCGAGAACGATTCCACCCGCCTCCACCATGTCGCGAATCTTCTGCAACACCGGCAGGGTCATCTGGGTCACGTAATCGGGAATTACCAGCACTTTGTAACTCATCCCATCCGGCAGCACGAAGCGGCCATCCTGAACCGACATTCGATGCAAGATGACGTCTGAATTCACCCAGTCCGCTTTGTACCCTTCGGGAAGCGCGGGCTTCAATGGCTTCCAAAAGTAGATGGTGCCAGGAATCTGCTCTCCATAAAAGTACGCGAGGTCGCCCACAAACTTTCCCTGCTGGAGCAGGTACGACGACCGCGCCAGGTAGGTGTCAAACGCGATCATCTGCTCGGCCCAGGTGTTGGTGCGGGGAAAATTCTGGCCGGAATAGCCCAGCGTCATGCCGGGTTTGTGGCGGTCGTCGACGAAGGGCTGGTGATCCGCCGAGGAGAGCACAAACCGGTTGATGCCATAGGACATCGCGCGGTCACCAATCGGTTTCATGTAGTAGGGCGAGGCAAAGATGGGCGCGGTGGCTCCCGTGGTGAACGATTCGGCTGAGGCGATCGGCTTGCCGTAGACGTGCGCGGTCGAGGCGGCCTCCCAGAGGTCCGTGCAGTGATAGTAGGTGTCCTGGTGGCCCGGCTTCGGAACCCAGAACTCACCCATCGGATACGTCACCTGGCCTTTGTTCAGAATCGAGTCGGCCGTAGTCGGCGAGTACGGCCCTTCCGCCTGCGCATACAGCCCAATGCCGAACTGCTTGAGGTATTGCGTGGCCAGACCGTAGTGGTTCTCCGCCAGCAAATCGGCGATGGTGCGGCGAAAATCCCAAAGGAACTGGTCGCTCGCCTCCGAGCTCTGCACGATGCGGCCGGTGAGGACGGGCAGGTACGGCGTGGGGTCGTAGCCGCGGCGGCGGGTGAACTCTTCGATCATGTTGTCGGTCCAGTTCTCGACGCCCACCTCCCAGCTATCCATCAGAAAGTTGCGAAAGCTCTTGCCAAAGTTCGGGCCCGCGGCGCTCGAGACCAAGTCCACGTAGGTCTTAAAGTAGTCGCCCACATGCTGAGCGCTGAGTTTGTCCACTTCGAAACCCGTTGCCTCCCGCGTGGCAGGATGATTCTTCTTGCCTGCCAGGGAGTAACCCATTCGCAGGATCGCCCAGCGCCCCGGGGGAACTTTCCAATCCAGAACGCCCTCGGAGTTCACCTTCGCCGTGAGGTCGATCACGTCCCGGGGCGAGACGGCTTCCTGGGCTCCGACGCGCGGCGTGGCAATGGTCGAGAAGTCGGAAGTGTCGCCAAACGCCGCCTTCCCCTGCCAATGGGTCACACGCGGGCCACTGAGTTCGACCTCGGCCAGACGGACCACGCCAGCCTCGGGTGGGTGAACTCCCACTGCTTTCGCCAAGTCCATCACGCCGGAGTCCGGGGGCGCAGGGCGCAGCACGGCACGGAAGAATCGTGCTGTGGTGGGGGGAAACGAATAGGTCTGGATGGGAAAGTCGCGATTGATGAAGAAGGGCGCGGAGAGGCTGGCCACCGATTCCCAATGGCGGCCGTCGTCGCTCGACTGAAGTTGCCCGTCGAGCACGGTTCCGCCACTGAAAACGTTGACGTTTCCGCCGCCGAGAAGGAAAGACTGCGGCGCGGTAGGGCTGGGGAAATTCAAACTGCACCCAGACGGTGGATTGTCCAGGTTTCACGTGAAGAGCGAGCTCCGTTGCGTAGTCGCCGTCCATAAGCACGGAAGTATCGAGATCCTCCTCGCTCACCGTGATGGTGGGATGGGCATCCATCATCCGGACTTCATGGGCGGGCAGGCGGTAAGCCACAACCCTGCTATCGGCGTAAAACGAGGGGTCCGGCGGCGGCGGGGGCGGCGGAAACTGCGGCACCTCGCCGGGAATTCCTTTCGGCACCGGGTTGGCTAATTCCATCGGCATCCCCATGCCCTGGAATCGGCCATTATTAATGGGCGGATGAGGCAGCACGCCCAGAAACCGCGCCGGCCCCTGCGCGAACGTCTCGGTCCACACGATCTTCTTCATCGCCGCTTCCGGCTTCACCCACGGACCGCCCGTTTCACTCCAGCCGCCCGCCGCCTCCATATCCATTTCGAGGCCCAGGCGCTGCGACTCATTGACGGCGTGGCGAAAGGCATCCTTCCATTCCGGCGTCATCCAGATCAGCCGCTGATCGACAAATTGCGGCGTGCCCAGGTCGGCTTCAACCAGTTGCATTCCGGCGAGGCCCACGCGGTGCATCCATTCGAGATCCGCCGTGATGCCTTCTTTGGTCACATTGCCATTCATCCAGTGCCACCACGCGTGCGGCTTGGCGGAGTCGGGAGGATTTTGGAAATTCCGCTCCAAATCGTCCTCGGCATTCTGCGCAGGGATAAAAGCTGCGGGCGCCATCAACAGGAATGCGAGCAATGAATGAAAAGAGCGGCACGACGGGAACTACTCATTCGGGGAACACCTCTTTGGAATGCCTCGGACAATCGGAGGTCGATTAGGCCAAGCGAAAATTTATCACGAAGTAGGGATGGATGAAGACGAAAATCCGGGCCAGCACATGCAAGTGGGCGTAATTAGCAAATAAACCCGATGAAAAGATGTCGAAATGTCAGATTGTCCCGATAGCAAGATGTTGTGCCGCGACATTGCAGCCATCGAAATACTTCTGGGCTTTCGCCTCGCTTCTTCAAACCCGATTCAACTCCAGATTCAGGAGCTTGGCGACGCACTCGATCTTCTCTCCGAGGTGCCCGATTCCCAGGGCGAAGTGATGCGTCGGGCCATGGCACGTCCAATCGCGGACGAAATCGGCGGCGGGGCGGTTGAAATCAATCCGTGAGCATGTATTCCCGATGCGCAGCACTGGGCCGGCAATGGATACACCTTCCGCCATGACAAGTTTCAAGCGCCCCTCGGCAGTTTGCGCCATCCCCAGAATCGTGACCGGGCCGAGCTTGACGCGGAATTCCACGGAAACGCCCGTGCCACGCTTGCCGTGAAACACGCCGAGCCCGCGGAGATT
>CAVTDA010000070.1:0-40582 GCA_963733285.1 uncultured Acidobacteriota bacterium
GACAACCCCAGTACGGTGGTCGCGCCGTCGCAGAATCCGTAAAATCGATGACATGGCGCTACGTCACCGGGACCGATCCGTATTCTCTCGACTTGACGGCCGCCGATGCGGATGGAAAGTTTGTTCCCAATTGGGCTCCATTCTGAAAGAACGAATACAATTGGCCTTTGGATTCGGCGGAGAATTCTCGCAGGAGCCCCATATTTCAGATCGGATGCGCGAAGTCCGAGCGATGACTCTTGATGAGAGGAGAAGCATATATGTGTCTGAGCGTATCCTGGATCAACGGAAGTGGTACGGAGCGAGGCATTAGCGAACCGCTTGCGCGAAACCAAGTATTTCATCGCGATATTATTAGGTCAATTCTTCGCACTAGTTAGCGCAATTGCCTTGGTTGCGTGGCCACAGTCGAATCTCAAGCTCACGGGAATGTTCACATCATTAGCGAGTGCGCTTATCGCATGGCTTCAGCTAAAGCAGCACAAAGAACTTGCACAATCGTACTCAGTAGCGGAAATCGAACTGGGGTTTATTCAAGAAAAAGCTCAACACATTGTTAGCGACCGTGCTCTTTCCGATTTTGTGGGTGACGCGGAAAATGCCATTTCTCGCGAGCATACCCTTTGGGTAGCAAGGCGCGATAAGAGCTAAGCCCTATCATCAGCCAGGAGCGGATATTATGTTCCGTAGGAAAAATTCCAACACCAAGGTTGAAAATGTCGAGGAAGCCTACGGATTGGACCTTAACGCCCGCGGCGACATGAAACTCGGAAACCTCCTAAGTAGACGCGGGTTCGACTCTCAATCGCGACTCGTTAGAGCGGCAAAGGGTCAATTGACCGAACACGCACGCCAGAGACGGTTGTTTCTGAGCTTTCATTATGAGGACCGCAATCAAGTGCAGGGCTTCAGACTCATGGCCCATAATCCGCATTCACCGATTGATTTCTATGATGGCAGTTTACGATCACCGATAAACAGCGCCGAGAGTGCATATCTCAAGCGTGTGATCTACGGCAAGATAAAAGCGTGCTCAGTGGTTGTCTGTCTTATTGGAAACGGGACGGCTTGGCGTGACTGGGTCGATTGGGAACTCGACACAGCATTGGCTCTCGGGAAGGGCATTTGCGGGGTCCGCCTAAAAGGGTCGCGGGGAAGAACACCAGAAGTTCTAAGTCGAATCGGGGCGCCGATTGCTAAATGGGACCAAGAGGAAATCATCGCAGCGATAGAGCGCGCAGCGGCAACAAGGAGCTAATAGTTCGACAATTTCGACGCACACCCAAACGGTCGACAGGTTCCGGTCGCAAAAAGCGAAAGTGTCCGCCATTGTTGTTAATGGCGGTATGGTTTGTTATTGGAGGTATTTAGTTGGCTAGAAATATCTTCCTAAGTCACGCAAGTGCCGACACATCTCTCGTTGACTCCTTTGTGCAGTTGCTTGAGAGCGGAGTTGGCGTCCGGCACAGCCAGATCTTTTGCAGCTCCATTGAAGGGCATGGAATACCTCCAGGAAATGACTTTAAAGAATATATAAAGCAAGCGCTTGCTGAGGCCGAACTTGTTTTCGCCCTGATTTCCAAGAACTTTTATGCTAGCGCGTTTTGTATGTGTGAACTCGGTGCCATGTGGATTCAGGCAAAACATTTGATTCCGGTCGTCGTTCCTCCACTTACGTCTAACGACCTAAAGGCTGTCCTGTCCGGCGTCCAATCTCTGAAACTCAATGACGAATCAGCGCTTGACACTGTAAAGGATGCAGTCAGCAAATTGACAGCAGATCCTACGCCTACTCCTCTTTGGAACAAGCGCCGTAAAGATTTCTTGAGCGCACTGCCCGGCATCCTGGATGCGCTCCCAAAGCCTGAGTACGTGAGTGCAGAGGAGACCGCGGGAATAAGGCAAGAAAGAGACGAGTACAAAAGTGAATACGACAAGGCAGACGAGAGAATAAGGACCCTTGAGAGAACGGTTAATGAACTGAGTCAATTGAAGGACCAACAAAAAGCTGCGGAAATCATCAAAGCGAACTCGACGGAAAGCGACAGATTCGAAGATCTCGTCGCAAGCGCTACAAACGCACTGGGTTTCCTTCCGAAAGTTGTCCGCGAGGCCCTTTACTACGACTGTCGCGGCGAGTGGTTCCGCCCTGATTACGAAAAATGGGAAAATGCTCCAAAGGACGCAGAAGAGCGCGGTTTTTTGAAATACCGAGATGACGGTAATTTGTATGCCATTAGGGAAGACAATCCAAAAATAAGAAAGGCTAAGACCGCGCTAGATAAGCTGCAGAACTTTGTGGTTCGGGCTTCAAGCTCTTTTTCCCAAGCGTATGAAGATAAGCATGACGAATCCCTAGACTTCCAATCCCGCAACTTTTGGGAGCTCAACTTGTAAGAAGGCAACTCAGGGGCTAAGGCCGGTCAGTCTTTCTATATCCCTCAATGTGACCGCATTACGTAGTGCGATGCACGAATAGTGTGGCCTGCAAATGGGGTAGACTGCTGATAGATGCAAACGAACCAAAATGCTCCGCGAGCCCGCGTATTCATTAGTTGTGGACAGGGAAAGGACTCTAATGAGAGGGAAACTGCCAACGCCATCTCAAAGATGCTCGAGGCGATAGGTTTTGTCCCCTGGATCGCGACAGAACAACAGACTCTAAACGGGATCAAGGAGCACATTTTTGATACGCTAACGGACTCGGAGTACTTCCTGTTCGTTGACTTTAAGCGGGAACAATTGCTCAACGAGCACCGCGGATCGTTATTTTCCCACCAAGAACTGGCGGTCGCATCCTACCTCGGCGTGGACGTACTTGCGTTTAGAGAGTCCGGGGTAAGACTTGAGGGGTTGCTCTCTTTCATCGGGGGTAACGCAATCCAGTTTGACGATAGAGCAACATTGCCGGATAAGATTAAGGGCGAAGTTCAAAAGCGCCTCAAGTCGGGCGAGTGGAAGTTGCACTGGAGAAATGAACTCGTTCTAGAGCGAGTGCCAAACAAAGACGTCGACGTTCGATCGCGGACTAATGGATTGATGCATAGGTACTTCCACATCGCTGTGGGCAATCAACATCGCCACAAGGCGGCGACTAATTGCTACGCGTATTTACAAAAGGCTACGAATCTTGACACATTAGAGGAGAAGTCTTTTCCATCATTTGAACTTAAGTGGGAAGGGTATCTTCTGCCCTACGTCAATATCCCCCCTGCGAAGCAGCGCCGTTTTGACGCTGTGTGCATTTCGCACGAAAGCCCTACGCACCTTCAATTCTCAGGTTTGTTTTGCGATTGGAGTGGGGTCGTTCCTACCGTTCAAGGTGCGGGCCGTTACGAACTTGACTATTCGGTACTGTCCAGTAATTTTCCACCGGCCCAGGGATCCTTCATCCTGACGTTAGCCCGAGAAATTAATTCGACTTCGCTTCTTTAGCGGGCAAGCGTAGAGCAGGGTAGCGCACAGGCACGTAATTTCTGCGTTCCTCTGCGGCTCGTTGCCGATCCCCCCAGGAATTCAAGTCTGGTCGCCGATACGACGTTCAATGTTTCCATCCTGAGAACCTTAGGGAATTGGGATTTCAGATTTAAAATTTAAGATTCAAGACTCGAAATTCAAGGTTGAAGGTTCAAGATTCAACACACAAAAACGCAGGTTCTTGATCCAAGAATCAAAACTGCGGATTCAGTTCGACATTTAAAAGCGCAGACGCCAGATTCAAGATTCAAAATTTAGGATTCAAAGGCACAGAGTCCTGATTCAATTCAAGATTCTGAACGTCAGGATTTCTTATGCTTCAGCAGCCCGCCGAGGCCACCCAGCGGGTTCGCCGGAGCCTGCTGTTGTTGATTCGTTCCGCCTCCCCCGCGGTTAGTGATATTGCCCAATTGTGATTTGACATGCCCGCCGCGGCGCCCTTAACGTCGGGAACGAATTTAGGATCCGCCGTGGTTCCCTCGATCATGAAGGGAATCTGGTTGCCGCGATTGGCGGTTGAGCCGCCGCCCCCGGAAACCTTTCCCAGAATTCCTCCGACCGCGCTTGTGGCGCCACTCATCGCACCGATGGCTCCGCCCTTGAGTGTGGCGACCATCTTGAAATCCAGATTGTTCTTTGCGTCAACCGTGCCCCCGCCATCGAGATTGCCAAGCGTGGGAATGACGGCATCGAAATTGTCCGCGCGCAAACCGTCAGGCGCCATGCGAAGGTTGGTGGTGAGCTTTTCAATTTCCAGATCCTTGCCAGTCTTAACTCCCGTGAGCGCGGAGACCGCCGACATCTTCGAGCCCAAATCGAAGCCCCCGAGCTTGCCGTTAAAGAATCCCGTGTTGCCGGTGGTCACGAGCTTGTTAACCGGCCCATTCGCGGCGAAATCGGCGTTCAGAGTGCCAGCCTCCAGCGACGCGCCTTTGGGCAGGTTAATGCCGAGGGCCGGCAGAAAAGCCTCAAGGTCCTTGGCGGGCATGTCCTTGGCATCGAGCTTCATATTGACGACCGGTGACTCACCCGAATTGTCATACGTTCCCTGCAAAGACGCCGCCGCGCGGCCAATTTTGATGACGGAATGATTGAGCACGCCGGAATTCTTGCGCAGGTCGTAGTTGGTGTTGAAATCCACTGTCAAGGGAACTCCCGAAGGCGATCCGCCCGCGATCAGAAGGGCTTTGGAAAGTTTTACCGTGCCCTTGGTTTCCGCCAGCCGCCCGCGAGGTCAGCGTCCCGTCGAGGTCGAGAATTCCGCCGAGCCCGAGGGAGGGATCGAGCAATCCCGTGGAGGCCAGATTGAGATCGCTCACGTGCAGATTGGCATCGAGAGGAGTCATCATCGCGTCGGTCTGGTCGAGCGGGCCGACGTTGCCGTCCAGTTCGAACTTGCCGCCGGAAGGCAAATCGGCGCTCGCCTTCACCGGGAACTTCGACGTCAGGGAAAAATCCGTGACGGTGACATCGACGTGGTCATAATTGCTCTGCTTTTTCGAGGCCGTCGAGCCGATGACGATGCTGCCATCCTTCAATTCCAGCTTGCCGACGGAGAACTCCGCCGGGGGTGCGGACGGCGCCGAGGGAGTTGAGGACTTGGCCGCCGCCCCGCCGAGCGACGAGAAGTTCCATTGCCCCGCAGCATTGCGCAGCAGAGTGACCTGCGGGCTGTCAATGGTGATGCCGGTCACGTTGATGGTCTTGTGGAAGATGAGCGGCATGATCTCCACGCCCACCTTCAGCGACTTCGCGGTCAGGAAGGGACTGGAGCTGAATTGGGGATCATCGCCGATGGAAAGGTTGTCCGCACCGAGTGATCCGCTGAGCAGCGAGAGGCTCAGGTTGCCGAACTCGACCTTGCGGCCCAGGGCGGCGGAAGCCTTGCTTTCAATTGTGGGACGGAATTGATTGACCGGGACTAGGAAGGGCGCGGCGATGACCACCACCAACAATACTACGACGACAATGAGTATTGTGCGAAGCTTGCCACTCATGATGACCTCCACTGAGGTTGCGAGCAATTATCCTGCTTGAAGACCGGGGATTATATCACAGCAAGGGGGCGGGGAAGTCAGCATCCGCACAAAAAAAGGTTGAAATTCTTGGGGTGGGTGACGGGATTCGAACCCGCGACGTCCAGAGTCACAGTCTGGCGCTCTACCAAGCTGAGCTACACCCACCGTACGGGCACGAAGCTGGAAAAACGACGGTATACCTTTTGTAACATCCGTGGCGAAGAGTGTCAACTGAGGGCGGGACGTGTAGTGGCCTGGCATGGAGGTATGGACATGAAACGGGGGTCTGTGGTTCCAAGATTTATCAAACCACTGAGACACAGCGGCACGGAGGCACAGAGGAGGGGGACTGCGGCCAGTAAGGATCCTTCACCATTAAAGATTTGTGGACCTTGAGCCGCGGGCGATGCCGGCGACTGCCCACTGGGTGGGAACCACATCTCCGGTTAGGGGACTTACCGAGCACTTGAATTGCGGGACGCCACCCGCCTCACAGTTTTCCGATGGCAGACAGCGCCAGTGCTTTTCGCAATGCCTTTAGCACCCTGACTTCCTGTCTTGGAGGTACATACCCAACTGCTCAGCACCATTGTTGTGAGTGCCTCGGAAAAATCTATCGGACCCTACCGGGATAGGAAGCTGGGTGCTCGGGTGAGTCTTCTTCTCAAAGAAAGCAATGTATTCCTGAATTTCATTCCCACGATAACAAATTCCTGAACGTGAAAGAACATACGCTCACACAAAATCAATTCTTGAATGACCAACCCCTCGCTGCAGTTGGCAAGGTGTAGGGCGGGGAGTCACCATATCGAGCACCCATGTACTTGTTCTTTCCAGTATCTCGGCATAATCCAAAGTGTAGTTCAGAATGCTGTAACGGTACCAGAATCAAGCATGCCCGGTTTGGCGACTTACCTTGAGTCGGTATCGAGGGCCTTGAGATAACAAGTGAAAAACGGCTTGTCTTTCCAAGTCTGCGCTTCTTTGGACGTGGCCAGCGAGTAGGGTTCCACTCCTCGGGTCTTCGATAAATCATTCCGCTGTGAATTCTCGCGATGAGGGAGTGCCTGAACACCCTTGTGGAAGGTCAAAAAACTCGAACCTGTAGTCGGTGCCATACGAATACATGGTTCCGTCTTTCATCTCGACTACGAATGCGGTCCAGCCCATGACGGTTTCTCCGTGAATTTGCTTCATTATTTTGGATTGGCCTAGCAAAAGGAGACACCTCAACCTCCCGGACTCTATAGGCAGCAACACTGGAATCTGAGGAAACGAAAGCTTCAACTACAGATGCATATTGCGAACGTTTCCATTGAAGTTCCTTGAATCGGCGGAGAGCAAGGCCAACTTGCGCTTGCTTTCCCCGCACAGGAAGAGGTACCAGGTATGTCCCATCGATTAGATGGGCTGCGACTCTATATCGGTTTCCGTAAATCTTGTCCGGGAGAGAGGCTCCACATTTCGCACAGCGAATGCTGCCATTTCATCCTGTGTCATATTTCGCTCGCAGTATGAGGGATTACAAAAACAGTGCAGTATATTACACTTCGCGTTCGTACAGTCCGGCTTCAACTCCCAATAAATGGCCTAACCGTAAAAGTGCCCTTGGCGAGTGGTGACATCAAAGGGCAGGGGACGCTCATTAACGACGTCAGCCGCGGTTCCCGCGATGAGATTCCGCATGTCCCCCTCACGGACACGAACCTTATCACTGTCTCTTGGTGGGTTAAAAATTTAGCAAACCACTGAGACAGGAGGCATGATATTTTAGCGGCCGAGAAAGGGTCATCCGCCATTAAGATTTGTGGACCTTCAGCCCCGGCACCGAAGCTCCACAGTACACCATGATAGCTCGCGATTTTGGACATTGGTGCCACGCGCAGCCTGCCCGTGGCCGAGCAAGTCCAGGATGGCCATCGCACGTAGGCTGGAGGCAGGAATACCTGGAAGTAAGGGGGGGATTGACCCACTTTTGGCCGGCAACTATTCATCACCATGGGTGCTCACGTCGAGAACGAAACGGCGATTCAATCCGGAGTGAAGGGTTCCCGCACATCTGTTGAAGCTCGGCGGATCACCATTAGAATATCCTTGACTGCTTAATAATCGAAGTGTAAGTTATAGCAAGCGGACAATTTGACCGAGTTCATGGCATTGGCAGCTTCATCGTAAGATTTGGCTTGTACGATCTTTGCGGAATCAAGGTCTCGGCCCTCTTGTGCTGTAGGCAGTTCCTATCACCCATGGCCTTCTGTGTGACCGCGCCAATCATCCGGGTCAGTGGGCATTAACATTATTCCTACCACGTGTAAGGCTTGGAAGCATCAGTTTCTAGAAAGCGCATCCATTGACGAGGGCGGTTACCCGTCAAAAGGTCTAGCGACGCTGACCGCCCAAAGGCGCCCCATCCATTGGGGGCGGTTTCTCTTTTTCTTCGTCGTGTTTTCTACGAGGGTTTGCGTGGGGCGGCATTCGTTCCGAAAACGAACGACTGACGCAACTTAGCCTGGAAGAGGTGGGAATATCAAGGTGGACTTCCGTCTCGAAAGAGCCCGAACAGGTTTGGAAGACCCGGGCTGCGATATTCGTCATAACGCAAGAGGATATCCCTAGTTTCCGGCGCCACCAGCATTCCCGAAGACCTGCGGACGGCGCCGGGGAGTCGAGGTGGCGCGGGTTGATTCCGACCACTGGTCGGTGGGAATCCGGGGTTCGGCGGTGTCCTGGCCAGCAAGATTCTCGTCCTGATTGATGGCCGAAGCGCTATAGGCCCCTCTACGCCGGGGTGTATTGGCAGGAACAGTATGAATTCATGCTGGAGGATATTGATCGCATTCAGATCATCGTGGTGCCTGGGGGGCGAACTATTTGGGGCGCGAATGCCGTGGATGGCGTGATCAATATCATCACCAAGAGCGCCAAGGATACGCAGGGGACTCTGGTTACGGCCGGGACCGGCAACGTTGATGAGGCTACGGTGGCGGCCCGTTATGGGGGGAATCCCAGGGGTGAACTATCGCGCTCACGGCAAAGGATTCGTCAACGGGGTGGAGTTCAGAGTGAGGACAACAATTTTGACCAGTGGCGACGGGGCAATTCGGATTTCGTACCATTGGGTTTCAAAGAATCAGGACGCAGTGACCATCCAGGGTGATCACTACGACGACGAAAAGGCCGGGAAGTTCTCCCAGGTGGGAGCTTTTTCCTCCGCCCTGCCCAACTCACCCTCTTCGGGAGGGGGCAGTTCTCCGGCGGAAATATTTTAGGGCACTGGCAGCGAACGTTCCCGACGGGTTCAGACATTCAACTTAAGGCCTATTACGACCACACCAATCATTTCGAGCCCCAATTCGGCGAAACCCGAGACCTTTGACGTTGAACTTCACTCCACATGACTGACGCTTACCCGCAAGCAGGATTTCATCTGGGGGTTTGGAAGCCCGCATCAGCCCCGGGCACCTTCAGCCAACTTGTTCCCACCCTGGACTTCTCCCCGCGCCATGCCACCGACGAAATTGATAGCCGGTTCGTTCCAGAATACCTGATTCCGCTGGCCATGATAAGGTTGAGATCACGCTGGGATCAAGCTGGAGCACAATAACTACACGGGCTTTGAAGCGCAGCCGGATGCACGCTTGCTCTGGACGCCAAGCCGGCGGCAATCATTTTGGGCATCGATATCGCGCGCCGTGCGCACCCCATCGCGACTCAGGAATCCCTGGAATTGACGGATTTTCTTGCCGCGGTTCCGCCGATCGATCCGCAAATTGACGGCAATCGGAACTTTTTTGCCGAAAGCCGATCGCCTTGGAAGCCGGATACCGCAGCCTGATCGTTTCCCGCCTCTACATGGACCTTGCCCTCTTCAGGAACGGGTATGACGACCTTTATGGATGTGGCACCGCCCCCGTGGAGGTTGACGCTCTCCCGCGCCCGCACCTGACTTTCCTGGTTCCCATCGCGAATGAAGAAAAGGGTTTTACCGATGGATTCGAGGTGGGTCCGGATTTTCAAGTTACGCCCTGGTGGCAACTCCGCGGGTCTTATTCATTTCTTCACATCAATCTGGAAACCAAAGCGGGCGATCCCAATGCCATTGAAGTTATGAATCTTGCCACGCAGCAGGGTTCGAGCCCCCACCACCAGGTTGAGATCCAGTCCATGATCAATCTGCCGAAGCGTTTTGAGTTCGACCAGACCTACCGTTACGTGAGCGATTTACCGGCCGAAGTTGTGGGACCTTACAATACTGCGGACTTACGGCTGGGGTGGCACATTACACGGCAGTTGGAGCTTTCCATTGAAGGGCAGAACCTCCTGCAGCCCCATCACGTGGAGTTTGCAGGCGATGCGGGGAGCTTTGTCGGCATCCAGCGATGTGGCTACGCCAAATTGACGTGGAATAGTCAGGGCAACTGAGCGGCCAGGCGCTCCCTGGCATCCCGGAGCCTCGCCGCTCAAATTTACAGACCCTCCGGGGTTTGCACACAAAGGCTCATGACCCTGGAATTCAAATCGGACAACGGCGCTCCGAGCGGCCCTGGTGGCGGCATGGGGGATGGCTCTTTGTCTCCCCGCCGTCCGCATGTGGGCGTCGCACCCTTCCGAGTTTGAGGTCAAGGCAGCTTATCTCTACAACTTCGGCCGGTTTGTCGAGTGGCCACCTGAAACAGGGTCCAGTGATACCGCGGAGTTTCCGATTTTGCATCCTCGGTGACGACCCCTTTGGCAAGGCCCTGGACTCAACCATCTCCGGCGAAAAGATCGAGGGCAGGGCGGTCGTGGCGCGGCGCATTTCCGCACCAGCACAAGCAACGGTCTGCCGCGTGCTGTTCATAAGTTCGTCCGAGGATAAGCAGATCAAGGAAATCCTATCCAACCTGGGCAAGTCAAGCATCCTAACCGTCAGCGATATCCCTCAATTTCTCGATGATGGCGGTATGGTGCAGTTCATCCTGGCGGATCAGAAGGTCCGTTTCAAGATCAACCTTGCGGCGACCCGGCAAGCTGGACTGAACCTGAGTTCCGAGCTTTTGAAGGTCGCCGCTGAGGTCAAGGGAGGATCCCAAACCGGGAACTGAGGAGCTATGGCGCGGATGGGCAACCAATCCATCACCAGGAGGCTGACCTGGATCAACATGCTCGTCAGCGGAGCCGCTCTGCTGGTGGCTTCAGGGGCATTTACTGCCTACGAGACGGTAATCTTCCGAGAAAGCCTGGTGCGCCACCTCTCTGAGTCAGCCCAGATGATCGGGGCGAACAGCGTCTCGGCGGTGATTTTCAACGACCAGAAATCCGCTGAGGCTTCTCTGGAGGCGCTGCGGGCGGCGGCCCATGTCACTTTGGCGTGGATTTATACTCCGGACGGCAAACCCTTTGCCGGCTATCGGCGCGATCCCGGCGCCTCCATCCCGGTCATGCCCGCTCTGTCGCCCAATGCAGCGGAAAGCCACTGGTTCACGGACGACCGCCTGCACCTTGTTTACCCGGCTCTACTTCCAGGGGAAGTTAACGGGCGTGGTTTATCTCCAATCGGACCTGGGCGGGTTGTACGAGCGCCTTGGACGCTTCGCGGAAATCGGCGTTGGCGTCCTGGTTGGCGTCCCTGCTGATGGCGCTGTTTGTTTCATTGGCATCGCGCAAGGCCATCAGCAAACCGGTTCGCGACCTGGCGGAAACCGCGCGAATCGTCATGCGGGACAAGGACTTTTCCATCCGCGCCCCGCAAACCAACCGCCGTGATGAGATTTCCGCGCTCATTGACGCCTTCAACGAAATGCTGGCGCGAATTCAGGAACGCGACGCAACCTTGCAGATGACCCACGATGCGCTGGTGGAAGAACGCTACCTTCTCCACACCCTGATGGATAACCTCCCTGACATGATCTATTTCAAGGACCGCGAGAGCCGTTTCACCCGGGTCAGCAAGTCGGCGGGAAAAATTCTGGGGCTCGGCAACTTCCTCCGAGGCCGTGGGTAAAACTGACTTTGATTTTTATGCCCATGAGCATGCCCCAGGAAGCGCGCAACGACGAATTGAAAATCATGGAGACGGGCCAGCCCCTGATTGCCAAGGAGGAGAAAGAGACGTGGCCGGACGGGCGTGAAACCTGGGCTCTGAGCACCAAGATGCCGATGCGTGACGCGAATGGAAAAATCGTCGGAACGTTCGGCCATACGCATGATATTACCCAGCGCAAGCAGGGCGAAGTCGACCTGCGAACGAGTGAGGAGCACTTCCGCTCCCTGTTTGAAAGCATGTTGAATGGTTACGTCTATTGCCGAATGGTGTATGAGGATGACAAGCCCGTCGACTTTGTCTACCTCGACGTCAACAAGAGTTTCGAACCTTTAACCGGGCTTAAGAACGTGATTGGACGTAAGGCTTCCGAGGTCATCCCCGGCATCCGCGAAAACGATCCGCACATCATTGCCACCTACGGGCGGGTGGCGCGAACCGGCATCCCCGAAAAGACTGGAGACCTATGTCGAATCCATGGGGATGTGGTTCGCCATCTCGTTATACAGCCCCAAGCGGGATCATTTCGTGGCGGTATTCGACCAAATCACCGAGCGCAAGCAGGCGGAAGCCGCACTGCAAAAAATGAATGAAGAATTGGAGCGCCGCGTGACAGAGCGCACGGCGGAGTTGCAATCCATCAACGCCGAGCTGGAAGCGTTTACCTACTCCGTTTCGCACGACTTGCGCGCTCCGCTGCGGCGCATTGACGGCTTCTCGAAGCTGGTGGTGGATGAAACCAGTTCCGCCGAACTTTCCGCGGACGTCCGCCGGTTCATCTCCTACATCCGCCAGGGCGCCAAGGAAATGGGCATGCTCGTGGATGATCTTCTGAACCTTTCCCGCGTCGCGCGAAGAGAATTGCAGGCCCAGGTGTCCGGGTTGAGTTCCATCGTCGGCAGTGTGGTGGACGAAATGAAACGCGACAATCCCGATCGCGCCATCGAATGGGTCATTCACCCCCTGCCGTTTGAGGATTGCGATCCCACGCTGATGCGGCAGGTGTTTGTGAACCTGCTCTCCAACGCGGTCAAGTACACCCGGCCGCGAACTCCCGCGGTGATTGAAGTTGGGGCGCAGAATCAGAACGGCGACCAGGTGATTTATGTGAAGGACAACGGGGTGGGGTTCAGCATGAAGTACGTGAACAAGCTGTTCGGGGTGTTTCAGCGCCTGCATCGTCCGGAGGACTTTGAGGGAACGGGAGTGGGCCTGGCCACCGTGCAACGCATCATCCACAAGCATGGAGGCCGCGTCTGGGCCCAGGCGTCACTCGACCAGGGCGCCACCTTTTACTTTACCCTGCATGGCACTTACAACGACTCTGCCAACGCGAAAGACATTACAGGAGGCAAACGGTGAGCGAGATGCGCAAAGTTGAGATCCTACTGGTGGAAGATAATTCCCAGGACATCGAGCTGGCGCTTTATGCCCTGCGCCGCGAGAAGCTGGCCAACCATATCGAGGTTTCCCGCGATGGCGAGGAGGCGCTGGACTTTCTCTTCTGCCGCGGCCCATTTGCCAATCGCAGCATCAACGAGCCGCCACGGCTGGTCCTGCTGGATTTGAAACTTCCCAAAGTCGATGGCCTGGAAGTGCTGCGCCAGATCAAATCGGATCCGCGCACCAAAGCCATTCCGGTGGTGATCATGACCTCTTCCCGCGAGGAGAGGGATATGGTCAACGGCTACAAGCTGGGTGTGAACGCCTATATCCAAAAACCTGTGGACTTTGACGAGTTCCGCCAGATGGTGAACCAGATCGGGCTTTTTTGGATGGTGGTCAACCAGGCGCCACCGTCATCCGCCTTTTCCGCCGATTAGATGAGGACCTTATGAGTAATCCACAAAAAGATGTTCAGCCTGACCACCAAGAGGTCACTCTGCGCGTCCTGATCGTGGAGGACAGCCTTCCGGATGCGGAACTGCAAATTGCCACCCTCAAACGTGCCGGTTATGACGTCCAGTATGCGGTGGCGCCAAGCGAAGAGGTTTTGAGGCAGAAGTTGGGCGAGACGGAATTTGACATTATCCTGGCGGATTTCAATCTCCAGAATTGGACGGGCCTGGATGCGCTGGACATTCTGAAAAAAAACCGCAAAGAAATTCCCGTGGTGATGGTTACGGGCAGTCTGGGCGACGAGGCTGCCGTGGACTGCATCAAGGAGGGCGCCACGGACTATGTTTTGAAAGACCGCTTGAGTCGCCTGCCTCTTGCCGTCAGGAGAGCCCTGGCGGAAAGAGATATGCGCCGCGAGCGCACCCAGGCACAAGTCGCTCTCCAGCAGAGTGAGGAGAAATATCGCGACCTGCTTGAGAATGCGACCGACCTTATCCATAGCTACCTGCCGGACGGTAGGATTCTCTATGCCAACCGGACCTGGAAGACCACGCTGGGGTACACCGATTTAGAGGTGACCAAACTCAATATCAAGGAAGTGATTCATCCTGAAAGTCACGCAGCCTGGGCCCAGCAGATCGGCCAACTGATCCGGGGAGAGCAGTGCGAAAAGGCGGAGATCACGCTGGTGACGCGCGATGGCAGGAAAATCCTGGGGGAAGCGAGCCGCAGTTGCAAACTGGTGGATGGCAAGCCGGCGTTTATTCGGTCGATTATTCGCGATATTACCGAACGGCGCCAGCTCGAGGAGCAGATTCGCCAGACCGCCAAAATGGAGGCGATTGGACAACTGGCAGGTGGCGTGGCCCACGACTTTAATAACTTGCTGACCGTCATTCTTGGCTACGGTCAAATCCTTCACGAGACTGCCGGGCCCCATGAACGGGAGTATGTCAGTGAAATCCTGAAATCGAGTGACCGCGCCGCCAGCCTGACCCGCCAACTGCTGGCCTTCAGCCGGCGCCAGATTATGGCTCCCCAGGCCATCGATCTCAACGTCGTGGTCTCCAACATGGAAAAGATGCTCAGGCGACTGATCGGCGAGCATTACGAATTGTCCACCCGACAGCAGAAATCTTTGGGCAAGGTGAAAGCCGATCCCGGTCAAATCGAGCAGGTGATTTTGAATCTGATTGTGAATGCCCGTGATGCCATGCCCGAGGGAGGGAAAATCACCCTGGAAACGGCGGACGTGGATCTCGACGAAGCCTACGCGCGCAACCATGTCACCGTAATTCCCGGGCCCTACGTCATGCTTGCGGTCAGTGATACCGGTGTGGGCATGGACGCAGCGACTCAGGCGCGCATCTTCGAGCCTTTTTTCACCACCAAGGAATTAGGGAAGGGAACCGGGCTGGGGCTTTCCACGGTCTATGGAATCGTCAAGCAGAGCGCGGGAAATATCTGGGTCTATAGCGAGGTGGGCAGAGGGGCTACGTTCAAAGTGTATCTTCCCAGGATCCAAGAGCCCATAGATACGGTGGAGAAGCCGGCGGCGTCCCCCACGACGGTGCGGGGAACGGAAACGGTTCTGGTTGTCGAAGATGAAGAAGCGGTCCGGTCGCTGGTGCGGGTTGCGCTTCAATCCGGCGGGTATCGCGTGCTGGAAACCGGCGACGCCCGGCAGGCCTGCACCATCCTCGAGGAATTTCGCGAGCCCATTCACTTGCTTCTGACGGATGTGGTCATGCCCAACATGAGCGGCAAGGAATTAGCCGCACGGAGCGCGACCCTGCATCCGGAGTCGCGAGTCCTCTATATGTCGGGATATACGGATAACGCCATCGTGATTCACGGAGTTTTGGAGGCCACGGCTTCCTTCCTGCAGAAGCCCTTCGCGCCCAAAACCCTCTTGAAGAAGGTCCGTGAAGTTCTGGACCGAGGTCAACCTGCCGCGGGGGGAAAGTCAGGGAATTGAGGGTCTGTGCCGGCTCGGCGTGAAGATGCGGGCGGAAGGTTCGCTCACGGTTAGCTGGAAATCCTTGGAAACATCAATCGCTGCCTCGCGATCCCTCAGGCCACCGCGATCGCAGCCGCCCCCATGATCGCCAGGCGCACCACGCGACTGTGCAGAGGGTATTGCCGCTTGGCGCGATTCCAATATAACGCCATCACCAGCATCACGCTGACGAGCGCAATCACCAACACATAGGCGTGGGCAAAACCCATCGTGCCGCCCAGATAAGGCTTGATGCCGGCGTTCCAGCGGGATCCGTAGAGAAAGACGACGTGGACGAAATAGACGAGCAGGGATTCTTCCGCCAGGGACTGCACGGTGCGTGGCGCAAAGGGAAGAATTCGCTCGATGTAGGTGGCCAAACCGAGCACTACGGCAACAAATCCCACCCGCTCGATGAAGAGATGGGGTGATGTGGGCCAGAAGTACTCGAGGCCGTAGACGTGTCGCGACACCGCTTCCAACACCACTCCGCCCAGGAAGAGAAGGATTCCGTAGGGGATCGCACTCCGCAGGAAGGCAGGGTTGGAGTTCCCAGCCTTCACATAAACCACGCCCAATGTCGCGCCAAGAAGGATATAGGCGGACCACGGCATCAGTGGAAAAAGTGACCCTGAGGTTCCCACCAGCGCACTGGAGATCGGTAGCGGCAGCAAGTGAAGAATCGGACTTTGCCAAACCAGCGGGGCGGAAAACGCCACGAGCAGCGCCAGGGTTCCCGTCGCCATGGCCAGACGCCGCGGGGTCCGAGTTATCATGACCAGCAATTGCAGGGCGATCAGAGTAAACCCGATGGTCTGAAGCACATCGACCTGCATGAATCCCTGCCAGGTATCCGGGGCAGCCCAGCGAAGATCGCGTAGCGAGCGCACGGGGATTCGCATGGAGTAACCCAAAACCACGAAGAAGGCAAAACGGCGAAGGCGCTTTGCCACCGTGGTTCCCATCTGAAGATGGCTATCCCAGTGGCGAAGCGTGGCCATGGCAAATCCAAACCCCGACAGGGTCATGAACATGGGGGCCGTGAAGCCGCGAAAGAAGAGCCAATAGTTGTACCAGGAAGTAAATTGCGACGCGGGCCTGAGCAAAACATCCAGGGTGTGACCCTGAACCATCAGGGCCATGGCGAAAACGCGCACAATGTCAACGGCCACGAGCCGCGAAGAAGATTGGGTTTGCAGATTCAGCGGTTCACCCCAAAGAGCAGTTAGATGCGGTCACACGGCACGAATGTCGCCTGCCATTTGCCGCAGTTTCTCCATCTGCTTTCAGTGTACGGGGGATGCCGTCGCCTTGAAAATTGATTTTTTTTATGGGAGGAATCGAAGAAGCGCGCGTGAAAACGCGCGGGAGGATTGAGCAGAACGATCGCTTGACCGTCCGGCGGGCTTGTCGCAGAGGAATTTCTTACCGCATCAAGGGACCGTTTTGGGCGCGGCTCGAACCCCTTTTTGCATGGGCCCAGAGTAAACGTGGAACCCCATCCGTCATCTCTTTTAATATCATGGGGACGGACCAGCAAACTAAATCCACCGCCAACAACAGCAGCAGGGGGGCGAAGGTATAAAGTGCACCCATGGCAATCAATTCAATCAGCTTGTGCATGGTCTCCCCTCGCTCACGCTCTCACGTTGACCCGGCAAAACGACTCATGAGATGCGTCCATTTGCCCAAATTTCCAGACCGGTAAACCCTTCAATCGGGTCAAAAGTAACTCTGTCCCTTTGCAAAGGGAATATTACTTTCGTACTACCATCCCGCAGATACTCTCCTGCCTTTCACCCCCCGGATATCGGCACAGTTGGGCCAGAGGTTCAATGGCCGACGCATTTAATTTTTGCAAAATTTCGTGATTCTACCCCGCTCCCCGCGCCCGTCGGATAATGCCTGATGCCGGCCGCACAAGCATTCCTTGAAGACAGAGATGGCGAATGGAAGCCAATAGGTTGTACTTTGTGGATTTTGGGGAAGGGAATCACCGGATTGGGGGCGACATCCTCGTGTCAGGCGGCGACCGGGTTAGGTGCGACCATGCTCAATTGATCGGCTTTTCCACCGGGACCTCCTGAAGCTCCGTGGGCTGCTGGCAGCACAACGCAGTTGCCCGGTTCCAGCGCCACGATGTTACAGGTCGCGCAAAAGTAACGAACCTTGAAGAGCTTGCCGTCGTGAACGGTGTAGAGCCAATGGGCTTCAAAGGAACCATCGGGCAGGGTGATCCCTTCCAGGCGGACTTCGCGGCCTTCCAGACGTTTATCCTGAAGCGTGTGGAGAAGGTGGGGCGTATTGGCGGAAAGAGTGACCTCGCGCCCGCTGGTCTTGAGCAACGGGCAATCGCCTCGCGTGGTGATCAGTTTCCCTTCCAGAGCCGCCAGGGGCTTGGCCTCGCCGGCCCAGAGGCCTGATGAGAGGAGCGCGATGAATCCCGCCGCGAGAAGAAGTCTCGCACGACGTTGCCAGCGATTTGTTGCCACGAGTCGCATTCCGTTCTAATTCCGAACTTTTGCCTTTGAAATTTTCGGGAAAACACTAAAGCATTTCACGCAAAGGCGCAAAGCCGCAAAGGGTTTCAATCAACCACAGCTTGTTCTTATTTGAACCTCATCAACTTTGCGCCTTTGCGTGAGATTGCTTTTTGCCAATTCCAAAATTCAAGATTCAAAAGCGAAAATCGAAATCTAAAATCCCTAATCCCGAACCTCAAAATTCAAAATTCCAGATTCAAAATCCGAAGTCTGAAAATCAAAATTCAAAATGCGAATTCTAAAATTCAATCCAAAATCCGAAATGCCCAATCCAAAATCGCAAATCCAAAATCTGAAATTGTCCTACCCCTGCCAGTGCCCCACGACGGTAAATGCAATGGGAAGGTCGCCGCTGCTCGTATGTCCCTTGATTTGCAGGTCCCAATTGCCGGTGTCATCCTTGGCGACGTTGGGGAACGTGTCTCCATTAACGGGCGCGCCCACCAGGAATGCCGGATGATTGGTGCCGGAAGCCTGCCGGCTGAGCTTGACCAGGTCTTCAAACTTCAAAACCGCATCAGGATTGCCGTCCGCGGCGGCAGGCGCGAGAACAAACGCGTCGCGGTTGGGATTCACGCCCATGTGATTGCCATCCTGGGGAATCAGCCCGTAGCGCAAGGTGTAATATCCTGCTTTAATGGCCTGGCTGCGAAAATCCGTGGTGTCTTTGGGGAAATGGACCACGCCTACCAGCCCGCCCTCGGGCAGCGCGCCGAAGAGGACATCGCTGGAAGTGCTTGGGTTAGGGTTGCTCGGAAAGGTCTTGCGCAGCCACACCTCGCAAACCGTCGCCCCGACCTGCATCGGTTACACGGACCCCCTGTGAATCGAGCGTGGCCGTGATGGCGGCAGGAACATCGCCCGGTGCAGCTGCCGATGGTTCGAGCCTTATAGCCATCCTGCCCGAAGGCCGCCAGCGCCACAACAAGCTGCAGCCCAACCACCCAGGCAATCGTTCGTATCAGCTTCATGAATGATTCCTCCCGACGCATAAATCTTTCATTTCCAGCATGCTACTCGGATGTCGACGCGCCCGCAAAAGGTCGCGGTAAAAACGGCAAACGGGAAACTCGGAAGTTCCCCGTCTTATAAATCATTAACCTCTGCGCGATTAGAAACTGCCAACGAACGCGCTGCGCTTGTCGACGTTCTTCCAGACCTCACCCAATCCTTGACCCGAGAACGAACTGTCCAGCGTGAAGGCAGGCATCGAGTGGGTCAGGGCCACGAGCGGCGGATAATAGATGGACTCATTGCCGCACAGGTGATCGCCCTGGCAGAGGCTGCGAGTCTCGATTCGAGCCAAGTTGCCGGCTATAAGTCTCGCCGAGCCGTGGTGCTCGTCCTCGGAAAAGGTCATTTCGATGGGCGCGGACTCAACGCGCACGACGTGATCCAGCAGACTGCCCGCCTTGGAAGCGGCAAACGCGGCGAGTGCCCTGCGCTGCGCAGGATTCGCGTGCTCGTCCACAATCAGGACCGATCGCGCCGGATAGGGAGTGTGGTACGGGTCGCCAAGCGTCGCATTCGCGCGGACCACCGCCACCACGCTCAATCCACTGAGATTGACTCCGTTCCAGTCGCCCTCGTGAATCCTCCAGGCCATGATGGCTTCCTGGCCGGTCAGGCCGACTTCGGAGTTGGCAAAGCACGGCCCGGTATAAACGTCTGCGCTGCGCGCCTCGATGTACTCGCCCTTGATCGCCGCACTCGCCGGCAAAACCGCCATCAGCATCGCCGCAAGACCCGCAAGAAGTGAACGCATCTCGTTACCTCCGGAGGGACAGAAATTCTCCATCCAAACCGACATTTTAGCCCTTTCTATTGGATGCGACAACCGGCGAGTCCGAAGCCACTTGAATTGACGCAAGATGTATGCCAATGTGGGCCTTACCTTTGCAATTTGGAAGAAGTAGCCCCCCGGTTTTCCAGAAGCACGACGCTTGGGAGGGCGAGCTTTCGATGACGATGGGGGGCAGAATGAAACTCCGAGCATTGATTTTTTCCCTTGGACTCGCGCTCGTTGTTGCTGCGTGCAATCACCAAGCTCCGGGGCAGGTAAATGCATCGCCCTCCGGCGACCCGTCTGGAAACGTCGCCTGGCAGCAATATCAGGATCCGCTCGAGCAGGCTTTCACGCTTGACGTTCCCACCGGCTGGACCGTCAAGGGCGGAATGTTTCGGCTGGGGTACTCCGATCACCGGGTCATGGTGGACATGACTTCGCCGGACGGGAAGATCAATATCCGTATCGGCGATCTGGCCATCCCGACCTACTTTCTCCCCAACCAGTTTCACCACGAAGGCGAAGTCTACGACTTGGGGGCGCAGGCCCAGGGCCGGGTGGCGCGCTACCGATCAGGGCAGGAATTCGCGAAGAGCTATGGCCAGGGGCGCTTCGCGCGTATCTGCCCAAACTTGACGGCGCAACAAAGCACGCTCGCGCCCATTCAGCACCTCGATCCTCCGCAAGGCGTAGACCGGGCGTCCGAGGGCGATATAATTTATGCGTGCGCCGACCGTACGGGTTACGTCTATGCGCAAACCGCGCTCATGAAAGGCCTCTGGCAAGCGACCGCGCTGGTGAGCTACGTCGCGCCCTCCGACCGGGTCGCCGAAACCAGGCAAATCATTCTGCACTCCAACAAGTCGTTTCAACTCAGCCCCGCGTGGATTCAGAAGCAAAACAAGATGGATAGTGATGCCCTGGTTTATCAACGGCTGCGCCAACAACAGCGCTGGACGGCATTCAACGCGCAAATGCGGCAATTCGAGGCCAGGATGCAGGGCATGCGCAACCAAGTGAACGATTTTGAGCGCGGACAGGCTCAGCGTCAGCAACAGTTCCAGCAGATGGATAACATCATTTCCGGCATCACCCCCAGCGTTGACCCGTATGGCAACCACGTAAGCGCCTTCAACGGACCGCATAACCATAATTGGTACAATCCGGGAACGGGAAAAACCGTCAGCTCCGACCTCTCGCCCGGGCCCGGTTGGGTGCTCCTGACGCCGGAGAATTAGCAAGACAATTCAAGGAAGATGATCCACGGTGGCTCGTGCAGACTCCAAAAGTCGGGGGCTGCGCCAGCGGGCGCAAACGGCGGGCAGTGCCGTTCTGCCGCTGAGTTCCCTCGCAACTTTTGCTGATTCTAAACAACTTACCCGGATAGACCTTCATTTTTGAGTTCTCTTTCCTGCTGAATAACGCAGGGAAGAGCGGCAACTGCGTCCCCCCAGATGTGCTGAATTGAATGAACCACCCAGGCGCCGAGGAGGACAGATTCGTGCGCTGGGAGGAGTGTTGCAGCGTAAGTTGTGCCGCGTTTCCGTCATGGATTTTTCCCGCCCCGCGAGGGTTCGACCGCAAGCCCCGCTCAGTCCTCTAGATTATCACAATAGGCTACAAGTGTCAAGGGGAAAGTTGGGCCGGTAGGTTCCGTTGCCCAGCCAGATGAGATTGTCCGCGTGGGCAGAATTTGGCCGGGCAGTGTTCCGCACCCCCCGGGGGAGTGCTGAGCACTCCCGAGGCGGGAGCCCGAAGGGCTCCCCTACCCAACCTTGCCGGTGGCGCGCGGCGGCCAGCGGTCGCGGTAACTAATTGAGGTTTAACGGGAGGGTGGACTTGATGGTGAACAGGCACGAGAGGGGAGTATACTCTCGGGAGTTTTTAGGGGGAATGAGAAGGTCCTGCGGAAACGCGGTACTTTAAATCGCGCGCGTCTGGGCCAGTCGGCGTATCTGGACGAGCTAACGGTAAGTGATGTGGTACCCCCACTGGTATCGATCCGTTGGGCCATAAGACATGAAAAAAATCGTGCAAGGCATCGTTCTTTTATTGCTCATGGGGGGCGCGACATTCCGATGCGCGTGGTCACAATCACCTTGTGATGGCGTGGATCGCAGATTGACCGACACCACCAAGGCGGCATTGGCCCAAGAGATCGCGAAGCAGCTCGGTGCTCAGAAGGTCGACGTGTTGCAGTCGTTTCGATTTGAAGGCTGGACCATCCTTTACGTGGATTCGCACGAAGCGGACGAAGTTTTTCTTTTCTACTCGCATGACCCTCTCAGTAGCCACTTCGTGACCATGTGGAGTGGAGCTGCAAAAAGGACCGAGGAGCGGAGCATCAGAAAATGGACGCTTAAGAATGCTCCGGGTATCCCCCCGAAGCTGGCTCGGTTTTTTGCATGGTACGTTACAAAGGGCTCAAGAAGTGGGTGTGGCCTCTAAGCGGAAGGAAATGGTCCGAATCGAGGGCGAAGGGGCCCGTCACAATCGAAATCTCATCATTCTTGCTTCATCTCACAGCGGCCGGAAGCACGCGCGCTCGGAATTGCACGACTCGAGCGTGACGACTTTACCATCCGGGCCCATGCACTTTTGGGTGTGGACGCACCAGCAGATGCTGGTGCCGGAGCGGGGAACGGTGGGGTCGGGCTCGGCCTCGATGAACATCCACTTCGAGCGGATCAGGCTGCACTGCGGCCGGGGCTCTTCAATCTGACGTTGCGGTTGGGTAATCATCCTGCCTCTCCTCTCAACCTGGCGGCGAATCGTGCCGCACTACTAGGCCACGGCGTGGAGCAGCGCGCGTTTTACTGCCACGCGAGCCAATTGAACCTTATACGCATTTCGCGAGAGCGGTGTGGCATGGGCCAGAGCAGCCTTGCCCGTCACCCACGCGACTTCCTCATCCACGGCCTTGCCCTTCAAAACCTGTTCCGCGGCGGGAGCAGGCCATGGCACCGGAGCGACGTGTCCCAGCACGACGCGCGCGGATTCCACTCTTCCGTCCGCAATTTTCAAAACCACCGCCGCCGCCGCCAATGGCCAATCGAGCGCCTCGCGTTGGCGCAATTCATAAACCGCCATCTTCAAGCCGCGGGGATTGGGCACCAGGATTTCCGTAACGATTTCACCCGGGCGCAGAGCGTTCTCGGTCTCCTTTTCGCTCTTGGGCGTCACGAAAAAGTCCGCCACGGCAATCTCGCGCGCGCCCTGCGGCCCGTGGAGCTTCACTTTGGCATTCAGCGCCATCAGAATGGGCGCAAGGCTCGATGGGCTGACGAAATACGCCGGGCCGGAATTCCCCAGAATCGCGTGGTAGCGATTGTCGCCCTCGGGAACCAGCGCCTTGCCTTTGTAGGTCGCAAGCAGTCCAAACCCGGCGCGATAATACCAGCAACGCGGGCGCTGGCAGAGGTCGCCCCCGACAGTTCCGGTACTGCGGATTTGCGGGCTGTGGACCCCCTCCGCCGCCTGCACAAGCGCGGGATAGTGATGGCGCACCTCGGCATTTTCAATCAAATCTTCCAGCGTGACCCCGGCTCCCAGGCGCAGGCCGGAATCCTCGCGAAACGAGATTTCCTTGATTTCGTTCACGTGTTGCAGGCTCACAAGGCGATGCGGCGTGGCAACGCCATCCTTCATCAAGCTCAGAAGGTCGGTGCCGCCGGCGAGAACCTGAACGTCTCCACCGGTGCCGGAGAGCAATTTGATGGCTTCCTGCGTGGATCTCGGACGCGCATATTCGAAGGCTTGCATCAGGCCATCCCTCCTTTGGCGAGCGCCGCCAGCACCTTGTCGGGCGTCAGCGGAATGGTCGGCACGCGCACGCCAATGGCATTGGCGATGGCGTTGGAAATCGCCGCGCCGGGGGAAATCACCGGGGGCTCGCCGAGGCCAATCACGCCGCGCTCGTCGTAGCCGGGCCCGGTCATCATGTGGACAACCAGTTCGCCGATATCGCCGATGCCCGCCAGCTTGTAGAATTCCATGTTGTTGTTCAGCATGCGGCCGGTAATCTGATCCATGATGCGCTCTTCGTAAAGCGCGTAGGTGATGCCCATAATCATGGCGCCGTAGACCTGGCTCTCCGCGGTCTTCATGGAGATGATCAAGCCGCAGTCCTGCGCCGCGACCATTTTGTTGATTTTGACGATTCCGGTTTCGGTATCGACGGAGACGTCGGCGATCTGCACGCCGCCCACGCCGCTGTCTCCCAGCTTGCACTGGCCCGGATTCCTGCCCGTCGCCTGAATGGTTTTCACTTGCAGCTTGGTGCAGGCTTCCTTCCACGAGATTTGCTTGCTACTGTCGCCCTTGGCCTGAATTCTTCCATCCGCGGCGATGAGCTCATCGACAGGAACTCCGAGCGCGGGAGCGACGATAGCGAAGAGCTGGTCGCGCGCATCGACCGCGGCCCGGCGCGTGGAAGCAGAAACGCCGCCAATCGTCGTGCTGCCGCCGGAAGCTCCCGAGGCGGGGAACTTGCTGTCACCGATGTTGACGGTGATGGCTTCCACGGGCACGCCGAAAGTTTCCGCCGCGACCATGGCGATCGCGGTGCGCGTGCCGGTGCCCAAATCCTGACTGCCGAGGGTGGTTTCAACTGAGCCATCCGGATGGATGCTGACCTGGCAGATGCTGTTGTGCCCGCGCCCGCCCCACGTGTGCATGCTGATGCCCATCCCGCGCTTGATGTGCCCGCGAGTTTTGTCTCCGCGTGGATGCCAGTTCTTTTTCCAATCGGCAAGCTCGGCGGCGACGGCAATCTCCTCGCGGTAAACCTTGCCGCGACCGGCCGAGAGATCGGCGTTGTGCGCGAAGAATTCAGTGGGGTCCATCTGGAGTTTGGCGGCGAGATCATCGAGGGCGCACATGGTGAGCGCGGCGGCCTGGGGATGATCCGGGGCGCGCCAGGCTCGGGCTGGGCCGGTATTGGTGCTGATCGAGGTGTGCGCGGAGGAACGATTGGGAATTTCGAAAACGTAGGGCAGCGGTGGCATTCCCGCTCCGGTTGGACCGCCGGTTCCCCAGGAGTGCGAATCCCATGCGACCAGCGTGCCGTCCTGCTTCGCGCCCACTTTGATTTTGGCGTAGGCGGAGGGCCGCGCCCCGGCAGCCTCCAATTCCATGTTGCGATCGAGCATCAGTTTGACGGGCTTGCCGGTGGTTTTGGCGAGCTGGGCGACGTGGATGCCCCATTCATCGGGGAAAACTTGCTGCCGAATCCGCCGCCAATGTAATTGCACACCGTCTCGATGTCTTTGTCGGCCACATCCACCTTCTGCTCGCGCAGCGCCTGGCCGATCTGCCCCGGCAATCCGGAGACGTTTTGCGTCGAGGAGTAGGTCAGAAGTTTTTCGCCGTTCCATTCGGCGACATTGCCGTGGGATTCCAGGCAGCAGTGGGTGATGGCGGCGATCCCGTAATAGCCTTCCGAGGCGACCACGTCGGGATCGTTGAAAGCGCCGTGGGGATCGCCCGCCGTCTTGCTTCCCGCATTCTTCGCATAGTCGCCGGCCCGGCTCAAGTCCTCCTCGACGACGAGATGCGGGAGCTCCTCGAATTCGATTTTGATCTTCGCGAGAGCGTCGTTGGCAATGTCTTCGCTGGTTGCGGCCACGGCGAGAATTTCGTCGCCCACCCAGTTGGTCTCCTGGCCCACGCCGAGAACGACTTTGACCGTCTTCACCCCGGGAATTTTTTCGGCTTCGGAGGTGTCGATCGATTTGATCTTCGCGTGCGCATAAGGCGAGCGGAAAATCTTGCTGGTCAGCATTCCGGGACGATTGATGTCGTAAGTGTATTTGGCGCGGCCGCTGGCTTTGGCGGGCCCGTCAATGCGCTTGACGCGTTTTCCGATCAGATGGCGCTCTCCTGCCGCCGGCCAATCGTATTTGCAATTATCCATTGGCGCGCCCTCCCTTCAACGTCGTCTCCGCGGCTTCCAGAACGGCCTCGCGCACGCCCGCGTAGGTTCCGCAGCGGCAGAGGTTTCCGCCCAGGCCGTGTTCAATCTCCTCGCGCGTCGGGTGCGGGTGCTTGTCGAGGAACGCTTTGCAGGCCACCACAAATCCCGGCGTGCAGAATCCGCACTGCTGGGCATCGTGATTCACGAAAGCCGCCATGACCGGGTGGGGCTCGCCGAGTGTTCCCATGCCCTCGATGGTTTGAATCTCATGGCCCTCCGCCTCGATGGCGAGCATATTGCAAGCGTAGATGGGGTGGCCGTCCATGATCACGGTGCAGGCGCCGCACACACCGCGATCGCAGACCTTTTTCGCTCCTGTCAGGTCGAGCTGATTGCGCAGAGCGTCCAGAAGGGTCAAGCGCGGCTCGACACTCAGGCTATGCGAATGGCCGTTGATTTGGAGCGTAATCGGCACGGCTCCCGGCCCCATGACATCCTCGGAGTGCTCGGCTGCGGCAACGGCGGGCTCGGCTTGAGTCAGCAGCCCCGTGGACGCGGCGATGCTCGCTCCCTTCAGAAAGTCGCGCCGTGAAAATCCTTCCCCAGGATGTTCCTGCGGGTTCTTCTTCCGTGCCATGGTGGGCTCTCCTCTATTGACCGGAACGAGTGCGAGCGAGGGTGATTACCGGGCGCCCCTCGATTCTTGCGCAGATTTCGTCATTCTGCTGAACAAGCAATTAACCCAGAAGGCGTGGATTATATCATTGGTGGTGCGTTTGGAAAATCGGGAGAATTCCACCTTCATGGAAAGAGCTGGCGTGCCTCCAGCACGACGCCGGGACTGACGGGCAACGATTTGTCCCATGCCTTCGTCTAACATGGGGTTTGGGCAGGACCCGTTTCCGGGTCAGCCACCCCTTGACCCACTTGGCAATAAGGACTTAGGCTTGCAAATACATTTGGTTGCATTAGGTTGCAGTCAGGCTTAGATTAATAGGTGGGGCAGCCGGGAACAATTTCCAACCGGGATCGATCCCTGGCTTCAATGGGGGAGGGAGCATCGCAGGAATGTCAAAGTCGCAAGGGCCACGTGCCCTTATCATCGGTGCAGGAGTTTCCGGGCTGACCACCGCCTTAAGTCTTTATCGGCAGGGAATCCAATCCACCATCGTTGCTGAAAAATTTGCTCCGGAGATCACCTCCGTGGTCGCTGGCGCGTTGTGGGAGTGGCCGCCCGCCGTGTGCGGATATCACCAGGACCAAGCCTCGCTGGAGCGCGCCAAGGTCTGGTGCATGGTTTCCTATCGCGAGTTCGAAGGCCTGGCCCTCGAGGCGGAGACCGGCGTCTTTATGCGCCCGAGCGGGTTCTATTTCCGCAACAAGGTTGAGGATCACGAGCCGCACCTGCGCAAGATGAACGAATTCCGCCATAAGGTCCGGGGATTCATCCACGATGCCAGTCTGAATGAGAAGACCGGAGTCAACCCGTCGACGGGAATTCAGGACGCCTACAGCTACCTCGCGCCGATGGTGAATACCGATGTCTATATGACGTGGCTGCTGCGCCAGGTGAAGGCGGCGGGAAGCAAGGTGCTGCAACGGAAAATTCAAGGCGACTTGCGGCCGCAACAGAAGTCCCTGAAACGTGAATTCGGCGCCGACGTTATCATCAACTGCGCCGGGCTGGGCTCACGGGAGCTCGCGAGCGACGAGATGTTCCCGTTGCGTGGGGCCCTGGTGCGGCTGGTCAATGACGGAAAATCATTTCCCAAGTTGACGCGGTCCTATTGCGTGTCGCACGATGATGTAACCGGCAGCGACGATATCGTCTTCATCGTGCCGCGCGGCGAGGATCGCATCATTCTGGGCGCGCTGGTCGAGCCGGACGTGTGGAGCTTGGATATCAATCTCGAAAACTACGAGCCCGTCCGGCGAATCTACGAGCGGTGCACCGAGTTCCTTCCGATTTTGAAGAATGCCCAGCTTGATCCCGTCGAACCGGTGCGCGTGGGTCTGCGGCCCTTCCGCAAGCAGAGCGTGCGCGTGGAGCATGACCCTGCCACGTCGATCGTCCACAATTACGGTCATGGCGGCGCGGGAGTGACGTTCTCATGGGGATGCGCAGAGGAAGCTGCCGGGCTGGCGGCACAATACCTTTTGCAGCAAAATGAAAAGGTGTCCGCGGACAGAACCGGTGTTGCGGCGGGGTAGCTTTAGGACAGCACCACGCTAGGCCTTCAAACACTCCGGGGTTTTCCCGCCAATAGTCGGACAACCGCGCGTCTCCAGGCAGCCCTCTTCCTTGGCCCCCGCATTGGTCCCCCCTAAAGTTCGATCGTGCCTTGCAGGTACAGGCGTGCGCTCCCGGCAATCTTCACGCGATCGCCGCTGACGGCGGACTGCATCAATCCTCCACGCACACTGAGCTGTTGCGCCCGGAACGTACTCTTCCCCAGCCGTCCCGCCCAAAAGGGGGCCAGCGTACAGTGGATCGAGCCGGTCGCCGGGTCCTCATTGATGCCGAAGGCTGGCGCAAATAGCCGGCACACGTAATCCACCTCGCCCTCGCCGGGAGCGGTCACAATGGTTCCGCCAATCCCAATGTTGACTTTGGCAAGGGCGGCAAAATCGGGGGCGAGGGCGCGCACTTGCTCAGCCTGCTCCAGCACTACGACGTAATCGCGCGATTTCATAACCAGCGCCGCCTTCAGACCCAGGGCGGGCAGCAGCTCGGCGGGTGTCTCACACAGTTGGGGCGGCCGGGCGGGAAAATCCATCTCAAAGCCTTCTTGATTCGGAGCGACGGTCAAGATGCCACTGCATGTGTGGAAGCGCACTGGCCACTCCTTCTGCTTCCGCAGCGCGAGGACGAAGGCGGATGCGAGGGTCGCATGCCCGCAGAGGTCGTCCTCGACTTCAGGCGTGAACCAGCGCAAATCGAAATCGCCATCCGCGCGGGGAACTACAAAAGCGGTTTCGCTGTGCCGGTTCTCCGCCGCAATCTTCTGCATGACGCGATCCGGGGGAAAGGCTGAGAGGATGCAGACTCCCGCCGGGTTTCCGGCAAAGAGCTCGCTCGTAAAGGAATCAATGTGGTAATACGGAATTGCCATGCCGTGCGCCTTTGCATCGACCTAACTATGCGTAAATCCCACGCACGCGAATGCAGGCGGCGACGCGGTCGATAGCGAGCATGTAGGCGGCGATGCGGTTGTTGACCTTGTGCTTTTCCCCGTAGCCCACGACGCTCTCAAACGCGGCGACCATGGTGTGACGCAGCCGCTCGTTCACAAGGTGCTCCGTCCAGAAGTAACCCTGGCGGTCTTGAACCCATTCGAAGTAGGAGACGGTCACGCCGCCGGAGTTGGCAAGGATATCGGGAATCACGAAGACGCCCTTGTCGAACAGAATGTCGTCGGCAGCAGGAGTGGTGGGGCTGTTGGCGCCTTCAACCAGCAGCCGGGCCTTGATTTTGCCGGCATTTTTGCCGGTGATGACGCTCTCGGTGGCGGCGGGCAGCAACAGGTCGCAATCCTGCTCGAGGATTTCCTGAGACCCGACCTTCTCCCCGCCTTTGAATCCTTCCAGGGTCTTGTGGTCGCGCACGTAATCGAGCGCGCGCGGGACATCGATTCCGGAAGTGTTCAGCAGCCCGCCGGAAATATCCGCCATGCCGACAATCTTGTAGCCCGCCTCGTACATCAGCCGCGCGGATTGCGAGCCGACGTTGCCGCAGCCCTGCACGACCACGCGCGTTTCCTCGCGCTTCCAGCCGAAACGCTTGAGCGCCTCATCCGCTGTGAACATGCAGCCGCGACCGGTGGCTTCACGACGGCCGAGCGAACCTCCGAGAGAAAGCGGCTTGCCCGTCACGCTTCCAGTCACGGTGTGGCGCATGTGCATGGAAAAGGTATCCATGATCCACGCCATGGTTTGCTCGTTGGTGTTCATGTCGGGCGCAGGAACGTCGCGGTCAGGTCCGATATAGTCGAGAATCTCGGCGGTATAGCGGCGGGTGATGCGTTCAAGTTCGCCCTGCGAGAGTTTGGCCGGGTCGCAAATGATTCCACCCTTCGCGCCACCGAAGGGAATGTCGGCCACAGCGCACTTCCAGGTCATCTCGGCGGCGAGTCCGCGAATTTCATCGAGCGTCACGTTGGGGGCGTAACGCAAGCCTCCCTTGCATGGGCCGCGCGCGATGCTGTGCTGAACGCGGAAGCCGTCAAACACCCGCAACTTGCCGTCGTCCATTTCCACCGGAATGTGAACGATAATTTCGCGGTTGGGCGTGCGGAGATACTCGGAAAAGCCGTGATCCAGGCCCAGTTTGCGCGCGGCAATGTCGTACCGCGCGGCCATCGATTCAAAGACGCTTGGTTCCTTTTCTTCCACATTTGCACTCATGTTGCCCCCTGTTGGGACCGCGACAATTTGCCTGCCCGTGATGGCACTGCCCATCCTTCGCGGACCCAGCGAGAGTATAGCAAACGGATTCCAGCGGTTCTACTTGCGGTTGTTGGTGTCTTCGCGGATCGGAGTATGGGGGAAGTGCGATTACGACTTGTCGGCAAAATAACCCCGCGGCCCCTCAACGCGGACTCCCTTGCGAGTGCACGTCACCCGCAGCTTATGGTGTTTGCCGTTCGGATTTGCGGTGGCGATGGAGATTCGGTAGCGCCCGCGGGCATTCTTAATTGCCTCGGTGATGGCGGCATCCATGTTTGTGCCTGTGTACATCCGCCCGCCGGTCAAATCGGCCAACTGCCGGAGGGTGTCCGCGGAAGATCCGCGATCGGTGGGCGGCATGGCGCCCTCAGGAAGATTTTCCGCGGTGTACATGAGAGTGTTCGTCCTGGCCAGTTCAGTACTGAAGTGTTGGAGAAATGGTTCGTAGTCGATGCACTTCACCTGTTCTCTACAGGTGTCGGTGCATTTGCCCGCCACGTAGCTGCCGGCTTCCTCGGTGATGATCATATCCTTGCACCCGTACTGATAATTCGGCCAGTTGGTTACCCCGGACGAGATCCAGACGATGGATTTCGGTCCGGGAATCGGGACGAATGCCTGTTGCAGGACGCTCAACGCCGAAAACGTGGTGGCGGCGCGGAATCCCTTGTCCCGGTCATTTACCGGCCTGATCCCATACACTTTTTGGATTGCCTGATCGAGCAGGGGCTTGATCTGACGGGTCCAGGGCGGTGGCGCTGAGTTCTCTCCGCTCGCTCCCCGGGTGGTTTGCAGATAGGGGGCCGGCGGCGTCTCGGGAAAACCATGTACGGGAAATATTTCACCCCGATCGGTGAGCAGATAGAGGTACACGGTGTCGGCGGTTTCCAGGGGCTGGAGGGCTTTAACGATAAATGTGGAAACGTATTCGCGATTCCGATTGTTGAAATTCAGCAGGTCGTAGAAAATCACGGTTGCGGAGGGCGGCGTCTCCGCCACGGGTTTGGCGGCCCCCGGAACGAAAGTAACGATGGACTGAGGCTTACCATCGTCGAAGACCTGGAGTTCCTCGCGGGTAAGATCCGTCACGGGATCACCGCGATCGTCCAGCGCCGTGACATTCAAGATCAATTCATGGGACTGCGATAGGTCTCCCGGCGCGGCGGTGGGTTGGCTCCCCACCCAAAGCAAACATGCCGCCAGCGTCACACCAATCGCCACATTTCTGAGTATTTTTGACCTCATCTGGCTGGGTCGCGCGAACCTGCTTTCCATCGTCTCGCGACAATCCTCCCCGCCTTCCATATTGGAATCTGCTCCGCGGTGAAACATTCCGGCTAACTCACCTTCAACGTGAGCTTGACAGTATGGGACATGGTTGCGGTGCCCGAACCCGCTGTTCCCGTAACAGTGAGCGTGTAATTTCCGGCTGGCGTACCCGGGTCATGGACTGTCCCTCCACCACCGCCACCTCCGCCGCCGCCACATCCAATCAATGCCATGGCAAGTGCGATGCCCGCTGCAAGTGGGACCAGGCTAAACCGCCAGCGCCGGAGGCTGTGTCGTTTCGCGAGCGCATGCACCCACGCCATCAAGGCCAGAGCCAGAATGAGCATCAGGATTTGTCGTAAGTCCGGGGAATAGGGCGGCGCGGGCGGAAGTGGTCGCGACCTTGGTGCGGCCAAGGTTGCAGCCGTCGTCGTTACGGTTACGGTGACGTTGGCTGCCGAACTCCCCACTGTCATTGGATTTGGCGAGACCGTGCACGTCGATTCCGAGGGCGCGCCGGTGCAGGCGAAGTTCACCGTTCCGGCGAGTCCACCCTCGCCACCGATGCTGATGGTGTAAGTCGTTCCCTGGCCCGCTGAGACGGTTGACGAAGTGGCCGATCCCGCGGCAGGGGCGAAGCTAAAGTCCTCACCGGTCCCACTCAGCGAAACGGTTTGCGGACTGTCGGCGGCATTGTCCATCAGAGTGATTGCTCCCGTGCGACTTCCGGCCGCCGTGGGTTTGAACGTCACGTTGATGGTGCAGTTGGCGTTCACAGCCAGGCTCGCGCCGCAGTTATTCGTCTGGGCAAAATCGCCACTGGCCACGATGCTCGTCAGAGTCAACGAACCGCCGCCGGTATTGCTCAGCGTGAGTGGTTTCGCGGTGGAAGTTGATTCGGCGAGTTGCGCGGTAAAGGTCAGGCTGGTGGGAGAAACGTTTGCCACACCTCCAAGTCCGGTGCCAGTAAGGGCAACGGTCTGCGGGCTGTCACCGGCATTGTCCGTCACCGTGATCGCACCGGTGCGGCTGCCGCTCACAGTGGGATGAAAAACCACATTAATCGAGCAGTTTGCCCCCGCAATCAATGAAGTGCCGCAAGTGTTGGTTTGAGCAAAATCGCCGCTCGCGGCAATGCTGCTGATAGTCAGCGTGGCATTGCCTTCGTTGGTGAGGATGACGCTCTTGGCAGCAGAGCTTGCGCCAAGGGCCTGGCTGGCAAATGCAAGCGCGGTCGGATTGAATTCTACTGCGGGGCCCGTGCCTCTCCCTATCAGGGAAATCACTTGCGGGCTGCCGGGAACGCTGTCCGTAAAGATTAAAGACCCTAAGCGATTGCCAGTGGCGGTGGGAGTAAAGGCAACGTTCGCCTGACAATTCTCGCCCGGGACAAGTTTGGATCCACAGGTATTTGTTGCCGAAAAGTCGCCCAATGTTCCCATGTCCGAAAAGGAAATCGGCACCGGACTGGAATTACTGAGCGTGACCGTCTTATCCGCGCTGGGGGCGCCGACAAGCTGCGTGGAGAAGATCAGGGGGTTGGGATAAAACGCGACGACGGGTGAGTTGATCAGAACGTCGACGGTCTGGTAGGTGATGTCGGTCATCGCCATGTCAAGGACGCCATCCCCGTTGAAATCACCGGGAATGAAAGCGCCAACCTGGTCGGTAGCATATTCGATGTGGCGCGTGAAGGTGCCATCGCCGTTGCCGAAGACGATGGAAATGCCTCCATCGTTAAGATCGTTAAAGGCGAAGTCCAGGTAGCCATCGCCATCGAAGTCGCCCGCTGTGAACGGGTTGATGAAAGCGGTAGACGCCAAATTAAATGGAGAAGAAGCCTGCTGGAACGTTCCATTCCCCATGTTCAGAGCGCCATACAAGCCAGCCGACGGCTGGTACGCCAGATACACAAGATCAGGTTTGCCGTCGCCATTAAGGTCGCCCACCGCAAGTAAACTGGCGCCGGCGGCGATCAGCGTGGAGGCTCCGAAGGTGCCGTCCCCTTTGCCCAACGCGATGGACACCCCATCGTTCGTCGTAAAAGCAAGATCGAGGATTCCGTCGCCATTGAAATCGGCCGTCTCAAGATTGGTCAACCACCCATTGACATGAGATCCTGCTGAATAGGTCACCGGGGCGGCGAAGGTGCCATCGCCCTGGCCCAGGAAGATATAATAGGATTCGGCAGAACCTGAATTGGTGGCCACGTCGAGCTTGCCATCGTGATTGAAATCACCGACGGCGATCGAAGTCGCATTCGGAATTGTCTGTCCGACAACCTGCCGGAAGGTCCCATCCCCATTCCCAATCAGGGTATCGAGAGTTTCGGTGACATACGATGTTGTTTCTTCAACCGCCACGAGATCGAGTTTGCCGTCGCCGTTAAAATCTCCGCTCGCCATCACCGCGGGAAAAGTGGTGCTCGGAGTGTCCTGACGGGATTGAAAGGTTCCATCGCCCTTGCCGCGCAGCACCGAAACCACGCCTCCCGTATATTGGCCAAGCGAGTCCACAGTGTCAGTGCCGACGGCGATATCCAGCTTGCCGTCACCGTCGAAGTCCCCCTGCACGCCAAGCGTCGGATACTTTATGACCGGGTACGTGATCGCCGAAGGGAAGGTGCCGTTGCCCTGGTTAATGATTACCGCGAGCGAGGAGAAGTCCTGATAGCCCCCTCCCCAGATGGCCAGGTCGGGCTTGCCATCTCCATTGGCGTCCAGCGCTACAAGCACACCGCCCTTGCCCGCACTGTAGGTCTGGGGCGAAGCCTGAAACGTTCCGTCCCCCTTTCCAATCAGAATGAGCACCCCGTAGCCTGTATTAGAGGTTGCGGCGACGTCCAGCTTGCCGTCGCCGTTGAAGTCAGCCACGGCCAAGGAAACCCCGTAAATGTCGAGGAGATTGCTGGCATACGTGACGGGGTTGGCAAAGGTACCATCTCCCATACCAAGCATCACACTGACGCTGGACGATTGCCCTCCTGCCGATACCACCAGATCGAGTTTTCCATCGCCGTTCATGTCCGCGATGACCAAGGAGGCGATACCCCCAGTAACCGTATACAGCACAGGGGTTTGAAACGTGCCGTTCCCGTTGTTGATCAGAACCGCGATCTGAGAACCTCCAGCGACCACGATGTCGGGTTTGCCATCACCATTGAGGTCGGCAAAGGAAAGATAGGCGGCAACAGGAAGGGTGTAGGTCACCGGGGCATCAAAAGTATCGTCCCCATGGCCAAGCAATACCGCCATGGTCGCCGTCGCGCCATATTGGCGAGTCAGAAGGACAAGGTCCATCTTGCCATCCCCATTGACGTCGCCGGCGTAGACGGCTGAATACGTGAAATTGGAGATACCGAGATTGATGGACAATGCGGATTGGAAGGTGCCGTCGCCGTTTCCCAGAAGGATGTTGGCGGCTGTGAGGTTATCATCGGTTACCGTAATAATGTCCAGCTTGCCGTCCCCGTTGAAATCCCCCAAGGTGATTTCGGTTGCCGCGACTGGATAATTCACCATGGGCGCAAAGGTTCCGTCCGGCCTTCCCATCAGAATGGAAACGCCCGTCGTGCCTGCGACTCCGCCCAATATGGCAAAATCAGTGATTCCATCGCCGTTAAGATCGACGGCGATTATGGGAGGGCTGCCGGCAGGCGGCGAACTTAAGGTCGAAGTGGGTGCCGCAAAACTTGCGGTCCCGAACACATAGCTTTGGGCCTGAAGGTTTGACGGATCAGTGCAAAGAAAGAAGCCGGCGATCACTGCGGACACCAGGAGGAAATATGTGCGATGCATGGGAAACCTCGATATGGGGAAGGAGAGATAATGGCGCTGATGGTTGGCACATAAATTGTCCCACTGCGCCCTAACGTCGGGGGCAGTGCAACATTTCGGAAGCCCCGGCTATGCTTCCGTTGCGGATCAAATATCCGACAACACAATATAAGACCGCAAAATATGTATAGCAAGTTAATTATTAGTAGTAGGACAATATGACCGTTCTATAATATTGGGTTGGTGATTTGCCCAACACCGGTTAAGAACGGAACCAATGGGCACTTGCGCCGCAAAGCAGTCCTTTGCACCGCGAGCTCGAGAGGCGCGCCGATCCGGGCAACCCTGAACCTCGAAGGCGGCTGGGGGTAAAAAAGCTGTCTCAAGTTTTCTTTCCGACATCTCAAGTATGGAGTTCAGTGCTTGCTTGGGAGGGCGCGATGCGAGAGGCGATTCGAAAATCCAAAAATGTTCTGTTCGTGGCACTGGTGGGAGCGGCGCTGGCGATGGTCACTTTGAGTGTATCGCCGGCTGCCGATCATGAGAGCGATTGCCGGAAGCGCATTCACGTCGCTGAGGAAAGACTGCAAAAGGCCATTGACAAACACGGCGAGCACAGTCCGGAAGCCGAAAGGCGCCGCCACGAACTCGAAGATGTGCGTAAGGATTGTTCCGACGTGCGCTAGTTTCGCAGAGATTCAGAATAGAATTCACGATCCGGATTGGTGCGCCTGTGCCGCTCCGGTGTAAGGAGGCAGGAATAGGTGTGTCCATTTGCTTCCAAGGGTTGATCCGCAGCCCATTAAGCGCCGGCGGCAAGTTCGGCGGCGGGAATGGTGGAATTCGCAGGGGCGGGTCCTTCGTCGATCAGAGATCCACGCTACAACCGAACGTCTGGCTGAGACCGACGCACCAAAACGAAGAACGGAAAATCGGTAGCGGGCGAGATCAAGAAAATCCCCACCCTCCGCGAGGTTTCGCGAAGGGTGGGGGGAAATTTACTAACGTCGCGAAGGCGACCAGGCAATTACCAGTTGTGCCCACCGTGGCAGGATGCGGAGCCCGTGTCGCTGAAAGGCCCGGCAGGAGATCCAGGAAGTTCCAGTGCCGGCTCGAAATCCCACTGGTAGCCATGCTCACCGAGTGTCAGGGCCATCACGCCCCAGTAGTTCCCGGTTGCCGATTCGATGTTCTGTGCGTTGAAGTTCGGGTTGCCGGTAGGATCGGCGGCTGTGGTGTCGGCAGTGACGACGGTATCGAGCGTCTCGCCGCCGGTGCCCACGATGAATTCACGGATGCCCCGCCTTGGATCGGAATTCCCTGCGGGGTCAAGAGGGCGGTAGCGGGCATAGAGGTGGTCGTGTCCGTTCAACACCAGGTCGGCGTTGTACTCGTAGAGCAGTTCCCAAAAGGCCTGAGCGGTCAGGCCTTCTTCGCTGATGCTGTCGGCGGCGCTGAACGTGGGCTGGTGCCAGTAAGCGGCAGTGCATGCGGAACGATTCTCCTCGAGATCCTTTTTCAGCCATGCGAGTTCGGCGGCAAACCAGGGGCCGGTGGTCGAACAGCCGCCCGGCTGTGTCTCGCACTCGATATTCAGCGAGATCAGGTGCCAGGAGCCCACATTATAGGAGTACCAGCCATCTCCGACTCCGACTGTGCCCCCCGACGGGATTGTGGCTCCGACTCCGCCCGTTGGCTCGAAGTGGCCCGCCTGTCCATCCGGGCGCGGCACGGGTTGGGGGTTGGAATTGGTAGTGGTAAGGCCCGTGTAGCTGCACCCCGTCATGCGTTGATGGGCACGGGTCCGCGAGCGTAACCGTGATCGGGTTGCCGTTGGCATCCACCTGAAAGCCGTTGTAGTAGGAGAAGTAGCCGTAGCCGGCAACGCCCGTCGCACCATGTTCGTTATAAAACTCGTGGTTGCCGGGGGAGGGCCGATGGAGAGATTTGAAAGCGCCATAGGTCAAATCGAACGATTGCTCAAAGTCCTGATATTGGCCGACCTGGTACTGCAGATCTCCGAGGAGAGCAATAAAATCAGGCTTCATGGCCTCAATCTGATTCGCCGTGGCCTCCTGCGATTGCCACAGAGACGTACTGGTGTAGGGGGCCTTGGGATTGTTGCAGGCTTCATGCCCAGACTCACCCTCCGGCTCCGTCTCGCCGGGCTGGCAGGAGATGTCGCCAACCACCGCCAGCACGGGCAATTTATGCGCCGTTGCGTATGGCCAGGTATTGTCATGGGTGTCTGAATCCTGTGCCTTTGCTCCACCTGCAAGTGCCAGAACCGAGGCGGCCGCTGCCATCAGCACTGCCGCTCGGAAGCTTCCCCGGAACGTATTCATGTGCTTCCTCCGTTGGAATTGAAATTTTTTTGTGCCCGGAACCAGGACATTTTGACTGTCAAATGTTTCACTCTTATTTCAAACGCATGAAAAAATGTCAGGGCGTCGGAGAATCCCGGCGGGCCAATAATCCAGCAAGAACGAGGGGTAGGTTGCGGTAAGCGGATTCGCCGTGGCGAAAGAGGGGCGAGGCCATGCGCCGCGGGTGATGGGGAGCTGGCAGAGGGCAAATGAAAAAACTCCACTTTCAATACCCCTCGCCCGCCGTGGCGGAAGTGGGGAATGGGTATATACATAAAAGTAAGTTTTGAATGCCCCTCGCCCGCCTTGGGGGTCGAAGATCCGCCGTGGCGGAAGAGGGGAAGGGGTGAGGGGGGTAGAAAAGTGTTTTTCCTTCTCCGAGGGAGGGTGTCTCACAACTGGGCGAGTGGAAGTTGAAGTGCTGAGAGAAAGAGCATGAGCCGACAGATACGAGCCGATTACGCACAGATCGAAATGATGCCGCCGTGCTTGGAGGATTGGGTGGGGGTGGATCATCCGACGCGGTTTTTGCGGGAGTTTGTGGACGCTTCGGATTTAGCGGGACTGGGTTTCGGCGAGCGGGAGAGCGCGGAAGGAGCCCCGAGCTACGCGCCGGACCTGTTGTTGAAGGTGTGGTTGTACGGGTATCTGAAGCGCATCCGCAGCACGCGGCGGCTGGAGGAAGCGTGTCGCGAGCACGTGTCGCTGGTGTGGCTGACAGGACGTCATGCGCCGGACCACAACACGCTGTGGCGGTTCTTTCGAGAGAATCGAGAAGCGCTGCGGCGGGTGTTTCGGGCCGGAGTGCGGGTGGCGGCAGAGCAAGGGCTGGTGGGAATGATCTGCCATGCCGTGGATGGGACGAAGATCCCGGCGGTGGCGTCGCCGCGCACGGCTGAGCATCGGGAAGATCTGGGGCGGACGTTGGCACGCATCGAAGCCTCCATCCTGGAGATGGAAGCGACGGTGGAGAAGGCGGAGGAAGAGGAAGCGGGCGAGTATCAGTTGCCCGAGCACCTGCAGGAGGCGAAGGAGCTGCGGGAAGCGATTCGGGCATCGCTGAGACGGATGGAAGAAGTGGGCCGCGAGCACCTGCATCCGGGAGAGCCGGAAGCGCGCTTGATGCCGTGCGCGGGGCGCAAGGAACCGGCCTACAACGCGCAGGCGGTGGTGGATGCGAAGGCGGGAATCATCGTGGCGGAAGAGGCGGTGAATGCCGAATCCGATAACCAGATGTTGGTACCGATGCTGGAGGAGACGAAAGCGAATCTGGGGGCGGTGGCGGAAGAGACGGTAGCGGATGGCGGATACTCGTCAGCCACGCAGTTGGACCAGGCGCAGGCGCGGGGCTATGAAGTGATCGTGGCACCGGGAGTGGAAACGGGCGGGCCGCATCAAGGGGAATACGCGAGCGCGAACTTCCAGTACGACGCAGAAGGCGACGAAGTGATCTGTCCGCGGGGGGAGCGGCTGAAGTTCGAGGCGATGCACAACAAGGGTCGGCAGCGACCGCTGGTGCGGCGTTATCGTTGCCAGAGTTTTGGGGAATGCCCGGTGCGCGAGCTGTGCAGTCGAAATAGGAACGGGCGGCTGATCGAAGTGAGTCCGCAGCACGCGGCCGTGATGCGTCAGCGGGCCAAGCGGCGCGATCCCGTCAAGCAAGCGTTACTGCGGCGGCGCAAGGTCATTGTCGAGCCGGTGTTCGGACACTTGAAACAGGGCGAGGGCTTCCGGCGCTGGACGGTGCGCGGTCTGGAAAACGTCCGCACCCAATGGGCGCTGGTCTGCACGGCTTACAACTTGAAAAAGCTCCTCAAGGCCTGGCGGAAGAAACTCAACCTCGCTCATTCGCACTTTCGAAATCGACCCTTCGCCACCGCATTAGTGATCGAAGATGCTCTCCTTCGCCCTTGTTCCGTTCTCAGGCTTGAGTTCTGAGACGGCCTCGAGGGGAGAAGGTGGCTGAGGGACGAAGACGGATGAGGGGTTACTTCTGAGTGCTTTGAGCGGCCGGCAATCCTCGCCGCGGAGAAGGCCGGAAACCACGTGCGCGTGTATGGTGTGGCCGCCGCGCTCGGCGACGAGTTGGCGGACCGTTTGGCGAATAACGGTCCGAGCCCCGGCCGTGCCGGAGTTATCGACCGCAGTCTTCACTTCTACGGTTTTGCCGTCATCCGTCAAAATGCGTGGAGTGGCGATACTCGCGGCGAAAACCTGACCCTTGTCGACTAGCCACAACTTATTTCCTCGAACCCCGTATCTCGGGAGTTTGCATGCGAGTGGACACTTCTACGGTTTGACGACAAGAACGGCCAAGTGGAGGAATGAATCCGCAACATAAAGGGCGTTATGTTCGGTTACTGAGGGGGAAGTATAATACTGGCTCGGAAAAGGGGGCGCATGCCAGAAACGACAATAAGTGCAATGGCGGGTTGGTTCCCGGCATTTACGGCCCTCGTTGCATTTGTAACAGGCGCGATTTTGGAGTCGTTGCGAGACCGGCGCACCAGCAAACGGGAGCGCGAAGCCGCGGAAGCAACGAGGGCACGGGAGCGTGAGGCCAGAGAAGCAACGAGACGGGAGCAACGGTTTGAACGGCGCACAAATTTCAGCGTCAAACACTGCTGGACTTGCAGGAAGCGGTGATGAAAGTGGTCCGAGTCACCGGGGAAATGAATCAACAGGACGAGATGGCATTTCGAGCGACCGGCGAATGGCAGAAGGAAAAGTTCGGAGAAGAGGTGAGTAATAGGGCTTATGCCGCTAACCGCGAAACTTTGATGTTCGGCGTGCGCGTGCGCGACGAATCCGTGCGGAACTTAGTTAACGAGTTAAGGGATGTATCCACCTCAGTCATGATCTGTGGCAGCCGAGAGAAAGCGGAACGTGCCATGATGAATATGACAACCGTATTTCAGAAATTGAATGAGCGAATAGGAGAGCTTCTCCGCAAACTGGACGATGACGAGGATCGAGAAGACAATCAAATGGCAAGCGCCCGGTAGTGAGGCTGGGATGTTTCCGGTGATCGACGCCCTCTTCGCGCATCGGTCAGGATATGGTATTCGACAGAGCGAGATGCCGAAGACTTTGATCTCCTTACCTGATCAGGGAAGTTAGCTGCTTT
>CAVTDA010000071.1:0-14353 GCA_963733285.1 uncultured Acidobacteriota bacterium
CAGAGAATGTCGGCGTCAGAACCCCGCTGGCGGTCCAGCCCAACCGCCCCGGCAACCGTTTTTTCTTTCCGCACCCAATGTCGAGAATGAGCATCAATGTGTCCCTTGCAGGGCTTGGCGGGCCCGCCGGCAGTCCGCCGTGGATCGGTTCGTTCCAATTGCACCACGCCACCCACCTGAGCAACTCTCTGGCCGGCGAGAAAGTCCATCAACGCGCGAGCATTTCTGCGGTGCAGCGAAAGCCAAGGTTGTTATTCGAGTATGCCGGGAAGACTCCTGATCGGGCCGAGACTCGAACCAGCCAGGGAAAATCGTTCCACGAACCGCCGCGCATGACGCGCAGTTGCACATTCGCCGGTCCGGAGGGATTTTGCGGCGGGCTGCTCTGGTAATATTCCGGGTCATACCCGTCATTGACCCATTCCCAGACGTTTCCCAAGACATCGTACAGACCGAAGGCATTGGGCCGTTTCATGCCGGGGCGTGGTGCATATCATTGCCGTTGCTGTTCAAGGTTGACATGACACTGAGGCGGTCGTCATTCGCCAGCCTCCCGCTGTCCAAGTGTTGCTTGCCGCTGTTGTCGGCGAACCAGGCAATGGCCTCCGGATCGCCATAGCGGGCGGGCGTAGTTCCCGCTCTTGCGGCGTACTCCCATTCGGATTCCGCCGGCAGCCTGCCCCCCGCCCACTCGCAGTAGGATTGGGCGTCATACCACGTCACATCGACCATAGGCATGCTGCCGTCAGCCCATCCCGGGTTCAGTTGCTTGCCGCTTGAACTCGGCTCGCTGGGCATCTGCATTCCCTTCGCTGCCACAAAGTGTTTGTAGGCGGCTACGGTCACTTCCGTTTGTCCCATCCAGAAGCCCCTGGTGAGGGTCACGGTGTGCGCGGGCCTTTCCCCGGCGTCGCACTGCGCGTCGTCCGGCGAACAACCCATCGTGAACTTTCCCGGTGGAATCCAAACATACTTCAGCCCGTCTTTGGGATTTTCCTTCACCGCGCCGGCCGCCAACTGCTGTGCCTGGGGATGAGTGGAGCCGGTGGCTTGTTGCGCTCCGGCGAGCAAAGGTAACGCCATCGCGCCCAGGGCTATCGCGGCCATCGCGCCGCACCGAAGATAAATATTCAAGATTAGAAATCGTCTGAGCATCCTCAAGGATTGTACATCGATTCGAATCAACGCAATTTTGCATTTCGGATCGAACGGGTTCGCATGGATCTATCTCGAAAGCAGGCGCAAACGCTCTTGGCTACAAGCTTTGGAGTGCCGTTGCTTGCTGCCGCTTCGCCCTTCGCCGGCTTGCTGGCGTAATAGTCGCCGCTCCTTTGCGGGCGGTCCGTCGCACCCGCCTGTGCACGGGCGAGTATTCTGCCGGAACCAAGCTTCCGGCCTTAGAAAGTGGCAGCAAGCTGTCGCACTCCACAAAGAACAGGCCGTCCCTCCTCAGAGAAGTCGAGGATCCGCAGTGGCCGTCTTGACCCCGGCTTTCACACCGAAAGAACCACTCACCGAAAAGCAAGGCCTGTTGCATCGGGCAGGAACATTGCCAGCGCGACGAATAATGCGACCGCGATCATCCACCAAGAAGACGCAACGAGTCTAAATTTTGACACGACAAGATATACGGCTGCGACCGGAAGCCATATCGCAAGCACCATCGAACAAAGCGACCCGACGATGAAAAAGAACGGGTGGATATGCACGAGACTGAACCCGATCATCTGTCGCCCCTCCGCGTAGGTCAGCCAGGTCTTTTCCCACAGTATACGCGCTGAAAAGGCGAGTCCCATTGGCGCCGGGAAGACCCACAGCACCATCATCCAGTCTGGCAGGCGCTTTGCCGGGTTCGACGGGGGGGAGGCATAAAATTCAAACATGGCGTCCTATCTTCACTCTCCAGGGACGTTTACATTGCAGTTTATGTGTGCGTCACTTTCATGAGTCACGGGGTGATGTCTGGGTCGCATGCATTGAACGACGATGTATGCGCCACCCGCGCAGACATGAATGGCAATGCCCGCATCATCCCTCCTGACTTAGAGGGCAAGAACCGCAGAGTTTGAAGTGCACAAGCTCTTCGCTACACGGCTTTGTCCCTCCGCGTCCCTCACCCCCGTCGCAACTTCTTCCAATCCTTCTGAATCTCGCGCGCGGCGTTGTGCCCCGGAGCGCCCATGACGCCGCCGCCGGGATGCGCGCCCGAGCCGCACAGATAGAGCCCGCGAATCGGCGTCCGATACTTGGCCCAGCCGGGGGCGGGGCGCAGGAAGAAGAGCTGATCCACGCTCATCTCGCCGTGGAAGATATTTCCCCCCGTCAATCCGTAGGTTTCCTCCAAATCGAGAGGCGAAAGCACGTGGCGGTGCAGCACGTGGCTCTTGAATCCCGGCGCGTACTCTTCGATCAGGTCCATCACGCGGTCGGCGTAGCTCTCCTTCAAGGCGTGCCAGTTGGGCGCGACCTCGGGCGAGAGCGTGTAGGGCGTGTATTGCAGAAAGATGTTCGCGACGTGCTTTCCGGGCGGCGCGAGCGTGGAATCGTAAGTCGAGGGAATCGTGATCTCGAGCATCGGGCGAGCGCTGGGCCGGCCGTATTTGGAATCGTCGTAGGCGCGCTCGATGTACTCCATCGTCGGGCAGATGTGAATGGTGGTCTTGTGATGCGGCGCGAGCTTTGTGCCCGGCAGACACTTGAAGTCCGGCAAGGCGTCGAGCGCCAGATTAATCTTCATCGAGACGCCTTCGATTTTGAGTTGGCGGATCGAAGCGTGGAAGTCGGCAGGAAGTTCGCGCTCTTCGAGCAATTTCAGGAATGTAACTTTGGGGTCGGCGTTGGAGGCCACAACCCGAGCGTGGATTTCCTCGCCGCTCTGGAATGCGACTCCGGTGGCGCGGCCATTCCTGGTCAATATTTTCGCGACACGCGCACCAGTGCGAATTTCGACTCCGGCCGACCGCGCCGACGAGGCCATCGCCTGTGTGACTCCGCCCATGCCACCTTTGACGAATCCCCAGAGGCCTCGCTTGCCCCCCACTCCGCCCATGACGTGATGCAACAGCACGTAGGCAGTGCCGGGCGTATAGGGTCCGCCCTTGGTGCCGATGACGCCGTCGGTCGCCAGCGCCACCTTGAGCGCCTCCGACTCGAACCAGGGGTCCAAAAAATCCTTCACGCTCTGCGAAAGGATGTGCAGGTGGCCGATAAGTTCCTGCTCGGGCATCTTCATAACGCGCCGCCCGAGGCTCGCGACCTTTCCCAGTCGCTAAACCCGCGGCCTGTGATGTCCGGTGGCGTTTCGAGCAGCAAGGGTTCGACGAACCGCGCCAGGCGATCGATGTACTCTTCGTATTGCGGGTAGCGTTCGGCGTCGCGCGGCGAGAATTTCGCAATTTCTCTGCACGTCGCGGCCATGTCCGAACCCATGATCAGATAACGGCCGTCAGGAAACGGGCTGAAGAAGGCGGGGTCCTTGGGATAAATCGCGAGGCCGAATTTTTCCAGCTCCAGATCGCGCGTAACTTTTTGCTGAAGCAGGCTGCACAGATAAGATGTCGTGGAAAATTTGAAGCCGGGAAAGATTTCTTCCGTGACGCAGGCGCCACCCACGATGTCGCGGCTCTCAAGCACCAGGACCCGTAACCCCGCGCGCGCAAGATATCCGGCCGTCACCAGACCGTTGTGTCCGGCGCCGATTATGATCGCGTCGAATTCACTAGACATGGGAGACATCTTTAATTGTCGGATGTCTGCGCACCGCGGTAATCTCTGAAGCAATCGAATGCTGCGATCTATAGAATGACTGGATATGAAAATCTATCTTCGGTGGATGAGAATTATGACTGCTACGAAAACTGTTCCTGCCAAGAACGCCGCCCCGATCAAGTCAGGAACCCACCACAAAGATTCATCTGCGGGTCTATTTCGGATGTGCTTTTTGACCCAACCCATGATGCCTCCGGGATAGAGCAGACTCCAGAGACCGAAAGCAATAAAGTCAGCGAAAATTAGTGCCAAAAATGTGCCGTCGGGGAAGAACAACCACGCAAAGAGAAAACCGTTAGGACATAGATAAATATTTCCATTACTCGCATGTGTGTTTCACCAATGACGTGAATTAATTCCTGCAAGTGAAGGTAATCGATCTTTGCCACCAAGAGACTGAGCGCAAAGGCAAAGAAGGCCTGCGTTATAATGCGGCCCAAGCTTATCTGAGCCGGAGTCTTGGAATCAAGTTTTCTGACGGGCGAAGGGGACAATCTGATGGGACGATCGCAAATGCTGGCGGTAGTCGTTTTGAGCGCGTGGATTATGTCCACGCTGTGCATGTGGTTTGCCGCGACGCAAAGTTTTCATACGGTGGATCGCGTGATGCAGAGCCCCGCGCCGCAGCTCGCAGAAATCACCAAGCCCCTGGGCGAGGAATCGACGCGCATGGTGCTGCGCCACATGGCGGCGGAGATCAACCGGTCGGTATTTTGGGGCTACGGAGCCTTGCAAATCGCTATGGGCGCGATTCTCTTCCTGCTGGTTTGGAAACAGAAGCCCCGCAGCCACCTGGACGTCGGCGTCGTCGCCACGATGCTGGCGCTTTCGATCATCCTTACAATTGTCATCACGCCTTGGATTGTCTCGCTTGGCCGCAGCATCGATTTTCTTCCCCGCAATCCCCCGCCGCCGGTCATGCCTCGTTTCTGGGCGCTGCACGGATCGTTTACGGGGCTGGACGGCGTCAAAATGCTCGCCGGATTCGCGCTGCTCCTCCGCTGGATCTTGCGGGGAGGAAGGTCAATGGAGAGCAAGCCTCTCTCGACAGACAAGTAGGCATTCACGAAATCTTCTCTTTAAAGGTGCGTGCGTCAATCTGAGAATTCAATCACGTCCTGAGATTCTTCGGACTGAATGGAGCGAACATGTTGGTGCGGAATTCCCTGCTTGGGCTATTCGGTTTAGCAACTGCCCTGACAGTCTTCTCACTGTTGATGCGGGCACAGGAATCCAGCGCGCCGCCCGCGTATACGGTCACCCAAGTGGTGTCCATGTTCGGCCCGGCTGTCAACCAGATCGTGTACCGTTCAGGATCGAAGGCCCTCGTCGATCAAACTTCCGGTTCGGGGACCCACACGCGCACGCTTTACGACCTTCAAGCGCATACCTCCACGACGTGGGATTTGGCCAACGCCGCCGGCGGATGCTCGGTCGCTAATTTTTCCGGCGATTGGGGGGAACCGTCATTCGCGACGCCCGACGATCTGGCCAAGCAGAATCTGAAGGAGACCGGAGCCGAAACGGTGAACGGATTTGCCACCAAGGTTTTTGTAGCGGACACTCCCCAGGCGAAAATCAAGGGCTGGTGGGACCCGCAGACGCGCCTGCTGGTCAAGACAGAGATGACTTCGCCCAACGGTCCAACGCAGGTGATTTCGGAAGTGAAAAAGGTCAGCTTGACGGCGCCTGACCCCTCGGTATTCGACCTGCCGGTGGCGTGCGCAGGCATCAAAGCTCCACTCACCGAGGCGCAAAAAATTGCGGCGGAAATGGGCGGCAACCCCGGCGATTTTGTGGATGCCACCATGGGTTCCATTTCGGCCAAATCGTGTAATGTCGCCTTCCGGATTGTCCGCGGCGGCTCGATGGAGCCTCTCACCAGTGGATTCCAGGTGGGGATTGACACCACCGTGGACGTCAACCATCCCGGCAACTACACCATGGGAGAGCGGGCGGACGGAACCGAGAGCTTTTCCGGCGGGGGTCTGCACGAGCTTACCGCGCAAGTCCGCAATGGAGTTCTTCAAATCGCCAATCCGCCGGCGCAATTCAATCTCCTGGCCCACATCACCCACGGGTCCGACAATCAGGCGCTGATCTACCGGCAGTGCTACCGGCCCCAAACCGTCCTGCTGCTGGTCCTCGGCAAGGATTCCTCAACCCCCAACCACTGGCTTTGGGTCAAGTCGGGCAAGTTCGCCACGGTGCCCTAGCTTGAAATACACGAAACCAAGGCATTTACATGTACCCGCAATCCCTCCGGGGGTGAGCTGCGCGGCGGGGGGTGCATCGATCCTTCACTGCCCCAGCGAGGTTACACCCTTCAGCCACCCAATTGGACCTTATTCTTGAGTCTTTCCTCCCATGGCTGCATCCAAGGTGCTGACGTATCGAGGTTTGCAATCTTGTTGGCCGGGATTACAGCACGGTTGCAAACGTGCTTGGAATTCTGCACAATGCAGATTACAATGACGTTTCGTCAGTATTCACCCGCGAAGATTCCCAAATTTACAACTCGTGCTTATCTGAGAAGAAAGGTGGGCTATACAATTGAGTGGAAAGAAGATCGTACTCGCAGCCAGCGATTCTGAATCCAACGAATATCTGCGCAGCCAATGGCGCCAGATGTTATTGGCAACGCTCCCTGCCCGTTACGCTCGTTACTTGGGCACTGACTGGTCGACCAAGAATGAGATTCATCCCGACGGTCAGGCCAAGTACGTTCCCCACGGATTGCGCATTGTCGAAGCGTTGCTGCTTCAGAAATTTGCCCCCGAAGACGTCGTCGTTTGTTACACCGATCAATTGGATCAATTCATCGGTTCCGACACGCGCGTCATCGGCATCCACGCCCACAACCCTCTGGGAATAACCTTCGCAACCGACATTTATCCCACGTTCTATGGACGCGAGATCGAGCCCGTTAACGCCGCGGAATTCCGCCGGATGATGGAGCACACGGCGATTCGTCAGCACAAGTCGCATCTGAAGATCATCGTCGGCGGCCCCGGCGCCTGGCAGATTGAAAAGAAAAATCTTCAGGATCAATGGCAGATTGACTGCATCGTCCACGGCGAAGGTGAAGAAGTCGCTCTGGGACTTTTCGAATCCGCGATGCGCGGCGAGGCGCTTCCACGGCGCGTCGAATGCGATAGCCCAAAGCTAAATCTGATTCCGCCGATTCATCACCGCGCCACCTTCGGCACCGTGGAGATCACTCGCGGCTGTGGACGCGGCTGCCAATTCTGCTCCGTGGCGCTGCGGTCGGGAAAAAGCATTCCGCTCGAGCAAATCCTCCAAAATGTCCGCGCCCAGGTGGCCGAGGGCGCCGACACGGTTCTCCTGGTGACGGAAGATCTCTTCCTTTATGAGCAGGGCCCGAAGTTTGAGACCAACGTGCCGGCCCTGAAGAAACTCTTTGATTCCATCGCCGCCATCCCCGGCGTGAAGCACATCTCGCTCACGCATGGAACCATGGCGCCGGTCGTTCGCGATCCCTGGATGTTCGATGAGCTTTCCATCGCCGTCGATAAGAGCCTCGACCAGCACAAAGCGTCGACGCACCCGGAGCAGCGCTATCAGCACATGTTCGTGGGGCTTGAAACCGGGTCGCCGCGATTGTTTGATAAGTTCATGAAAGGCAAGGCCTATCCCTATCGCGCCGAGCAGTGGCCCGACGTCGTGCTGAAGGGGATGGAAATCCTCAACAAACACAACTGGTTCCCCATCTGCACGTTCATTCTGGGATTGCCGGGCGAGACGCGGCAGGATACCAAGGATTCGCTCGATCTGCTCTATGCGTTAAAGGACTCCAAGTGGTGCGTCCTTCCCACCTTATTTGTACCGCTGGAAGACACCCGCATGGAAGCCCAGTCAAGCGCCAAGCTGCTGGAAATGACCGATCTACAGTGGGAGTTCTTCTTTACCTGCTGGCGCTACAACTTGGATTTCTGGCGCGGAGGCTCGACGCATTGGAAGTTCAATATGGGCATTCCGATCTACTATTACCTGCTCGGGCGGAAACTGTTTGGCAGCGGCATCAAATATCCGCTGTTTCGCCTCGGGCACGTCCCCGAGCGCTTCCTGCGCAGCAAGCTCTATCTGGATTTCAGCGACCACACCGAACCGCGCTTTCACGTTCCGGAGGAGGTCCCGATTCCCGAAAGCCGCCGGCGTCCGGAATTGCCCATCATCGAGCCGGATGGTGTTCCCGATAACACGATGATGGTTTAAGAGGCTGCGGAAAATCCCGTGGCCTTCGATGGGTGGCGCCGCTCGCCAGGCCCGGCAAGATGCGATTCCTCTGCCCGTGTTCGTGAAGGGCAAGTAATGTCTGCGTCACATCGACCACTTCCCGGGGAATGTCGGCGGCTGGTAAGGAGAGGTTGGAGTCGCAGACGTGGAGTTCAATTATTGCCCCACCAGCGGCACCAAGTTCGGAACCCCGCGGCCACTCGTTCGCACCGCTCCGATGCCGGCAAACCCAACCACTTGTCTCGGCCGGCCGCGCAGTCGTAATCACTCCCGGTACCCCACAATCCGCTCAATTCCGCGAGCCATGATTCGACGAGATGAACCCCGCCCAGCGCTGACGGCCGGATGGGAGCCAGCCGGGAGAGTTCCTTAATCGTGGCGGAGAACTCCCCGGAGGAAGGCGTGCGCTCCTTGACCGTCAAAACCAGCTTCGCCCATTGTCCGCCCAGATCACAATGCCGGCAACTCCAGTCGCCAACTGCCGCCACGAACGGTTCGGAGCCGTCCCACGGGTACAGGGGGCAGTAATCCTCCATGCCATCCACAATCTCGGAATCCCCCACCCGATACTCGCGGCTGGAATTCTCCGCTTCGGTGCGGAATAGCTTCGTCTGGATAGATGCCTCAGAATCCATCCCGCATCGGAGGCAACGGAACCGGCCGCAAAGATAGACGAAGAATCCCATGATTGCTCTTTCGCTTCGTGCCGCGCGCTGCTGCAGATTAATATGTTTTGTTGCCGATTTACAGAATAATTCACGACCTCATGGGTTTCTTTATTTGGGGAAGCAAGGCGGATGGCACACGCAGTGTAGCGCTGAGTAATTCCGTATTATGGAACCACTCCGCGGCTTTTATCTTTTCCGTATCTCCCCGCCATATTCTCCCCAATTTATTCCTGGGCGGCGCCATGCCAGAAACCGCGGCCCACAGAATCGCCGGGCGACCCTTCTGTTCTTTCGTCCTTTCATAACATTCCCGAAATCATATTGCCAATTTAAAAACTATAGAATAGGGCAACCTGCACTCAGTTCTGCACGCCACTCCACTCTACACACGGAAAAGCCGCAGAGTGTCTGCAATGCGATACTCTGCGCCGCTCTTGAATTCTGAATCTTGAGTTTTGAATCTTGAATTTTGAATCGATCTTGCAGGATGCGTCCGATTGCCCGAATCGCCGCAAACTCAGGCGGCCTGGGTTAGCTATGTCCAATCCCTTGTTTTGCAGTTCGGGTAACTGGTTTATTTTCAGTATGTTCTCAGCTTTGGGAAGGCAAAAACGCAAAACTTTTCCCTTTGTTTTCAGTAAGTTCTCAGCTTTGGGAGATTCATGGCCAACGGGCAGATTGTGAGCACAAAAGTGCGAAGTCCTGAGGCGCCGGCAAGCGCCTTCCCTGGCATTCTCCTCGATTGTATTCTAGCCTACTATGATATTAATGTCAAGAGAAAAATGCCCAGTAGGGGGCTTTTCGCTGTAGCGTCGCTCTTGCATCGGCGATTCGGCGGCCAAAACCCCCGCGACGGAAGCCCAAATGCACCGCGTCCCAATGTCTCACCTCTCCTCCCCAACCGGCCGATAGACGCTACGGGGTAGTGTCGGGGGACCGGCGAGGGGGGGCATCCTACCCTATCGAGCCTTTCAATGGCCGTTCCCTCGGTTGCCGCGGCGACAGAGGGTCGCGGCCATGCGCCGCGGGGTGAGGGGGGTCAGTTCCCCCGCAGCATTCCCCGCCGGGAACCGGATCGAACCATGGAGGCACAGATGATGCCAGCGGAACTCAAGGAAAATTCCCTCATCCCCTCGTCCAATTCTGTCGATATACGATGCGGTGAAGTGTCGGGGGACCGGCGAGGGGGGGCATAAAACCGCGCCGCTGCGAGCATCGGCGCGCGCGCCCGTGGCCTTATCCGACTGTCTGAAGGAGATTGGGGCGGTCGCTTTCTTGGAGTGGGGCAGCAGCGCGGACTCTGTTGTGGTAGACGAAAACGATCTTGCCGGGTTCGGGGACGGAGTCGCGGTCGATGGCGAGACCGCGATGGGTTACCAAGTGCTCGACCACGGATTCGGCTGCGGTGGTGGTATAGGCTTCGCGATATGCCAATCCGTCGCTTAGATTAGCCTCGCGGTGGCGCTGGAAGAACGGACTGCGAGAATCCTTGGCCGTCCCCACAGACCAGTCGTCCCACTCGCCACTGGACTTCCGGATCTGATCCTCTAATTCTTCAATGATTTCATGGTGAGGGATTGGCATGATTGCAGCCTCCGATTCCCTGTAACCTGTCAAATGTACCGGGTCTTTCGGGCTTCATTCGGGATTCGACGCGTCGGCAGGGTCCGGTAAGTGATCATGACAAACCGATGCGGGAGAATCATGCGGCGCAAGCGCGACATGCGCGGGATTACTCCTCATGCTTCTTGCCGAAGTGCTTGGTCGCCACCATGCACAAACTCCTCCACGCCATCTACGGCATGTTCAAGCACGATCAGCCTTTCCAAGGCTGCAAGGTATACGCATCCCCTGCCGCCAACGTGCCCGCTCCACTGCCCAAGCCCCAGGAGGTCCTATGCCCTTAATTCATTTTCTCCCTGTACTTCCAAGAGAGAATCTACTCGCTCTTCTGAAGCGGCGAGAAGGTCAACTTGCCGACATGTCCATCTGAACTGACTTCAAGTTGAGCCCGTAAGGGAGCGCCGCCACAGTTTCCACCTGAGGGCGATGATAAGACGATCCACTCCACGAGATAGCCGTTGCCATGAGGAGCAGCCTTCTGTTGGAACGGGAGCGCAGCGTACAGCGGCTCCGCTTGCTTCCACCAGGCAGTGAACGCCTTTTCGCCGGCATCGAACGACTTCGCGCCACTTTGGCATTGCTGCTCTGCGGCTTGCTTGAGTTCCATCAGCCCTAAGATTGGAGTTACGGCTTCGTAATTCTCCGGGTTCACCTCTCGGTAGAAGTCTGCGAGCGCTTCGGCCTGATCTGGGCCGACCTGCATCTTCTGCGCCGTCATCAGCCTTTCAAAGTCGGCCAAAGACTCGGCGTGTCCGAAGCCGTGTATTCGGTAGCTGCTCCCATCTGCTGAACTGACGGCAACGTCGTACATGAACTCGGCATCTGTTGCGACGTGATTAACGATCGAGTTTTCTCTAATCTCGACACCCATCGGACTGATTTTGTAGATAAATATCGGACCTACCCGCCAGCCGACAGTGGCTATCGCAAGGGACTGCTCTAGGTCCTCGTCCCTGTGGATACTGAGGAACTGATCCGATCTAAAATTCACCCTAGAATGCAATTCTGACCTGACGATGTTGCTTGCCTGCTCACGGGCAGTTTGCTCGGTCACCTGTGCATTTGCCCGCACTGCTAACGTTACCAGCAGTGCCATGCGGAAGATCGTCGAGAACACTTTTTTGATGCTCATTGGTTTTCCTTCTTCCGATCTTTTTCGATCTGCTTCACATCCTTCTTGATCTCAGGTCCATATGCTTTTTGTGCCGCATTCGCGCGTTGTTCTTGTGGCCTTTGATCGTGAGGGAGGGACTTCTCAGCTTTAGCGTCCTTTGCGAACTGAGCCGGGTTAGCCTTTGCCTCGCCTGCATGAACGCTTTCGTGAACCAGCACACCCGGCGTCTCTCCCTTGCTAGTGCGATTGTCGATCGTTATGGTTGCGCCGTTAAGCGTCGTCTCCGGTCCAGTAGTAGTAGTGACACCGTTACTGTCAGTGGAAGAAGATGAAGTCGTTTGGATGTCCGGCTCCGTCTGACCCTGGACTGTTGTTGTCGTCACCGAGCCGTCGGCATTCCTTGTTACTGTGTCCTGACTACTGAGATCGCCACTCTTGATGATGAGATTTGGATTCTTCGGACCCACGTACCCAGACAAATTAGCGCTCGTGTTAGGATCACCAAGGATCGCCTGCACTGAGTCCTTCACCACTTGAGCGTTCTTGAGGTTGGCCGCGTAGATGATCTCATGTCCATCGTTGTCCAATTGCGACATTGGGTTGTTTCTGACATATCCATAGAGATTAAGCGATTGCGGATTCCCAAAGTCAGCATAAGGCACTGCTGTTGGAGCACCCGCCCAATCGGGCGAGAGCCACCGGCCCATGGTTGAACCGAAATAGCGAGCGCCGAAATAATCAAATGCAGTTTCGGTATCATGCTGCTTGCCCGTAAAGTGCATGGGGCTCGGGTCAGATGCCAGCCCGCTGCAGGCAATATCCATCCCATACGGCATGTCCAGGCACGATTCCGTGCCGGACGAATTGTACCGCACCCGCTCCGTTCCCAGCCAATCGGCAAAATTATACGTCAGGACGCTGCTGGAGTAGGTCGCGTCATGCCGGCCATCAGGATCGTAGACCTCATTGCGCAACGTGCTGGTGGAATTGTGCGCCGAGGCCTGGTCGCCTTTCAGGTCATAGACGTATTCTTCGATCAGGGTTCCCGCGCCGGTGGCTTTCGCGATCCGCTGTCCGTCCGGATCGTAGGAATAGACCGTGGCGGAACTGGAAGTGCAGGTTCCGTCCGTTCCCTGGACGCATTGGATGCGGTTTTCCGTGTCATACACCAGCGCGCGCGTCAGGGCGTTGTTGGTCAGCAGATTTCCATTGTTGTCGCGGGTGGCGCGGATGTCGTTTTCCAATGCATACGACCCGGTGAAGCGAAAGAACTATACACCCAGCGCGAGTCTACGGCGCAGGAAAGGCCTGCACCCTTTGCCGCTTCTTTCCGAATGGAATAAGGTCGGACCCTTGGGATCGCAGGCTGCAAGCGGCGGCAGTTTGCTCCGACTCCTGCCATCCTTCCGCGGATTTCGCCGATGGCGCAGATTAAAGGGTGACGGGCGGGCTGGGGGGTGGATCATGATCCGCGGGCAAAGCCGGGGGTTTTACGGTGGGAGGGCCCCCCGAGAAATGGGCGTGACCCCTCGTCCGCCTGTCGGTCGCAAGACCCGTCCACCGACGGGCTGACGAACACCTTCTCCGACTTCTGGGGTCTCCGACGTCCAGAATTCGATGGTCCAAACCAATCGAGCCGGAATTCGCACTGATCGGACCCATTGGGGTCCCGAAATCGGAGTTCCGCCACAACGGATCTTCGCGCCGACGGAGTGGGAAATTGAAACACGACTTTTCCCTTTGCCCCCCTCGCCGGTCCCCCGACACTCCCGCGTAACGTCTATCGGCGGGATTTAACGAGGGCGTGAAGCTTTTTTGAGGATTTTTTATGGACAGAGTTTCAAGCCCCCCACCCGTCTCGGGGGGCTTGTGAACGGGGCTGCCGCAAAACACCCTCCTCCGCCATGCCCGATTTTTGACCCCCAAGAGGGCGCGGGAAAAGGTTCGAACTCCAACAATTGCGGTGGGTGCAAAGGATGATTTGCCCCCCTCGTCGGTCCCCCTACACTCCCGCGCAACGTTTATCGGCAGGTTTCCTAGGCGGGATGAAGGTTTTTTGTGCCGATGCGACCTGCGGCGGGTGAAATCGCCCGCCCACGGACGTCTGGGCTCGCGTTTCACCCCACAGTGAACCTCGTTTACCGGTCGCCACCCCGCGAGTGGGCGCGGTTCCGGCTCGCGTCCGGCCCTTAAAACGTTGATTCAAAAAGGCAAATCGATCATTTTGTCCGTTTCGTCTCCCTCCTGCCGAATTTCGCCAAGAAACGTCATTCAGCGCGATTCAGCACCATTCCCCACTTGGACACCAGGGTATGCGTAATTTTACAATTCAAAATTTTGAAAAGGTTTTGAAAATTTTCGTTTCAAGTGTTTTGCAAAATTTTTCGCAAAATTTCGAGTTCATTTTTCGCGCGCCGAATTTTGAAATCCCCACCAGTTTTCTTTCGCGACAATTCATCCTCGCATGGAGCATTCCGCCTTCCGTTTTCTGCGTTCCCCTTTCGGTCATTTGACACCCCCTAGCGCGTGGCGTAATCTAAGAAGAGTGGGGGGCGTACCGGTTTCGACGGGAGCCCTTGCGCTTAGGAGGCATGCCGGGGGTCCACACCACCCGTAATCGGAGTGGAACAATGACAACTGCCAACACGCAGTATGCCTACGCTGCCTAATTAATTAGGTGGCCGTCTCCTCCCTATAGGCCCGCATGAGGGTACGAGGCGTCGCTTGGCGGGATGGCTTGGGATCAGCGCCTTGGGATTCTGAGCGAGAGTCCGTCTAACGGCGGACAAGAGGCTAGCCGGCGGTTCGTTATTGCCCGTTCCTTAGGGCCGCTGGCGAAATCTAGAAGCGAACTGGGATAAGCATGTAGGCTCCTAACCGTAAGTCTCTTCGGACGGGGGTTCGACTCCCCCCGCCTCCACCA
>CAVTDA010000072.1:0-30943 GCA_963733285.1 uncultured Acidobacteriota bacterium
CACTTTTCCGGAGTCGGCATCGACAACATCCACCTGCGTGCCGTGTGAAACGTGAGGCGATTCGAGGAACCATCAAACACGATGTAATCGAAACCGCCGTCGCCCGGCACAGGATACCTCTTCGCCAGCTTAAACCCGGGAGCTTCCGCGGCTATTGAAAGCGCCGCAAGTGAAACCAAAACAATCCAAACTCTCAGAAAGTTCTTCATCGTTCGATATGCTCCTTTGCGGCCCAATTGAATGCCGTTACCAGATCCTATCTTACCTTTCGCAGATGGTTGAGACGTCTCCACGGCGCGAATTTCGAAGTGGTCTTTCTCCTGCCAAGTGGGGGATGGTGCTGAATCATCGGCTAGACTGACCATCGTGGCCTGGAAGTCTTCGCCTTCCAGCACGAATTTAACATAGTTGTAGTTCGGAAACCCTTTGTCCTGATAGAGATCCGCGGGACCGCGAACGATGGGACGAGGACTTGCCCCTCCCCCGCCCGAGACCACATAAACGATGTCATCTTGTAGAAAACGCTCATAGTTATGGATATGCCCGGCGGCCACGATAAAACCGCAGCACGCAGACTTTCCCGGTGCCTGGCCAAGGTAGTCCGCCAGAGCTTTTTCATTGGGACGGCCATTGTGGCTGTCCTCCTTACCCCCCGGCTTAACCACCTGAACGTCAGCCACGGGGGGATGGTGAAGGTTCAAAAAGACGAAGCGCACCGTCCGGGGCAGGGCGGCGAGTTGGGCGCTTATCCATGCAATCTGATCGCTGCCGGGCAACAAGGATGAATTGCTGTCCAGGTTGAGAACATAAACGGAACTGCCGAGTGTGCACGGAATACCACCGCCGGTTTCGCGACTCAGGGAAGGCATTCCACCAATTTTCCAGCGATTGCTGCTCGCTCCCGCCTCCCGAGAATTCGTGATTGCCCAGCACGGGATAAATCACAACGTGCATATCCCGCCAAACCTGGGTCTCGCGGCGAAACACATCGTAGTCAACCCCCTGACTGCCATGCCAGGGCACATCGCCGCTCAGCAGGACGGCATCGGGCTTTTCCGCCGCAACCTGGTCCACCAGCCAGCGCCGCACCTTGGGATTCGTGGCTTTAACTTCCGCCGGATCGGTAAAGCGCATGTCGCCATAAGCGATGATCCGCAGCGGGTGGGAGAGTTGGCTATCGCTTCTCTGGAAGTCCGGGCCTGCGAGAAGCGGCGTTCCGGGTAGGGATCAGCGAAGGTTTGAAATTAACGCCCGCCGTGATGCCGGCAGCTAGAATGAAAATCAAAACGAAAACATGACGCAGCCGCTTCATTCCGAATCCTCCGAAGTTCAACGGATGGGAATCCGCCCTTTATGATCGCATGGGATGGCAAATATCAGAGACGGTCGGACTACCATAGGGCAAATGGCAGTTGGCGCTTTGGAACAACGAGGGGCAGCCAGGCGTGCCGAAACAGCCACCCTGCAAAACTGGGCGCCAGGCAGCGAGTGCCGGGCGGAGAGATCCACAGGGCCGCTCAGGGTAAAACCAGACTTTTTGATTGGGACGTTCCGTTTAGGAAACGTCCCACGAAACCGCCGCCCGATGATTCGGTGAATGGCAACCCCCGCGCCTCAGTATTCCAGGCGCAGCATGAACTGAAGGCGCCGCGGTAGGCCGATCCCTGTGGCGCCGGTGTTCAGTTGGGTGGTGATAACTCCAAACTCCCCCGGGCCATCCGAGACATCGGAATCCGGATCGCCGTAGATGGGATGGTTAAGCAGGTTAAAGGCCTCGGCGCGGAACTCCAATTTGAGCCGTTCGGTAAGGGGAATATCCTTCTGGAGCGCCGTGTCGATTTCATAGTACCCGGGTCCACGGCCCACGTTGCGTCCCAAGTCCCCCCACGTGTCTTTGGCCGGAGTCGCGAAGGCTGCCAGATTGAACCAGTTGTTGACGTTTTTGCCGGCCGGGTAAAAGGACACGCCGGGGACCAGGTCCGGCCGCTGAGCATTTCTTGTTGCCGTCGGGCAGGGCCGATGCTTTTCGGTCGATCTCGATGTCAATCGGGCGGCCGCTCATTGCCGACGCTATCCCACTCAGTTGCCAGCCCCCCAGCACCTTTCCGGCGGCGCCTCCGTTGCTTAAGAAACGCCTTGCCGGGTCCAAACGGAAGCTCGTAGACCGAATTGATAGAGAGGGATTGGCGAATGTCGATGTCCGAACTGCTATAGTCACAGCTGATACACGACACGTTTTGAATGTTCGTCGTGTCGCCCGCTCCGAACCCTTCGTCCGCCAAACCGTGCGACCACATGTACTGCGTCCCCCACAGCCATCCACTGGTGAGATGACGCTGCAAGGATACCTGAAGCGAGTGGAAGTTGCTGTTGCCGAGGTTATTTTTATAGCCGTACTGGCCAAATGTGGGTATGGGGCGCAAGCCCGTTACTGGATCGATGACATTGGCCTGTAATTTGCCGAACAGCCGATGCCCCTCGCTGCCGTCGTAAGCAATCTGGCCGATAAAGTTACCCGGAAGCATCCGCTCGACGGTGAAATCCCAGTTTTCGAAGTATCCGTCCTTGCGGTTCGGATCCCACGCTTTGGGCGAGTATAAGTGGGGCAGGAAGCAAGGAGGGAAGAATTGGCCACGTGAGGTTTGGCACATCCGCTGACGAAACATCAAACCGTTGGTCCGTACTCTCGTGCCCGTCGGTGAAGTCGTCCATCTGGTTCGGCGAAAAGTACATCCCGAACCCGGCGCGGATGACCGTTTTCCCTGCATTTCCCCCGGGAGCCCATGCCAGGCCCAGCCGTGGCGCGAAGTCCTGGTAGTACGGGCGAATACAGCGGCGTGCCCTGCGGGCAAAAACCTCCGCACGAAACCTTCACCACGGCCTGGCGGCCAAACGCCTCCTTCAAGACCGAGTAATGCTCCCATCGCAATCCGTAATTGAGGGTGAGATTGGGCCGCACTTTAAACGTATCCTGCACGTAGGGCATGATGTAGGTGCGCCGCTCGCCGCCGAGGGTCAACGGCCCGACGTAGGAATAGCTCGTCCACAACGTTGTTAAGGAAATCGTCCGTGCTGTCGTAGGAGAGGTCCCCGTTGCGCGATACTTTCGTCGGAATTGTTCAGCCGGTGGCGCTCCACGCCGATCCCCATCTTAATGGTGTGCCGGCCTCTAACAATGGTCAGGTCGTCGTAGCCATCAATCGTCGTGCCGACTTCCTCATCGAGTTGGCTATCACTAGGACCATCGAAGGGGCCGCTCACGTCCGCGCAGATGGTGCCGGGCAGACCGTTGGCGGCTCGATTGAGGACACGTTCCATTCTGGTAGTGGTGCAAGGCGGAGCGGTTGATTCCCCCGCGGAGCTCGTTAATGATGGTCGGCGAGAAGGTGTGCGTTAACTGGACCACATAATTGGAGGGGCGGATGAGAGGGTTATCGAGGCCGCCCAGGGTGTCGAGCGGTGCGGTGGTGTTGGCGTCGTCGATGTTCAGCCGGGCGAAGATGGAGGTTCGATCGGTGAAGGTGTGATCCAAACGGAACATCCCGCTATCTTCGCGGACGTTGTCACTCTGCGGTTGAACCCATTCGTTGGTGATGCCGTCACCGACGGGGATCAACAGTCCCGTGTTCGGCCACTGGGCGAGGAAGGGGGTGAGAACGGGATTGGTCACGCTTTCCCGAAACGCGGCGTTCGGTACAAACCCGATCACGGTGGTGTCCAGGCGCTGCCGGATCCCTTCGTAATCCATGTAGAAGAAAGTGCGGTCCTTCTTGATGGGCCCGCCAAAGCTGGCGCCGAACTGGTTCAAGCGGAAGGGCGGGATGTTCGTATCGAAGGGCGAGCGTGCGTCGAAGACGTTGTTGCGCAGGAAATCGAAAGCCGAACCGTGAAACGCGTTCGTGCCCGTCTTCGATACGATGCTGACAATGGCCCCGGCCGACCCGCCCTGATCCGCGGTATAGACCGAGGAACTGACGCGGAACTCCGCGATCGATTCCAGCGAAATGCGCCAGGCGCACGCCCACCTTCTGGCTCTGCTCCTGGACGCCCGTGGCATCCACTCCATCGTAGGTGTAGTTGCTGTCGTCGATGCCTCGCCCCACGAATCGCAGGTCCCTCTGGCCGCCGGCGCCGAGGTTGACCGCGCCCGGGGCGAGCGTCATGAGGAGGGCCCAGTCGCGCCCGTTAAGGGGGATGTCCTCCACTTGCCGGGATTGAATGACGGTTGAGATCTCGGCGTTGTTCGAATCGAGCGCCTGAGCTGATGCCCGCACCTCGACCGTCGTCGTGGGCGCGCCCACCACGAGCTGCACGTTGACGGTGCGGGTCTGGCCAACGGAAAGCTCGATCCCATTCTCCTGGAAGGTCTTGAATCCCTTCACCGTGACCGTAAGATCGTACGTTCCCGTTGGGCAGGCTGCTGAGGCTGTAAACTCCACTACTCCCGGTGGTCGTCTGCCTTTTGAAACCCGTGTCGGGCGCCACGACCTCGACTTGCGAGTTGGGAATGCTGGCCCCACTCGGGTCCGTCACGGTTCCATTGAGGTTGGCCCGGTCGATTTGCGCCAACGCCCCGGACACCGCGAATACAAGACTCGCCAAAAGCAGTATGGAGTGTAGAGCGACATCTGAAGCTCATAAATATTTCCTCCTATGATGACCAGATTCCCGACGCATGAAATGGTGCCTTGGAGCAAAGTTCTTCGTTAGCCCTTCGGGAAATTACTTTGACGATGCAGGTGTGCAGAACTCCAACGCCGAGCATGTCGTGGTTTGATGAAGCAAAAATGAAGGATCTATGAAGGGAGCGTGAAGTGCGGGACGCCTTGCTGTCCAAAATCAGCAGAGGGAGGGATCTGGTCCGGTTGGCTAGGATGAGCGCCAGAGATCTTTGCCGGGTTTGGAACGGCTCCAGTGCCACTTGCAAGGAGGCTGGCGCGAGTGAATTCGGCTTGGTTCGTCCCTAGAATGGGCGAGTTGTCTTTCCACGCACTTAGCCATTCTCGAGACTGTCCCTGGTGTGTTTGAAACCGAGATCAGGCCCCCTAATGCATAACCTTTGGAGTTGGGCTCATGCGAATGCTGAATGCCGACGATTATTTGCCAGGGGGAGCAAACTTCCTCCCTAAGTTTGCTGTTGCAAAGGTCTATTCTATTGCTGTAACCTTAGCGCAATGTTTTCGTAATAGTTATGTAACATTGGGTTTTAGAAATGAGGCGAACCGCCGCAGCAACAATTCTTTTAGCCGGGATGGCCCTCAGCGGAGTTCACGCGGCAGGGGTGAGCCCGGAGACTGCCCTGCAGGTGCCTCCAGAACTTGTAAGTCCCTATCGACAATATGACTTAAGGCTAAGGACCTTCAGCCCCACGCCCCGCCAACCTGTCGGCGCCCTTCTAAGTGTAAAAATCAATCGGGGGAGATCTCTGCGCTTGGTCCTTGATAGCGGCGCCGACCTGATCGTGATCGGGAGCAAAGCCGCCCGCGCCGCCGGACTTTCTGCCGGGTCAGAGCTCGACTTGGTGGGTTTGGGTAGCAGGCCGGCAAAGGTTGGGCAGGCAGCCACGGTGGAGATCGGTCCGGTCGCCTTCCGTAACTGCCGCGTGGCTTTTGTGAAGGGCAACGTCATCGAGGGCGCGGACGGAGTGATTCCCTTGAGTTTGTTCTCCGGCTTCATCGTGCGCCTCAACCTCCCCGAGGAGACGCTGGACCTCATACCCTACGCTACAAACGTAGACCCCGATATCCAGCCGGCGCGGGGTGTCATAAGACACCATCGGCTACTCGTAGCGACAGTATTAGAAGGAAAGCGAAACGGGTACCTGGTCCTGGATACCGGAGCGTCTTGCAGCGTCATCTCTCGTGAGTCGGCGCGCACTCTGGGCGGATTTCCCATGCTCCCGGAGGTGCGCCTGGCAGCGGGGACGGGCGCCGCAACCGGCCAACGCATCTCGGCCTCAGTGCATTTCGCGATTGCGGACCAGGATGTCGTTCTCGACCAAGTTGTGGCCTTGGACCTTTCGAATTTAAGCCGCCTCTTCGGCGTGGAGATATTGGGGGTTCTCGGATTTCCGGATTTGAGCAATTATGTTTTGACCATCGACTATGCTGGTGGCCAAGTCCGCATGCAACGGCACGCGAGGTCATGGGCTCGAATTCTGCAGAGTGATGAAAATTCCGACCTTCCTGCCGTGGTAAAATGACTCGGTTCGGGGGATCTTAATCCCGAACCGATTGGGGTCTTCCGTCCCCTTTCTTCTTTGAATTCCTAACCCTAAATAAGTTATGTTGCGGAGGCCCTTTCCTAATCGTTGCTCTCTTCTTCGCTGCTACCGCAGCTTTGGCCCAAGGCGGCCCACCCTTCTACTCGCTCGGCTAAAACTTGCCGGCACACGCGGTCCGGTGTAAATTATCGGCACATGAAATACTGAAACCAAAAATCTGGAGAACCTAGGCTGCCTCTATGGAATTTTCCCAAGTGGTGATAGGAAGAAGGTCCGTAAGAAAATATCAAGACCGGACAATCCCAGATTCCGAAGTTGAATTCCTGATCGATCTCGCGAGGCATGCGCCGTCTTCGATGAACGGCCAGCCGTGGCATTTTGTAATTATCAAAAGCGAAAAATCCAAGAAAGCCCTCGTCGAGATCAAGAACAGGTTCTGCCCGCCAGAGAAGCAAGCTTTTCAGGCCGATTTTCTGCTCAAGGCCCCCCTGATCATTATTGTTTGTGTCGAAAAAAGCCGATCCTTCGGACGAGAAATCGAAAACGGCATCCTGGCCGCATCCGTCATCATGCTGGGAGCACACAGCCGCGGTTTGGGAAGTGTTTACATGAGTGCTTACATCTCCGACGAGCCAAAGCTCTCCGAAGCGATTCGGGTTGTGCTGGGACTCCCTGAAGGATTTGCGCCCGTTTCGATTCTGCCTTTGGGCTACTCGGATGAAATTGCCCGGCCCAAAGAACTTCGCCCCTTGAAGGAGATCATCCACTTTGAGCAATTCTAACTCGCCCTTCCTTGCATCGATCGACAGGAAATACGCGCCAGAGACCAGTATTGTCCTCCGATATCGAAACGCCTTCACGTTTGGGACGGAAGAAGAGGACTCGCGATTCAAGGATTTGCTGAAAAGCACCAGTATTCGCGAAGGGGCCCGTATCTTCTCCCTGCTGAAATACAAGGGCGTCGAAATTTTCGCGCTCGACGAGACCTCATTGATGTACACGAATACGCTGAAATCCATCGACGGGTGTGTAACCACCGCGCGATGCAAATTGGCCGGATACGATCGAGTCGTCCTGGAAACCGGGGGGAACACCGGGGCGGCTCTCACCGCGTACGGGACGCGCTGCCGGGCTCGAAACGTTTTGTTTCATTCCCAAGAGAATCTGCCGCTGCTCAACAGCAAATTCTTCGCCTCCAAAAGGCCCATCTCATCTCAGTGGAGGAGCCCGGGATGGTAAAGAAGAGCACGCAATTATTCGAAAAACTTTACGCGTTGAAGCACATTCCTGAAACCCGCTGGCGGATTGAGGCCTCCCGATTCCGGGGACTTCGCATCCTGGAATACATGCTTGAGAGGGCAAGAAATTCGATTGGATCACGCAGACCATCAGCGCCGCGTTCGGCCCCATCGGGATTTACTGGTCATTTTGGAATTTGGGAAAAAACCTCGGCAAAGTACCGCGATTCCTGGGCATCCAGCAGGAGGTGAATTGCCCGATGTATCGAGCCTGGAAGGCAAAGCGGCCCAATTTGCGCCCCCTCAAGATCGACTCTACCTCCAAACTCTTGACGCCCGTCATGTATGACGTCAAGCCCCACACCTACGGAACCTATCGCGATCTTCTCGGCGTCCTGGAGGAGACCAGAGGGGCGCTGTGCACAATAAACCGTTCGGAGTTTGCCGGCTTCCTCGATCGTGATTTTGAAGGAATGGGGATCCGGAAATTACTCAGCGGCAAGGACATTGAGATGGGGAAGTTGCGCGAGAGGACGGGACTGATCGCGCTCGCCGGGACGTTGAAGGAAATCGATGCCGGCACCATTCGCAAAGGCAGTCGAGTGCTCTGGTGCCTGACCAGTGGGGTGAGCCACGCGGACGGCGGGGCAAAAGCTGATTTCCATATTTCCGGCCTCGAGAGCATGATCAGGAATTACGGGGAACAAGTTTCCTTGGCGGCAGCGCATGACTGAGCAGCCGAGGAAAGTCGGGATCAGGGACTCAACCTTACGGGAAGGCCTGGACACGCCGGGAGTATCCTTTTCACCGGCGCAGAAGCTCAAGATTGCACGGATGCTCGACGAAGCGAACGTGCCAGAGATCGAAATCGTCGCGCCGAGCAGGGTCTTTGACGACTTGGAATCCGTCCGGATGATTAGGAACGAGATTCCAAGGATCATAACTTCCGGCCTGATCTATTCCTATCATGCTCGCGCCAAGGCAGATATAGAAGCGGCAAGCAAGTCGGTGCATCGATTTGATATTTTGATGCCCATATCGGAAAGAAGAGAGCCTTTCACCCGATCGGCGAAAGTGAATCTTCTCCGGGAGATTCTGGCATTCTCACTGTCGCATCATTCGGAAGTTGGAGTTGGCTTTCCGCATTCCATGCAGACAGACTTACAATTTCTTTTGGAGATCTCCCAGTGTGCGGCGAGCGAAGGGGCAAAGCGCCTGACCATTTACGATACTAACGGGAGCGCCAATCCTTTCTCAGTTCACACAGTGGTGAAGAAATTGCGAAGCGTGGTCGAGGCGCCAATTTTTTCCATGGCCATAACGATCTCGGGCTCGCAACCGCAAATGCTCTGGCTGCTGCTATTGCCGGCGCCGAGGGACTGGATGTAACCGTGAACGGGCTTGGGGATCGAGCCGGCAATGCCTCCTTGGAGCAGGTTGCGATGGGATTGCATCTCGGAAATATGACCACCGGAGTGAAATTCGGAACCTGAAAAAAATGTCAGAAATCATCGAGCAAGAGAGCGGATGCCCGTTTCGAAACTCGCCCCGGTAGTGGGAGAATTCATTTTGCAGCACAAATCTCCCAGCCATTTAAAGGATCCGGACCTTTTTCGAGGCGTTCGATCCGCAGATCTTGGCAATGGAAAGAAAGCTCGATCAGCCTTGAAGGCGTTTTTTCGCACGCGGTAAGCGGTACCCTGAGGGAACCGCGATTCACCGATGAGTGAAATCCCTCCATCGATGACCGACTCTCCATCCCTGCCGAAGGAACCCGTTGACCACATCTTGATTGGACTCAGGAGATCACTGGCCAGCCCTGTGCTTATTGAGAATTATTTTGGCGATACGCACACTCGCGGCGTCGACCATCTTTCCATTCAGGCCTGCGGCGCCGCGCTTTTCTGCCATTGCCGCGTCACACGCGCGAACCACTTCCATCGCATGATCCACCTCGTTTGCCGAGGGGGAAAAGAAGAGTATTTACCTGGGCAAGCTGGGCGGGATGAATGCACTGCTTGCCATCGAATCCCATCGCCCTGGAGATGGCGCAAGCGCGTTCCAGTCCTGCTGCGTCCCTGATAGGCGGCGTAGGGGCCATCGATGCAGCGCAAGCCATTGGCGCGCGCTGACGCCACAATCGCGTGCATCACGGCATGCCAGCGATGGCCTGGGTACATCTCATCGTGTTCACCAGATTCTCCAATGCCGGAAACGGGCATCTGCATCGATGCCGCAAAGTCGCCCGGTCCAAACGCCAAAGCCTCCAGGCGCGGCGACGACCGGCAATATCTGGAGCCACAAAGCCAGCCGCCGTTTCGATTTGCGCTTCGATACCGATGCGACGCTCGATCCCGCAATTTTCTTCCACCTGGGTGAGCAACCTGTCGATGAATTTAATGTCCAGAGATGATTCAACTTTGGGAATCATGACCAGTTCCAGATGATTGCCCGCGGCCTCCGCCACTTCAATGACGTCGCAATAGCAATAAGGTCCATCCAATCCATTAATCCGGACCATTCGCGTACGGCGCCCGAAATTGAGCTCCTTGAGGGCACGAATCACGTTGGCCCGGCTGGCGGCCTTTTCCGCAGGCGCGACCGAATCTTCCAGGTCCAGACAAATCGCGTCCGCCGCGCTGGCCACGGCCTTCTCAATCATCGGCCACGAGGAAGCAGGAACAAACAGAGTTGTCCTCTCCAATCGGCTTTGGATATCGTTCGTGAATTCCTCAGATCGCATCAGTTTGCACCATCGGTATCAACCTTTGAGCTGCGGGAGACGAGGCATTGATTCGAGTAAAGCTTCCAGATGGTCAGCGTTCCCGCCGGCGCGGCATCCAGGCAGAGTTCGCACAACGTGCATTCGTCCACTTGTTCGGGGCGGACGGCGACTCGCTCATCTACCATCTTGAAAATGTCCACGGGGCAGATGGAAACGAGCTTTTCGCGGAGCGCCAGCGAGAGGCGATCGTTCGCGACGTCGATTTTGATGAACGTTCCCAACCGCGTTCTATCCTCCTATTCCCATTTTTACCAAACCCGGGATTTGGGACAATCGTTCCGCCACCACGACCCCCGCATCTTTCAAAGCGACCACTTTTCCGGCCGGGCTGCCGCGAGTGCCTTCGACGATCGATCCGGCATGACCGAAGCGGACGCCTTGATTGCGGTCGGTAAAATGTCCGGCAACAAACGCCACCAGGCGCAGACGCGAGCGGCGTTCTTTCAGCGCTTGCGCCAGGGTTTCTTCCATCGCGCCGCCGGGCTCGCAGAAGAGGACGACGGCTTTGGTTTCAGGGTCGGATTCATAAAGGGGCAACAGATCGAGAAAGGTCGACCCGATCATGGGGTCGCCGCCGACGCTGACGCAGGTGCTTTGTCCGATGCCCGCCTGGGTCAGGAGATTCGCGATCTCTGTCATCATCCCCCCGCTGCGCGACATCACGCCCACGGGACCGGCGGAATACGCGCGCCGAATGGATTCCACGGCGCCGCCGCACATCCCGATGCGGGCGCGATCAGGGGAAATAATTCCCAGGCTGTTGGGTCCGATCACTCTTGCGCCGTACTCGCGGGCCTGCTCAAGAATCGCCGCCACGTCGCGGCGGGGAATGCGTTCCGTGACAATCGCCAGCAGCCGCAAGCCGCCGGCAAGCGCTTCAATGGCGGCGCTTCGCACATGGGGAGCGGGAACGGAGATAATCGTGGCCGTGCACGGATGCTGGCGCAACGCCTCCGCCACGCTATCGAATACCGGCACGCCATGGACTTGCTGGCCACCTTTGCCGGGCGTGACACCGGCCACAATGCGCGTCCCATAGCGAAGAGATTCAAGCGTAAAGGTTGCAGCCTCTCGGCCGGTAATCCCCTGAACCAAGACACTGGTATCCCGGTCGGCTAAGATTGACATTGGATCGCATCAACGACTTGATCAATGCTGGTTTCGCGTCCGAAGGAACGCACCCCGTAATGACGCAAGATCGCCTTCCCCTCGTCTTCCCAGGAACCAGGGATGCGGAAGGCGGTGATAGCTTCACTCGGCTTGCGTCCACTCTCCAGCACGCCCTTGATGACTCCGCGCGCCACCAGATCGACGCGCGTATTGCTGACCACATTCATGATTACGGCCAGTTTTTTCACCTGCGGCTGGCGAAGAATCAGCTTGGTCAATTCCTTTACTTTCCACACGCTGGGATTTCCGCCGATCTCACAATAGTTGGCGGGCTTCAACCCCGCATTGAGCAGAGCATCCATGGTCGTCAAGCTCGCGCCGCCACCGCCGATGAGCAGTCCCAAATCACCTTGGAAGGGAATCAGTCGGCCCGCCACACCGCGATGGTCGGCGCTGTCAATCCGGGCCGCCTCGCGCTCAAAGTCGCTCCGCCGATCCGCCATCCGCGAGCTGAGGGATAATCGCTGCAAGAGATTTCCCTGTCGATAAGCCGCGTCATCGTCGAGTTCCAGATGAACATCGGCCACATTCCAGAAGCCGTCGGTTTGCAGCACCACGGGGTTGAGTTCCAGCAACAACGCATCCCACTGGATGAATAAATTCGCGACGCGCACAATCAAATGTCCCAGGCGCAGACGTGTATCGCCCTCGAAGCCCAATTCCTCGGCAATCTTCTGCCCCCAAATATCGGACGCAGGGGTTCGCGCGGAAAACGGGTATTGCGATACGCTCGCCTCCGCTTCCACATCGATCCCGCCCTTGCGCGATACCAGTAATACGGGAGTTCGCTGCACCGCATCGTAAGTGGCGGCGAGAAAAATCTCGGAGGCGATATCGAGCTTTTCCTCCACCAGAACGTATTCCACGCGAAATCCATTGATGGTGGTGTTGAGGAGCGCGCCAACGGCTTCGGAAGTTTCCTGCGGCGTGTCGGCAAAACGCACGCCCCCGCTTTTCATGCGGCGGCCGGAGGGGATCTGGACTTTAATGGCCGTGGGGCGCCCGAGGGCGGCGGCGACCGCCTCGCCGTCCTCCGGCGAAGTGACCACGGAGCCATCTGGCACGGGGATGCCTTCGCCCTTCAGGAGCGCTTTGCCTTCGGATTCAATAACTTTCATCTTGCGCAGGACCTTTAAGCTGGGTGCCGCTACTTCAGTACGAAAGGATCTCCAATGTCATCAGAGAGTTCCACCCACACGCTCTTCACCTGGGTATATTCGTGCAAAGCTTCCAATCCGCCCTCACGCCCGTAGCCGCTGGCCTTGAAACCGCCGAAAGGCGAGGCGAACGAAAGCATCCGATAGTTGTTAATCCACACGGTTCCAGCTTTCAACGCTCGCGCCATTCGATGCGCCCTCTGGATATTCAGCGTCCAGACACCAGCGCCCAGGCCAAAAGGAGTATCGTTGGCGATGGCGATAGCCTCGGCTTCATCTTTGAAGGCCAGAACGGAGAGGATGGGGCCAAAGATTTCCTCCCGGACGATGGTCATGGAATTGGTGACATCGCGGAAAATGGTGGGCTCGAAAAAGTATCCATGCGTCAAGCCTTCGCCGGAGGGTTGCCGCCCACCCGCGAGAATCTTTCCGCCTTCTTCCACGCCCTTCCGGCAATAATACATAACCTTGTCGAGCTGTTCCTTGAAGGCAATGGGACCCATTTCGGTTTCCGGGTCCTGCGGGTCGCCGAGCTTGATGCGGCGGGTGCGCTCCGCCAGTTTTTCCAGCAGCAGTTCGAGAATAGATTCCTGCACCAGAAGCCTTGAGCCGGCAATGCAACTCTGACCGGTGGCGGAAAATATTCCACGAATGCTGCCGCTGACGGCATTCTCAATTTGGGCATCGGCAAAGACAATGTTGGGGGATTTTCCACCGAGTTCGAGAGTGACGCGCGTATGATTTTCCGCCGCGGCCTTTGCTACGAGCTTGCCGGTTTCGGATGATCCCGTAAATGCCAGCTTGTCGATGCCGGGATGCCGGGCGAGGGCGGCTCCGGCGCGTTCGCCAATGCCCGTCACAACATTGAACACGCCTGCGGGCAGATCGGTTTCGGCAATCACCAGGCGGGCGAATTCCAGGGCGGAGGCGGGCGTCTGTTCGCGCGGGCTTCACCACCATCGTGCAACCCGCGGCCAATGCGGGCGCGAGCTTCCAGCTCATCAGCAGCAGGGGAGAGTTCCAGGGCACGATGGCCCCCACCACGCCCACGGGCTCGCGCAAAGTGTAGTTGAGCACGGTGGGCTTATCGACGGGAATCACTTCTCCCTGGATCTTGTCGGCCGCCCCGGCAAAATAGTGGTAGTAGTTGACCAGATACTTGACTTGACCGGACATTTCGCGCAGCAGCTTGCCGTTGTCCCGCGTTTCCATCCGGGCCAGGTGATCCACGTTCCTCGCGATGGCATCGGCAATCTGCCGCATGATGCGCGAGCGCTCACTGGGTAACGTCTTTCCCCAAGGTCCTTCAAAAGCCTTCCGCGCCGCGCGGACAGCCTGGTCAACATCCTGAGCGTTGGCCGAAGGAAACTCCGCCCAGGCTTCACCGGTATAAGGATCGATGGATTCGAAGGTTTCACCGGAAACGGAATCGGTCCACTCTCCACCGATATACATCTGGTATTTCTCAATCATACTTTGACGGGCTCCGGTTGAGGGGTTGGCTCGGCTCGGTTCACGTGCGACTGGATTTCACGCGTGCCCGGCAGGGGGCCAGAGGCAGTATGGTAATGCGTCCCGGCCACGATCAGTTTCTCGGCGGGAAAGCGCGTAATCACCTCGCATCCGTCCTTCGTTACCACCAACTCTTCTTCGATGCGGGCCGCCGACCACCCATCCGTGGCAGGCCAGAAGGTTTCGAGGGCGAACACCATGCCCTCCTGAATAACTTCCGGATGTTCGAGCGAAACCATGCGGCTGAAGATGGGCTTTTCCCAGACCATGAGCCCCACTCCATGCCCATATTGTAGAGCGAAGCAGGCTTCTTCATTGGGAAAACCAAACTCTTGCGCTTTCGGCCAGACCTTTACGACATCCGCCGTGGTCGTACCCGGCTTGATCAAGTTGATGGCGGCATCGAGATAATCGCGGCAGCGCTTGTAAGCGTCCACGAGAGCCGGCGAGGCGCTGCCCACCGCAAAGGTACGGTAGTAGCAGGTGCGATATCCCATATAGCTGTGGACGATATCGAAATAGGCCGGATCGCCGGGCCGGAGAACGCGGTCAGTGTAGACATGGGGATGTGGGCTGCAGCGCTCACCCGAAATGGCGTTAACGCCTTCCACTTGTTCCGAACCCATGTCGTAAAGGACTTTGTTCACCAGGCCGACACATTCATTCTCCCGTATTCCGGGCCGCATGTTGCGGTAAAGCTCCTCGTAGGCGGCATCCACCATCATGCAGGAAGTGTTGAGCAGGGTGATTTCATCCTGCGTCTTGATCATCCGGGCATTCTGCATCAACTGCTGGCCATCGACAACCTCGACACCCTCTTTCTGGAGCGCAAACAGGACCGGCAATTCGATCACGTCCACTCCCAACGGTTCATTGGCCAGGCCGCGCTCTTCAAGTTCGATTCTGATCTTGCGGGCAACGTCCTCAGCCCGGCCCGACTCCGGCGACATGGCGCCACGCAAGGTGGAGATTCCCGCCTTCGAGCGCTCTTCCCCCAACCAGGGGCAATACAGTTTGTGATGCCGCGCTGCTGAACCGAAATCCCACAGGATCGGCTCATCGTTCTGCGGCAATAAACAGAAACGCACCAGCTTGTCCATCGCCCAGGTGCCAATGTGGGTGGAGGTGATGTAACGAATGTTGTTCATGTCGAAACAGAGGAGGGCGCCCATCTCGGATTTCTTCAACAGCATCTTGGCGCGGGCCAGGCGTTCCCGGCGAAGGCGGTCCATATTGATGCGCTCTTCCCAATCAACCGCCATCTGGCCAAAAGTTTTCAGTGCCATGATTCGCCCCCGTCCATCGATTTAATCGGCTATCCGCATTTCGTATTATTAAATGTAGCGCCGACCTTCAGGTCGGCACATGCTGACCTGAAGGTCAGCGCTACAAGGTTAATGCGCTCCGCAAAGATCCCTGGCAGCCGCGGCTACAGTTTCCGGCGTGGGTACGGTGAGATCTTCCAACAGGTGAAAATGGAATGGGAACGTCCATCGCCCCCATGCGCTTGACGGGCGCGTCCAGATCATAGAATGCGCCTTCGGCAATGACGGAGGCGATCTCCGCCGTGACCCCGTAGCGCTCGTAACCTTCGTCAATCACGATGGCTCTTCCCGTCTTCTTCGCGGACGCAATCAGCGTCTGCTTGTCGAGCGGGAAGGTGGTGCGCGGGTCGATGACTTCCGCGCTGATGCCCGTTGCAGCCAGAATTTCCGCGGCTGCGAGCGCCACCTGCACCATACTGCTGGTCGCGACGAGAGTGATATCGTCTCCGGCGCGCTTGATGTCCGCCACGCCGAGCGGGATGAGATACTCCTCGGCTGGGACCGACCCCTTAATTTTGAACATCATCTTATCTTCGAAGAAGGCCACGGGATTATCGTCGCGGATGGCGGATTTCAGCAAACCCTTTGCATCATAAGGAGTTGAGGGCAAAACCACCTTGAGGCCGGGGATGTGGCTGAACCAGGCGTGCAGCGATTGGGAGTGCTGGGCGGCGGACCGGCGCGTGGCCCCCAGGGTTGTCCGCAGCACCATGGGCACTTTGAGCTTCCCACCCGACATATAGCGGATTTTGGCGGCCTGGTTCACCATCTGGTCCATGGTCAGGGTGATGAAGTCGCCGAACATGATGTCAACGACAGGCCGCATGCCGGTCATGGCCGCGCCGACGGCGATGGCCGTGAAGCCCGCCTCGGAGATGGGCGTATCGATCACGCGGCGCGGACCGAATTCCTCGACCAGCCCGGAGAAAACCTTGAACGGCGTGCCGGCCTCCGCGACATCTTCCCCGATGATGAAAACGCTGGGGTCACGCCGCATCTCTTCGGCAAGGGCCTCACGAATCGCATCGCCGAAGGTAATTTCCCGCCGCTAATCATTGCGGACGTAGACATGCTGATCAACCTCAGAGGGCGCTGGGAATGGCGCGTCGATGGCAAATTGAACACCCGAATCGATTTCGGCCTGTAATTGGGTTCGCATACGATTCAGTTCATCTTGAGTCGAAAGTTCGTGAGCGAGGAGCCAATCCGCCATCAGCGTGACCGGATCGCGCGTCAACTTCCACTCTTCCTCTTCCTGTTTGGACCGGTAATAGGCGCGATTGATGTCACCCACATAATGGCCGTGGAAGCGGTAGGTATTGCACTGGAGGAATGCCGGCCCTTCGCCTTTTCGTGCCCGCTCCACCAACTGCTCTGCGGAGGTGTAAACGTCCCTAACATTCTGGCCATCGACGACTTCGGTGCGGATGCCGAAGGCCTCGGGACGCAGCCGGATTTCTCCCGCCGTAGTTTCGCGAATAATGGGTATATTCGTTGTAGAGGTTGTTCTCGCACACATAGATCACCGGGAAGCTTCCAGAGCGACGCCATGTTCATCACTTCGTAAAGAAGGCCCTGCCCCAAAGCTCCTTCGCCAAAGAAGCAGACGGAACCTGCCCCGACCCCCGCATGCTTGGCGGAGAGCGCGGCGCCGGCGGCAATGCCCGTACTGCCCCCCACGATGGCATTGGCGCCCAGATTGCCGCGGTCCTGATCGGCATGTGCATCGACCCGCCTTTGCCCCGGCAATAGCCGGCTTCCTTGCCCAGCAATTCGGCGAACATGCGCTCGACTCCGCGCCCTTGGCCAGGCAATGCCCGTGGCCGCGATGCGTGCTGGTGATGTAATCGTCCACGTGGGAGGGCCTCGCAGACGCCGACCGCGACGGCTTCTTCTCCAATATAGAGATGCGCCAAGCCGGGCATCCGGGCCGCGTATAGAGCATGTTGACCTGCTCTTCGAACAGACGAATCTCCAGCATCTTGCGGTACATGCGCAACCAGCGGCCACGGTCGGTCGCGCTGATTTCCGCCTTTGCGGCCACATCGGTGGTATCCGACTTTGATTGAGTCATGGACTGCCTCACGCAGAAGTGGTTATTCTCCAGCAAAGCCGGGGGCTTTATGGTGGCTGGCCCCTCAAAGGATCGGAAAGTGACCCCTCATCCGGCTTCGTCCCTCAGCCACCTTCTCCCCGCGGAGAAGGTAGCGGATATCTTGCGGCGGCACCGCCGCAGAGTTCCTCGCGGCAGAGCCGAGGGGTGTCCCGTCCTACTCGCGCTTACCACAACAGCATTCCGCCGTCGACGACGATAACCTGTCCGGTGATGTAATCGGAATCCGGGCCGGCCAGAAAGGAAGCGAGTCCAGCAATGTCATTGGGCCGGGCAACCCTTCCCAGCAGAATTCCGGCGGCAAAATTCTTCATCGCTTCGCCCGGTTCGTGAGTTTCACCGAATTCCATGTGCTCGCGGTCGAGCTGATTCCACAGGGGAGTATCCACCACGCCGGGGGCGAAGGCGTTGACCGTTATCTTGTTGGCCGCAAGCGCGCGGGCGCTGGATTGGGTTATGGAGATGACCGCGAATTTGCTGGCACAGTAGGGGACGATATTGCCGTAGCCCTGGCGTCCGGCGATGGAAGCGGTGTTGACGATCTTTCCACCCCCGCCCTGAGCGATCATTTGCCGCGCCGCTTCCTGGGTGCAGAGGAAGACTCCCAGGGCATTGACGCGCATGATGCGATCCCAGTTTTCCTCGGTGGTTTCCATAAAGGGCTGGATTTTATTGATGCCGGCATTATTGAAGATGACGTCGAGTTGCCCGTACTCCGCCACCGTACGGTTAATCAGAGCGCGAACTTGATCGCGCTTGGTGACATCCACGGGCAGGCCGATGGCTTTGCCCCCCGCGGCTTGCGCCTCCGCGGCTGCCGCCTTCGCTTCACTGGGTTCAATATCGGCAAAGACTGACATTTCCGCCTTCGGAGGCCAGACGCAATCCAATCCCTTTGCCAATACCGCGCGCGGCCCCGGTAACGATGCAGGTTTTACCTTTGAGCACCATGATAAGGTTCACTCCTTGGAATGGAATAGACGGATTTGTGGAGAGAGTCCACGGTGCTTCCCCCATCGCCGGGATGACCGAACCATCCTGCCGCGAGTCGAGATCGCATGAATTCGCTTAACCGAAGACCAGCATTTAACCGATAGATTGGGAGCCCAAGGCAAACTATAATGCACCTCATCACTCCACGGGTCAAGCGGCTTGGCCGCGAGGTAGAGTAGCGCTGACCTTGAGGTCAGCAGTGCCGACCTGAAGGTCGGCATTGTTTAGAAAGATGAGGTGTGGCGAATCGGACCGAGAGTGCCGACCTGAAGGTCGGCGCTACGTCGCGCGATGGGGAAGGGCTAATCGGCAATTTCGGAATTATGCAATTGGGAGGGGGATCACATGGCTGACGGCGTCATGAAGGATATGGTGCAGATCTGCGTGGTGGTGAAAAACCTCGATCATGCCATGCGGCAGTATTCATCGGTGTTCGGCATCAAGGATTTCGTGGTTTACAAGGTCGACTCCGACAATGTTCCGGGCATAACCGACCGTGGCCAGCCCGCGAAAAGCTACGCGGTGCAGGTTGGCATGGCAAGATTGGGAGGGGCGGTGATTGAGCTGCTCGAGCCGCTTCGCGGCCAGTCGATGTATCAGGATTTCCTGGATCAACACGGTGAAGGAGTCCACCACGTGGGCTTGATGGCTGATAATTACGGCGAGGCGGTCAGAGGGCTTACCCGTCAGGGCCTTGCCGTTACCGTGGACGGCCCGATTGTGGGCGAATCGAGAACCGGCCGGTTTACTTACTTTGACTCGCAAGAGAGACTGGGAACCACATTTGAGTTGCTGGACTTCCCCGAGGAAATCCTGGCGAACTGGAAATGAAGAGGAACTGCGATGGAGACGTTTCGAATCGGATATACGCGTGACTTTCTAAATTCCGCCGGCGAAATCGCCGTAGGGGATATTGGGCTCGATGTGTTGAAGGATGTGGTGGAAGTTTCCGTGGAGTTTATGGCGGAGAATTTGCCCGAGGTTTCTCCTGAACAGGCGCGCCGCTACGATGCGATCGTCTCCGGCGGTCAAAGGTACACGCAGCGAACCTTTGAGGGCTCACCCTTCCCGTTGAGCGTCATTGCGCGGATGGGAGTTGGCTACGATATGGTGGATGTCCCAACGTTGACGGGGCACGACGTGATGCTGACGATCACTCCGGATGGAATACAGCGGCCCATGGCCGGGGCCATCGTGACCTTCCTGCTCGCTCTCGCCCACGAGCTTCTGCCCAAGGATCGCCTGGTCCGGGAAGGAAAATGGCTGGAGCGAACCAACATCAAGACCACCGGCTTGAAAGGAAGGACATTCGGGGCAGTAGGATTGGGGAATATTGGGCTGGAGGTCCTGCGCTTAATCAAACCCTTTGAAATGGTTTTTCTGGGGACAGATCCCTTCGTGAAGCCCGAGCAAGTTGCCGATCTTGGGGTTGAACTGGTTGATTTGGAAACACTAATGCGCCAGAGCGACTTTGTGAGCATCCATTGCCCGCTCACGCCTGCAACTCGGGGGCTGATTGGCGAGCGGCAGTTTTCCTGGATGAAGCCTACGGCCTACTTCATCAATGCCGCCCGGGGACCGATTGTTGACCAACGCGCTCTTTACCGTGCACTTAAAAGCCATAAGATCCGTGGCGCAGGCCTCGATGTGTTCGAGCAGGAACCCATTGCGGCGGATGACCCGCTGCTTGGCCTGGATAACGTCATTCTGACTCCCCACACTTTATGTTGGACGGACCAATGCAATCGGGGGATGGGGACATCGGCCATCGCCTCCGTGCTGGCAATTTTGCGCGGTGAAATTCCTCCCTATGTGGTCAATCGCGAGGTTCTCGAACGGCCCGGGATGCGCGCCAAGCTTGATTCGAACCGGGCTCGATGGCAGGCTTTTTCGCGGTAGACGCGAGTTGTAAGGCCGTGGTTTACCTTGTGGTTAGCCATTCTAGTAGGCTAATAGGCACAACCATCGTGGGCATGGAGGCGTTCCAAACGCCGCATCAAATTGCCTATGGGGTCGCCCGGATGGATCGGGGCGCCACCCGAGAAATTCTGGATTCGCTGTTCAACCCGTTTCCCACTGCCGCGAGTGCCGAGAATCTGTCGCCTTAGGACCCCGATCTGCGCGTCAAGGGTTGGCTCGGGCGGCCGGTTTCTCAATTGCATACCCTTGTGGTTAGGGAAAATGGCACCGCAATCCATTGGGGTATAGATAGAACAAACTACCTATTGATTAAACATTCCTCTTTACATCTAGGGGTTGAGCAGCATAGTCTTGGCGAGGGTTTAATGAAATAGCAAGCGGCCTGTGGATGGGGTTCCGTCGAGTCCACCCGGGGCCCTGCTTGGAAGGAAGGAGCCGTGTGATGCAAGCTGAAACTTCGCCCAAGGTGCAACGCTGGGAACGGGAACCCGCCAACATCCCGATCAAACTGGTGTTAAGAGCCGAGACCTTCAAGTCCGACTCGATGGCCACCACCCTCGATCTTTCCCTGCATGGCATGAAAGTCCAAACCAGTCTCTTCCTGGTTCCCGGCGAGTGGGTGGGAATCGTCCCCAAAGGGGAATTTCCGCAGGCCATCCCCGCACGCGTCGTTTGGGCGCGCGAGGATGAGGCCAAGAATTCAACCATTGCGGGGCTTGAGTTCCTCCAGACCGTGGACGCATAAGAGATTCACCGGGAATAGAATTCCGCCCGTGGGAAGACGCTCGGGAGTTACTGTCCAAGGGGCGAAGAACTATCGTGCTTCCATCGCCGCTTCTTCCTTCAAACTCTCCAAATCGCGAACGACCGTGGCGACGGCGAGGGTCTTGCCGCCTCTCAAATATGAAGCGGTGAAATTCTTCTCGGCGAGATCCCCATCAATGGCAATCGAATCCCACTTTTCCGCGTGCCCAACGTAGTTGAGTGCCACGTCGTAGTGCTGGCTCCAAAAGAACGGCACGGCGTTAAAAGGCGTGCGCGCGCCGAGAATGTTTTTTGCGGCCGTCTGGCCCTGGCGCTCGGCGACCACCCAATGCTCGACGCGAATTCGCTCGCCGGTGTGCGGATCGGGCCAGCGCGCGATGTCGCCCGCCGCATAAACGCCCGGGGCGCTGGTTTCAAGAAATTCGTTGACGCTCACGCCACGGTCAATCGCCAGGCCCGCCTGCTCCGCCAGCGCAATCGACGGGCGCACACCCACTCCGAGCACCAGAAAATCCGCTTCCATAGTTGCACCATTTTGCAGCGTAACCTTGCGGCCTGCGACCTGCTTCACGGTTTCGCCCAAATGGAATTTGACGCCCTGCGCCTCGTGCAGTCCGCGAATGAATGAACCCACTTCCGGCCCCAGAATGCGCTCGAGCGGCTGCTTTTCCGGAGCGACCACGTGCACGTCGAGACCTCGCGAGCGCAATGAAGCGGCAACTTCAAGGCCGATGAAGCTCGCACCCACAACCACCACACTTTTCACCTTCTCCGCCCTGGCGATGATGGCGCGGCTATCGGCAAACGTCCGAAGGCAGTAAGTTTGCGATTCTTTCGCGCCCTCGATGGGAAGCCGCACGGGGTCGGCGCCGGTGGCAAGCAGCAGGGCGCCGTATTCATAGGACTTGCCGCTCGCGAGCGTAACCCTGCGCCGGGAAGTATCGAGCGCCGTGACCTGGGAATTGAGCACGAGGTCGATCTTCTGTTCGCGGTAGTAGTCAGGCGAGCGCAGCGGAATCCAGTCATCCTGCGCCTTGCCCGCCAGAAAATCCTTGGAGAGATTAGGCCGGTCGCAGGGAGCCGATTCGTCGGCGCTGAGCAGGGTCACGCGGCCGCTATAACCCTCGCGGCGCAGCATGTCGGCGGCAGCGAGCCCCGCCGCCCCACCACCGACGATGACGACCGAAGATGGAGCGGTGGACGCCTTTGCCCGCTTTGGCAGACTTCGTAGGCTTCCCTGCCGCCTCAACCTTTTCGCGAACGTAGACCTTGTCGCCAACCTTTTCGACCCTCCAGCAGGAAATCGGATCGAGCGCCGGGGCGCGCACCGCCTCGCCGGTTCGCAGGCTGAAGCAGGCGTGGTGCCACGGACAACGAACCGTGTCGCCCACCACCAATCCGTCGGCAAGCGGTCCGTGATAGTGTGTGCAATGAGCGCCCACGGCATAGAACTCTTCACCCTGGCGCGTCAGGATCACATCCTCGCCATCCACCTGACCGGTCACCATGCCGCCATCGGGCACATCACTCGCGGGAAAACCGCTTTTGAAGTCAGGCTTCAAAGCTTGGGACATCTTCCCACCTCCGCGTTGGGTGCAATCCTCAACCCGCCCATCTTATTCCAGATTAGGGCCAGTCCGAAAGCTCGGCAATACGGCGCATTCCGAGGGTGGGAAGACGGCTCTTGGTCACCCACGGAGGAAGGTTCGGGCGGACTTAGGACGCATAAAATGTCATGAAATATCCATTTTTCAGTAGAATCGATAACTGGCTTGTTTTCAGTATGTTCTCAGCTTTGAGAATCGGGCACTTTACAATTCGCTAACCGGCTTGTTTTCAGTATGTTCTCAGCTTTGGGAAGGGAAAAAGCCGAGACTCGCCCCTTTGTTATCAGTAAGTTCTCAGCTTTGGGAGATTTTCGAAAAAGGGGGCTGGGATAGGGGAAAAATGGGCGGCCGTTGGGGCAAACGAGCAGCATCGCTTCGAGTCTCCACACACTATAATTCTAGCCTATTTATGAATTATTGTCAAGAAAATAATCTGTAGCGCTGACCTTCAGGTCAGCACCCTGCCGGTCTCATGACCGGCGTTTAATTCGTGTGCCGACGCTCAAGGCCGGCGCCATATCAAAGTAGCTTCATCAATGTGATGTTACTTGGAGGCAGCAAGAGACGGAAAAAAGATTTGGGCGGATTCTCATTCCAGAATAGACTATCGCCCGGTCGAACGCGATAAGCCGAAACCCTTGGAGTCGTCATCATGAAACGCCGGAATTTCATCAAGAGCTGTGCGCTGGGAGCTGCGGGAACGCTGGGTGGCGCGATTGCTTCGGTACCGGGATCGGGCGCGAGCAGCAGTTCCATCGCGAGCGAGCAAACTCCCCTGCGGCGCGGTGGGAGTCCAACGCTCTTCCCGGTCAACGTCCCGGGCAAGCAGTGGTCGCACTTCGAAGCGATGGGATATACAAAGCCCGTGTGCGGCGTCGTCTGTCGGACTGAGGATGCGGTTCCGCATGGCATGCCGTTGGGAGGCGTGGCGACCGGGTGCATCGACATCGACACCGACGGCACGTTCGGTTACTGCACCCTCTTCAATTCCGGAGTGCCCACGCGCGGGCCGATGCAATATGGATTCCTGGGCGTCAGCAGCGGTGAGCGCACCTGGGTGCTCTCTTCGCGTTCCCTGCCCGGCGTGGAGAATGCCAGGCAGATTCACTACTGGGGCCACTATCCCATCGTCGATATCGAATATGAACTCGACGGCCCGCTCAGCGTCGGCCTGCGCGCGTGGTCACCATTCATTCCGGAGATTCACGCGCGTCAAATATTCCCGGCGCGGTGTTTGAAGTGCATGTGCGCAATCTCACCGCCGAACCACGCAAGGCGACGCTCGCCTTCAGCTTTCCCGGACCCACGCAGGCGGAGGCGCAGATCTCACCCTCGAGCCTGCGGGCGCGAAGGTTCTTTGGCTATCCAGTGAACGAGCCCGTAGCGCAGGGCCTCATCGCACCGACACGCGAACAGGGGCAGAACGGCGATTTCACGAGCCTCACCGTCACGGCTCCGAACACGGGAACGGGTTATACGCTGGGCGTCCTCGGCGAAAAGAAAGTCCGCTTTGGCGGCGGGCTGTGGGTGGATGGATACGACTACGTCTCCGGCCAGCACTGGTCGAAGATTTCCGATCATCTCCAGCGCACCGCGCCCAACGATCTGGACAGCGCCATTTCCGTCGACATGGACCTGGCGCCGCATGAAGACCGCATCGCGCGCTTTATCCTCGGGTGGTATTCGCCGCTCTGGAAAGGTGAAAAGGAGAACGTCTTTGCCCGCGAGTACACGCGCGAGTACAGCGGCTCGCTGGCGGCGGCCCAGACGCTGGCGGACCATCACCCTTCTCTGCTGAAACGCATCGTCGCCTGGCAGCAAGTTCTCTACGGCGAGGAGAGCCTGCCGGATTATCTGCGCGATTCACTGATCAACATCTTTCACCTGATCACCAAAACGGGCTATTGGGCCGTGGCCAAGCCGCCACTGCCCGCCTGGGTGAAGGAGGAGGACGGCCTGTTTGGCATGAACGAATCGCCCCGCGAGTGCCCGCAGATTGAATGCATCCCGTGCAGCTTTTACGGCGCGATTCCCCTGGCGTATTTCTTCCCGGATCTGGCCCGCTCCACGCTGCGCGGCTACAAGGGTTATCAGTATCCCGATGGCGGCCCACCCTGGATTTTCGGCGGCATCACGGGTTCGGTGGTGGAGGGCGCGATGTCTACCGATGGCGCTGACATGGCCACGCCCTCACCCGGCTATCAAAGCACCATGAACGGCGCGAATTACCTCGGCATCTTCGACCGCTACTGGCAATGCACCGGCGACGACGAATTCCTCAGGGATTTTTATCCGTCGCTGAAAAAAGCCGTTATCTACACCGTGAAGCTGAACCCCGGCCCGAAAGGCCTCGTCAGCGTGCCCGCCGGCGACGTTAATCCGCTGGCTCCTCACGGCAAGCCCGGCGCCATTCTGGAATGGTTCGAGGGCAACGGCTGGTTCGGCATGACTCCACATGTGGGCGGCGTGCATCTCGCGATGTTCCGCATGGCTGAGCGCATGGCGGAGAAGGTGAATGACAAGGAATTTGCCGCCCAGTGCCGCGAGTGGATTGAGACCGGAAGCAAGGTGATGGAGTCCAGCTCTGGGCGGGGAATTACTATCTCGCGTATTCCGAGCCCGAACTCAACAAGAAATCCGATCTGGTGTTCGCCTTCCAATTGGATGGCGAATGGATGACCCGCTATCACGGCCTGCCGGGCGTCTTTCAGAAGGATCGCGTGACGACGACTCTGAAAACCATTCAAGACGTCAACATGGCGCTCAACAAATATGGCGCGGCCAACTTCGCTCACCCGGATGGCAAACCGGTGGGGAGCGTTGCCTACGGAACCTACGGCTATTTCGTGCCGGAGGTCTGCATGCTCTCCGCCACGTACATTTACGAAGGCCAGAGTGAGTTGGGGCTGCGCCTTTTGCGAAGTTGCCTGGAGGCGATGTCGGTAAAGCACGGCAACACGTGGGTCCAACCCAACGTGGTGAGCGGCGATAACGGCGCGCGAATCTACGGGTCCGATTATTACCAAAACATGATTTTGTGGTCGCTGCCCGCGGCGATTGCGGGGCAAGACCTGCGCCAGGCTTGTGCGGCGGGGAGTTTGGTGGACCGGATTATCCGAGCGGGCAAGGGGCCTTCGGCGGCCTAAAAGCTTTCAACACTGAGGCACTGAGACACTGAGGGCGCATGGAGAAAAGCAAAGGACCAATAAAACAAAAGGCTAAGGATTTTGGCAGTGCGATAGGAGTCCCTTTACCTTCTCATCCTCAGTGCCTCGGTGCCTCCGTGTTGAAGACCTCCTTGACGCTATCTACCAAGCCCAAATGAGGGCTTCACATCCAAACATATTGAGGCAATTTTGAGATCCCATCATCCTTCCGCAGTACAGGTCAATCGCTGCTTACTTCTCAGTCTATTGTTCTTGCTCGGCTTTCCGTCTAGTTCTCCATCCGGCCCTTCCGAGGGTGTCGCACCGACGCCGCGCGAGCGCGTCTGGAAGAGCGCTGGTCCTGACGACGGCAGTATCAACGTGCTGGGTGACGGAAAGCTGATCGCCTATGAGCAGGGACCGGACGTAATTCAGGTCTTCGGCCCGCCTTATGCCTCTCCCACGGCGCTTTCGATGCGATTGGAAGCTTCCGCGCCGATGGAGTCCCGCTCCACCCGCGAGCCGGGAGCGGCAATCTGGCATCACAATCTTTTTCAGGATTCCCGCGAGGTCGGCACCATGCTCGACTTTGTCGATTCCGGCTCGCCCGTATTCCTGCGTCAAATTCAGACGGAAACTCCGCTGCGTTTTCGCCTTCATCCCCACGCCCAGGCCGAGTTGGTTCAGAACGGCGCGCGGTATATGACCCAAGGCGCGACCGGCGGAATGCTGGTGGAGATGCCCTCCGGCGTGCCCATCTTCATGAACTACCTCACGCACGTTCCCGAGTGGTACCAAGTGGTATGGACAGGCAAGGTGCAGGCGGAGCAGGATCCCTCGAAGGACGAAATGCTGACCATCGGCCCCGGTGAATCGACGATTGCGGTCGTGAGCGGCGAAGAGTATCCGGATATCGTTCGCGATACGGAATCCTTGCTTGCTTCCGGCGCAGGTCCCTTGTTGGAACGGACGCGCCAGCACTGGAGCAGCTTTACCCACGTGCGCACGGACTTCGCGCCGCGAATCAAATCCAGCGTCCCGGACCGCGATCAGTTGTTGCAGACCGTGGATGACGTTGCCGTGCTCCTAGCGGCGCAGCAGTCCTCCGGCGGCGGAGTGCTGGCGGGCCATGGCTACCACTGGTACGGAATTCGCGACCAGAACGGCGTGGGCCGCACCTTGCTCTACCTTGGCGAGCCGCGGCAGGCACGCGCCATCTATGATTTTTACTGGAGCATCTGGCAGCGCTATCACGTTCTGCACAACGGCGAGGGGGAAGAGCCACACTTCTTCTTCCACATTCACGAAAATGACGGCGCAGAGATTCCCGGCTACCTGATTCTCGGCGCGTTTGAGATTCTTTCGTCCACGCATGACGATGCCTACATCCAGAAGATTTTCCCGATGCTGGAGTGGGCGTGGGAAATCCAGAAGAAGAATCTGATTCTCGACATGATGCCCTTCGACGGCGATGAAACCTACGTGGCCGGGGGCTTGCTCCCCCGCAGCGCATTGAATGACGGCTCGGCCGAGGCGACGCTGCTCTTTTTTGAAAGCGGCACCAAGCTGGTCAATTGGGCGGAGCGGCATCACCAGTGGACCCCCGCGCGTGTGGCCGAAGCGCGGAGTGTCCTCGGAAGCGTTCAGCGCAATTACCGGAAAAATTTCTGGCGCGATGGCCGCCTGATCACGAATAACCCTGCGCGCGCCGAAGCCGCACCCATGCCACGATTCCGGCACGGTGTCTGCGAGCGCTGCATGGCGGAGAAGCGTTTCAAACATCTGACCTGGAATGAGCGCACGCCCACAGGCCGCTACCTCTGCCCCGTCTGCATGGCCATGGGACCGTATCCCGCCGCGCCGGTAAGAATTTATTCGCTCGCCTCCGTCAGCCTGATTCCCTTCTACCTTCACAGCAAGATGTTCAGCAATGCGGAACTCGCGCCCATCGTCCGCAAGCTGGCGAAGGATTTTATTGAGACGGGATCGTTCCAGGGCGTGGACGCGCCGAATGTCCCGGGGAAGATCGACGGCTATGACCCCGGCATGCTGCTCGATGCTCTGACGGAATTACATGATCCACTCGCCGCGCCCGTCTACACGAAGACGTTGCAAATGCTCGATCCCACCGGCGCCTGGGTGGAGTATTACATCAACGGCGTGCCCCACCTCACCCGCTGCCGCCCGTGGGAGAGCGCCATCAATCTTGAGGCGGTTTTGCATTATGCGGAGGTGCAGGGGAAATAATCGCGGAGGCGGGGAGAAAACCAAAAACGACGTTGAATCGGAGTATGCTGGGCCGATGGGCACCATCGATATCGCTAGTCTGAGCTTGGAAGAGCGCCTTCAACTCTTGGATGAACTGTGGGAGAGTCTCTCCCGAACCCCGGAGGCGATTCCTCTAACGGAAGCCCAACGGCGGGAAATTGATCGCCGGTTGGACGAACTCGATCGAGAGGGACCGGTCGGCATTCCTTGGGAAGAGGTTCTGCGGCGAAGCCAGTGTAGCGCTGACCTTCAGGTCGGCACGCGAATGCAGCGCCAACCATAAGGCCGGCAGGGTGCTGACCTCAAGGTCAGCGCTACAAAAATCGGTTCATTGCGCGTTGCCGCGCCGATCGAAACTTAGCTTCACCTTCATTCGCCGCAAGAACATTCAATCAATGCGATAAAACCGCCAGCAGCGTCAAATATCCATCCACCAGCAGGCCCTCGTAGCCATAGGGTTTGCCGTCCCACGACTTCCAATCGTAGGAGCGCCCATTCGAGGCCGAGCCCTGGAAACCGCCATCCTCAAACGACCGAAGCATGGGGAACAGAATCGCGTCCGCCTCTTTGTGCCGCCCCAATTGATAGAGCGCCTGAATCGTGAAGTACGCATAGCAGGCCGTGGCGCCGCCGTTTTCGTAAATCTGGAATCCGTCGGAGCCATCCGCCTTCGTGCCCACCGCCCCACTCCTGCCGGGCCTCGAGATAATCGTCGCGCCGAATCGGAATCAGATTTCCGGGCAGGCCGTATTCAAAGTGGGTGTATCCCACTTCCTTCATCTTGGCGAGCAGGCGGTCCATGATTTTGTTCGCCTGGTCGCGGGAGACGAGCCCATAGGTGATGGCCACGCTGTTCACAAACGTGAAGTAGTAGTCGTGCAGTTGGCCATCGGAACTCTTCCAGCCGGCGAGAACTCCCGTGGCCGGGTCATAAAAGGTAACGAAGTAAACCGACCGCAGCTTCTCGGCGCGCGCCGCATAGAGCTTGGCGTCGTCGGGCTGGCTGGCGCGCTTGGCCAAAGTCCGACATGTCGAGCAGGGACTTATAGGCGAGCGCATTCGAATAGGCGTCGAAGTGGCCAAAGCCGATGTCGTCCCACCAATTTGCGGCGTGCATGGAAAACTTCTTATCCCAAATGCCGGAGTTGCCGCTGACCGGGTATTCGATCAGTCCCGAGCCGTGGTCCATCGCCAGCAGCTTGGTGGCCCACGATTTGATTCCGTCGTATAGTTCTTCTTCAGCCAGACGTCATCTTTGCTTCCTCGCACATAATCGGAGGCCGCCATGAGCAGCGAGGGATAGGTGTCGGAGAAATCGTACGGCGCAGGTCGCGTCGTTGGGAATGTAACCGGCCTGGCCATAACCCTTCATGCCGCCGAGATAGCGGTCGAGCGTAGCGCGAATCAAGCCCAGCGCGGTGAGGCCCGGAGCAAGCGGCGGCGTGTGCACGGCCATCGCCGAGTATTCAAATAGGCGTGAAGGGCACGACATCGCTCGCAGCGTGATTGGCCAGAGCGCGGAAGCGTGGCGCGAGTTGGAACATATCGAGCCAGTCGCGCCGGAAGCCGTCAAACCGCGGATCATGGGCGATATTGGGGACCGAGGGGTAGATGTCCACCACGTCCATTGTGTAGGCCACCTGGGGATTGGCCGCCGACGCGCCAAAGATCGTCACCTTGACGAAATCGTTGACGCGAACTTTCTTGTCCTTATGGCGCAGGGCATCATAGCCGAGCGCCAATCCCTTGCCTTCGATGGCGGTGATGCGAAAGGTTCCGAGGTTGGGCAAATGCAAAATTGCGGGCAGGCGAATGGTTCCATCATCGTTGAAGAATCCCAGCAGCGTTCCCCGGCTGACGTGGGGATTGATGTCGAGCAAAATGGGCGGCGGCGGATTTCCGGCGGAATAGTTGGAGCGCAATTCAATTTGCCGCTCGGAAAATGCAAACGACCATACCGGCGCGCTGCCAGGCTGACCCGCGACGCGGTACTCGAACCACTTGCCGGCCCGGCGCAGTTCATACGATTTGCCCGGTCCCGCCGGGGGGGCGCAGGGGATTCTTGAAGAGCTTCTTCTCTCCCAGGGAGTCCACCGTCAACAGCGTGAAGGCGGGTTGGTCCGGCGCCAGCTCGGCGCGAAGAAAGGCCGATTGATAAATGCGGAGCTTGTACGAGCTCACCGGATACACCTAACGCACCGATGAAAAGAACGGAAATGAGGAATGCGCATCGTTTCAGCATGAGTCGCTCCATATAAGTTTAATGATCAATTTGCGGACAGGAGTAACGGGAGACGATTCAAGTGAAGTCGACGCGGGGTAACTCCTGGTGTATTTCACCCAGCCCGTCCGGGGGCGGCAGGGCTCATCAGTATAGATTTTCGCCCGCAGGAATGAAAGCGCCAGAAAAGTTGCAGACCTGAATTTCTCCTGAAGTGGCCGCGGGGTTCTCTGCGGCTACTCCTGGAGCCCAAGCAGGGCTATACTCAATTGGTTATGGCACAACCCAAGCGCGTGGAAGAAAATGTTGCGAAACACTACGACGAGATCGCCTTTGAAAAGGAATTGGTGCGGCTGCCGGGCGAATGCCCCGTGGAGTTGGCGGTTACGCTACGCTGGCTTGGCCGGATTTCAAGAAAAGGCGATGTGGTCGCGGAGATTGGAGTCGGTGGGGGCCACTATACGGAATTCCTCGCGCGGGCCGTGGCTGCACTCTTCACC